>JBBREX010000027.1:0-21498 GCA_038225245.1 Fimbriimonadales bacterium | reverse complement strand
CAAGTTGGCATCAGCCGCGTGGGCGGAATTGATCGCGCAAGCATGTGGACCGGTACTGCAGCATCTTGGGTAGATCTTGCCCCCGCAGGTGCGACTCAATCGCAAGCCTTAGCTGTTGACGGTGGACATCAGGTGGGCACGGCCCTACTCGGTGGCGTATTTCACGCCAGCATGTGGAGCGGCACCGCAGCCTCATGGGTTGACCTAGCCCCGGCCGGCGCTACGATGTCGCGGGTCTACGGCGTCTACCGTGGCCAGCAAGTGGGCAATGCGACTGTCGGAGGCGTAAGTCGAGCAAGCTTTTGGAGAGGTACCGCGGCCTCGTGGGTTGACCTGCACGCGTTTATGCCCCTGAGTTACAGCGATTCCGTTGGCAGCAGCATCTGGCAGGATGCAACCGACGTGATTTACGTAGTGGGATACGCCCACAACGACATGCTCGGACGCTACGAAGCGCTGATGTGGGTTCTGCCCGCCAATGTGCCTCCGACGTCGTTCACCGTGTTTCGAGGAGTCCTCGAGTCGGGCGATCTTGCCAGCCTGCTGAATTCGGACGATAACTATCTTGTGGCACGAAACGGCGTCACCGCATTAAGAACCGAGTCTCCGATCATGCTTCGTGTCTCGGGCCAGTCACCTCTGCAAACGCCGGTGACGTTCCAGTTCGTGGTCGAGAACAAGGTCTCGATCACCGGCCTCAACCAGCTCATCGATCTATACGACTACGCGCAAGGCCGGTTCGTAAATGCCGACATCCGCGCGGCGTCTACCAGCGACACCACGGTAACCGTCAACGGCTCGAGCGCCAACTTGGAATCAGGCACGCGCAACGTGCAGAGCCAAATCCAGATCCGACCCGCGGGACCGGTGTTTACTAATACTTGGCGGAGTTTTGTGGACCAGACGAAGTGGTTGATCGGGTGAGGAAAACTGCTCAAAAGTGATACGTTCGACCGTTTTTGCTCATTGGGCTCGCTAATGGTTGACGAAAGCGACCTTTGCCGGACTTTATAGTTAAGCGCGAAGCGAAAGATTTCAGGAGCCGGCGAAGAAAACACGCTTAGTAGGAAAGGAACATTAGGAAAAAGGACCATTCGAACCTAGCTGCGAGAGGGCTGGACTACACTTATCGGACGTACGTGCCGCAACGCTTACATCGGCTGTAGATTCGTACTCAACTCGGCGGCCGTAATTTCCTTCTCCCATCGGCTGATGACGACGGTGGCGACACCGTTGCCCACCAGATTGGTCAGCGCTCGGCACTCGCTCATGAAGCGGTCGATCCCGACGAGGATGGCGAGCGATTCAATTGGAATTCCAGGCGCGGCTTGGAGGGTGGCGGCGAGGGTAATGAATCCGGCCCCAGTGACCCCGCTCGCGCCTTTGGAGGTGATCATCGCGATGAGGAGCAAGCCGATCTGATGGCCGAGGTCGAGAGGCGTATTGGTGGCCTGGGCCAAAAAGATAGCGGCCATTGCCATATAGATATTGGTGCCGTCGAGATTGAAGCTGTATCCGGTGGGAATCACGAGCCCGACGGTGGAGCGGGAGCAGCCGAGGCGCTGCATTTTGTCAATCATGCCGGGCAGGGCGGTCTCGGAAGAGCTGGTGCCTAGAACGAGCAGCATCTCATCCTTGATGAACGCCATGAATCGAAAGATCGAGAAGCCCCAATATCGAGCGATGAGGCCGAGCACGACGATCACGAACAGAGCGGAGGTGACGTAGAACCCCGCCATCAGCACCCCCAGCTTGCCGAGCGCTCCGATTCCGTAGCTTCCGACGGTGAAGGCCATCGCCCCGAACGCGCCGACGGGGGCGAGCCTTGCGAGAATTCGCATCACGGCAAAGAATGCTTCCGATCCGTATTCCACGATATGAAGCAGTGGCTTGCCGCGCTCGCCCATGGCGGTGATGGCGAAAGCGGCGAGGATCGCCACCAGCAATACCTGCAAGAGCTCGCCGGAGACAAATGCGCTAAAGAACGTGTCAGGGATGATCTTGAGAATGAAATCGCTGGTGGTCAAGGCGTGGGCTTTGTCGGCAAAACCGTGACTAGCCTCGAGCGCCCTCCCAGCAGAGTGATAACTCTGGCCCGCCGGTGTAAATCCCACCCCCGGCTTGAGGACGTTCACTACTACCAGTCCAATGATCAGGGCAAGGGTGGAAACGACTTCGAAATAAAGGAGGGTTTTGGCGCCGATCCGGCCAAGCTTCTTCAGGTCGCCCATGGACGCGATTCCGTGGACGACCGTGCAAAAGATGATGGGCGCGATCATCATCTTGACGAGCTTGACAAACCCATCGCCTAAGGGCTTGAGGGACTTGGCCAGATCGGGGTCGAGGGCGCCGACGATGATGCCAAGCGCGACGGCGATGAGTACTTGAACATAGAGAACCCGGTACCAAGGCTTGCGCGGCACGACGACGAGAATACTATGGGCGACGCGCCAAATACTCTCGCCAGTTCCAGGTGTCGGCGTCGTCGCAGCATCGAATCGCTGTGAGATTGCCAACGCGGGCGGCGAATTCATCGAGCATCTTGGCTACCTCGGGCTGGGCGAGGAAGGTCGGGTCTCCAAAAGATTTCGTCTGGCTGCATTGCTCGCAAACTGCGCGCAAGTTGATCGGCCGGTTTCACCCGCTGCCGGTGTGGTCGATCGTGGTGGCAGCCGCGCCGCACACCTGGCACCGACCTTCGTCTCGCTTCATGACCTGAGCCCGAGTCCTCTCCAATATCAGATGCTCTCGCAATGGGCGGCCTCCTCCTAGGAGATGCCACATTGCTTGCCCAAGGGCCACTTGTCTCTCTTCGTCGAAGATCGAACCATCCTCTAGGCCGCTACGAAATCGGCGGATGAAGCCTGCCACTTCACGGCACCGAGCGCTACAGTAGGGGCTACGGGCCGACTGGATATGGACGCCGCAGTTCGGGCAGGTTGACGGATCTTGATCGATTATGGGTGCTTCGGGGACCTTGGTGTTAATGCTCCGGACGAGGTGGATCAGTACCGATCGAGCTTGCTGGCTAACGTCCTCGCCGGGCGGGGGAAGGCTGCGAGCGAGACGCCCCAATGCTTCTTCATGCAAGGCCAGTGATTGCCGCATCCACGTTTAATTACGCGTCGGGCTTGCGCGTCTTCGCAATCATTTCCTTAAACAATTCGATTGCCTGGTTATTCTTGGTCTTTCGAGCCAATTGCAAGACGTCCTTCATCATGCGTCGGTCGTTGTTTTTTCGCTGTCTTGGAGTGAGACCGTCGGCGGATTCCAGCTCGTTGTGCCAACGCTGGTATCGCTCGGCCGCCTCCGTGTCACCTTTCAATACCGCTACTTTCGCAAGTTGAGCGTAGCAGTGGGATTCGAGGCTCATTGTATTGCTCGCCTGAGCATCGGCCAAACCTTGCAACAGCAATTCTTCCTGAGCAACAAGCCCTTGGAGCTCTTCTCCGTACATGACTGCGAGGCTCATGGCCCTGGCGGCGTCCGCGTATTTGCCGAGAGAACGATTGAGCGCCGCCGATTCGAGAGCGGCTTCTTTCTTCAGCTCCGGAGAATCTTCTTGGATCGCCAAGCTGAACAAGCATTGGGCCTGACCTCGAACATTGCCAAGACGCCGATAGACTTCCAATGCCTCCCTCGATAATCGAACTGCTTGCGCGCGATCGGTAAACGCCATCCGAGAAGACATGCGGGCAAGAACGCTCGCCCGCGCCTCGTCATCGCCGAGGTCGACGGCTAAGCTCATTGCTTCCTCAAGCATGGCCGCACCCTTGGCGGGCTCTTGCGACACGGAAGCGGCCCCCAGTGCATCGATCAGGTCATGCTTGTCGCCACAACGCCGCAGGACTTCGAGGGCTTTGTTGCTTGGAGTGGCTGCGCGCGCGAACGGCGGTTCGTGATTATCAGATCGAACCCATTTCACAAGATGGGCGAGAACGAGCAGCGCCCGTCCGTAACCCCGTTCGTCACCTTGCCGTTGCCGGTCCTCAATGGCACTAAGGACCGACTGAAGCCCTTCCTCGGTTTGTGGTGACTACCAAAGTGGATCGCGCATGAGGTCAAAAAAAGTATGACGGCCTAGCGCCGGAAGCAACCAATAGCGTGATCGTTCACGATGCCACACGCCTGCATCCACGCGTACACGATGACCGGTCCGACAAACTTGAATCCCCTTTTCTTCAAAGCGGTGGAGATCTCTTCCGACAGGGAAGTCTTGGCGGGAATGTCGCCTCCGGGGTGCAAAATCGGCGCCCCGCCCGCCATGGTCCAGACGAAGGTCGAGAAGTCCTCCCCGGCGGCCTCCATAGCCAAATAAGCGCGCGCATTGCCGATCGCCGCTTCGATCTTGGCTCGCGATCGGATAATTCCCGTATCATCGAGGAGGCGGTCTACATCGGCCGAATCGAACTTTGCCACGACCTTCGGATCGAAGCCTTGAAACGCTCGGCGGAAACCCTCGCGCCTTTTGAGGACGATCGACCAGGAAAGACCGGCCTGGAATCCATCGATGACCAGCTTTTCCCATAGCGCCCGGCTGTCGCGCTCGGGTACGCCCCATTCGTCGTCGTGATAAGCCCGCATGATGGGGTCGCTCTCGGCCCAGGTGCATCGAATCGGTTGGTCGGCATCGGTCATTTGGGTCACGGATTAGAGGTTGATACCCCATGCGGGACGGTATTTGATGGTGGCGCTCACTGGGGTGTAATCGACGTTGGGTGGTGATCTGATGGTTCTACATGCACTGACAGTTGGAATGATCTTTATGAGCGATGAGGCGAGAAACATTTACACCCGGTTCGAGCGGGAGCTGAAGGCTTGCCAGTCGGCAAGTGGCGATCTCATTGGCAGGGGGAGGGGTCAGGGGCCATTCAAGTCGACGTTTCTGCTGCAGAAGCCGAAATCATTCCGCGTCATCGACGGTCAGATCAACATCTACTGCAACGGGAAAGTCCAATTCAACCATTTGGTTGCGGAGAAGGAGTATTTCAAGCGGGATGTGTCCAAGGGATTCGGCTTTGGCGCGCCCTACGCGCTAGATGCATTCTTCGGTTTTCCGACGGGCGCCACTGCTCCCTACATCGAAAAGAAGACCGAGTTCCGAATGCAGAAAGTCGACGGACGAATATGCGCAGCCAAGGCCATTCATTTCGAGAGCTTCGATCGAGACGATCGGATGGTCTTTTTTGTCGACCGTGCGACGAAGCGGATATTGGGCTGGGATCAGGTATTTGGCGACACGAAGATGCACTACCGATTCGAGAACTTGCGCTTCAGCGTCAAAGTCCCTGCCGGTGCTTTCGACTGGATTCCAATGCCAGGACTCAAGGAGAAGATCACCCGGGAGTTACGGCACCCGGAGAGATTTTTAGCCCGGCAACGTCGCGCCGACCGTCCGGCTGGCGGAGTGCAGAAATGCTACGTGAATCGACCCAATTGCCGGGCCGCCGTCATTATCGCCGCCTGCGCCAAAGGTAGATCTGCCAAACCAACAAGCAGCCGGAGAGGGCTGTAACCCCGATCGAGCCAGAAGCCATCATGAAGCCGCAGTCGCCGGCCAAAGGGTTCATCCACCAGTACGGATTAATGACAAGCATCAAGATAGCCAGTGCGGGATGCCCAGGACCTTTCTGGACGGCGTGGAAGAGAATCCCCATCCCAATACCCATGACAAGCTGCAATCCAACAGTCAACTGGGAGGTGAGGATCGAACCTCGGATGATCTCTTGGACGTGCGGGCCGCTGCAAGCCGCTGTCGCCGTGGCGATAGATGCGGCCAAAGTCACTCCCAGCACTCGACCCATGACCATGCGAGGCAAGTATGGCGGATTCCCCCGCCACGATCGGAAAGTTACCCAACCTGGGTGCATTGGGACGACGTCTGCCGCAGCTTGACGATGGATTTGTACATGTCCCAAATAGCAGTTCATGGGCGACCAAGTCAACGTCGTGATAAGGCCGCGCGATGGGGTCGCTCTGAGTCCGAATGCATCGGAGCAGATGGTCGGCATCGGTCGTCGGCAGAACCATTGAAATCAAAGTGTCCTGCATGTTTGCTTTGTCAGATGCTGGTCTGAGACCTGAACTTGGATACCATGATCCCTGGACGGTTCACGACCTCTTGACGCTGGCAGTGGCGTGAGGCCGTACGGCTGATACTAGGATCGTGCCGCCGGCCAAGGCGCCGCGTCAGTGAATCCATAGATGCGGTTTGGATACGGAGCGTCGTATGGCCCGAATCCATCGAGTCCAAGTTCGAAGACGAGCATCCAAATCTGCCCGGCCTTGTAGATCACATGCTGGCCCATGTGGAATAGGAATGAACGCACTAAACGCCTTTCACCATTCCACGTCTCTCGCTCTTCGTGAAGCAGCTCTGGCGTAAGCGACCTTACAAGGCGTCGCCACTCTATTCCTTCGTCTTGCAGAAGGCGGATCATATCTGTGCGGTCTCGCGGCATGTCGGGAGTGGGGCGGTGGAGATCGCGATCCAGCACGGTCAGCTGCTGACGGTCGCACCATAGCCAGGCGAAGGCATGTTCGCAAATCTCTCTCGGAGACGGAGTCCGCTCGGAGAAGCTCCAGTTCCACTTGTCATCGGGGATTTGACTGGCAGCTCGGACGATGCTTACGACGTAACCAGCAGTCATGAGCTCGAATGCTTCTAGTTCACTCTCAAGCCGCTCAAAATCGGGATTCCCTGTGGGGTCGTGCGCCACTTTGTTCTGATCCCCCATTCAGATAAATATACCTTTGCGAGCCCGTCGTCGGGCAGGAAGTGGTACTCGATCCTGGACGGTTTACGAACTCGTGAGATTGTAGCAGCTTGACTTGGAGCGGGCGCGGTGAGCGAGTTCGGCCGCCCTGCGAAGCCACCAGTGCACTTCAGTTCCGGAATGTAAACTGTGATGATGAAAGCCTGGCTGTTTGCGCTCTTGCTATCTGGCAATCTTCCCGGCCAGCTGCCGAAAGTGCGCTTACCCGACGAATCCCCCGGGATTGAGGGGATTGTCCGGACACTGATTTTTGCATTCGATCATGTCGATATAGTCGCATTAGGCGAAGCGCACCAGCGGAAACCGGATTCCGATCTGCGAATCGCCCTGGTTCGTCATCCCGACTTCGCAAAGAAAGTGCGGTCCATCGTGGTGGAGTTCGCAAGCACCACAGAGCAGGCGACCCTGGACCGTTATATTCGAGGCGAGAATGTATCCGGAGCCCAATTGGCTAAGGTCTGGAAGACCACGACTCAAGCCGCAAACGGAGTCTGGGAAGATCCGATCTGCGCAGACTTTTTCGCAGCCGTCCGCGACGTCAATTCGAAACTGCCCGATAATTTGCGAATCCGCGTCTTTGGCGGTGATCCCGGACCAGGAGACAATCGTAGCCGTGAGATCGCCGCCGTCGCCGTTCTGAAGAAGCAGGTGCTTCAGAGGCATGCTAAGGCCTTGGTCATTTATGGCGCCGCTCACTTCTATCGAGCCGCACCCAAGGATTACCTTTCCAGCATGGGTGAAGACATCGGAATCGTGAGGATGCTGGATAAGGATTATCCTGGCCGAACCTTCACGGTGCTTCCAGTGGGCTATCGTTGGCAGTTTTCGCCCGAGGTCTTTAATCCAGACTATCGAAAGTTCGACCGTGCTCTAAAGACGCATGTACGTCCGGTCCTGGTGTCCCTCCAACGCTTGCCGTTCCGGGATTTTACGGCTGAAGAGTTTGCTGGACCGTTGCTGAACGCCCGCGACCCTCGGCATCCCGTGAGCATTTTCAAGGGCAGCAAGCTGACCCTCGGCCAGTTGGCTGACGCATGCGTTTATTTTGGTCACAGCAAATGACGAGACGATTTGCGATATGGAATTTCGGCGTACGGACCGCTTGACTAAGACTCTCCGCAAAGGCCGAGCTGAAAAGGAACCTTAGTATGCTCTGGAGACCTAGGACCGTCCTTTCGAGAACAGCTCGCAAATACGCTCGAAAGTTCGAATCCCGTACGGTGTCGGGTCAGATTTTGGTTCAAAGTGGGCTGGTACTCCGTCCTGGACGGTTTATGAACTCGTGAGATCGCGGCGGGCTCAGTTGGCCTGAAGACGTGAGGCCAGGGCAAAGGGAGAGCGTCAGTGGGCGAGCCATCGTATTCGGATAGAATCGCTCAGCACCGAAGAGATGCGTGAGAAGGACACTGAGAATGGTGCGAACTAGATTTGACGAACTCTAGGAGAGGGCAGTGAAGGAGCGGGGGCGAATGATCGACGCCCTGGACGGCGAAGCAGGTTGCCGAAGACTCTCGGCGGCGTTTTACGCTCGCGTCGCGGACGACCCCGAGCTGCGGCCTCTATTTCCCGGCAAGTCGCTACGATGCGCGACGGAGGAGTTTTCCGCGTTCCTCGTTCAGCTCTTGGGCGGAGACGACCAGATGACGCAACATCGCTGGTGGCTGAGCCTGCGCGAGTCTCACGCACGTTTCCAGATCATGGAGTCGCAGCGGGCCGCATGGCTAAAGCAGATGGAGGCCGCGCTGCGGTCATCTCAACTCAAAAAGGAGACCCAAGACGCATTGCTTCAATTCTTTGTAAGCAGCTCGAATTATGTTCTGGGCCGCAATAGCGAGCCGGTGAAAGAACCCGAATTAGCCGAGCGATGGGACCTGGCGAAAACCTTGGACATCCTCGTCGCCAACATCCTGGCCGGGCGAGATGGTGAGGTTCTGCAAAGATTTGGCGAATTTGCCGCTAGGCCCTCGCTCTTCGTCGGGGTCTTGTCGAGGATGCTGCAAACCCGCGGACCCGCCCTTATCAAGGCCGTTATCGAGGCGATCGATCAAAACCCGGCGCTCGGATTTCATCACCATGCCGGCAGAACCTTGTTGCACTATGCGGCAGGTGCCGGATGTCCCAAAATTGTGGCGTTACTGCTCCGCATAGGAGCCGACCCCAACGTGTTGGATGCGGGAAACCACACCCCGCTTTACCGACTTGCAAATGAGTGCGCGGCAGATACCGGGCCGGAGATTGTGCGGATGTTGGTTGACGCCGGCGCCGAAGTGAACCATTGCGGCGGCGTAACCCGCGCTACTCCCCTGCATATGGCGGCGAGACGGGGCCACCTTGGAGTCGCTCAGGCGTTGCTGGATTTAGGTGCGGCTCTCGATGCCCGCGACACCAAAGGTTGTACACCGCTCCATCGCGCCATTAATTGCCGTAAGCCAGAGGTTGTCAAGCTGCTTCGGCAACGTATGGGGTGCGCTTACGTCCAGCCATTTGCTCGCACTTTGGAACGTAGTTCTATCCAGAAGCCATACCTAAGAGGAGAAAGGGCATGCCAAATCATCGTAAGGCTCTGTCCTGGCCAATCTGAGGAAGGGAAGGTTCGGCTCAGTGAACAAATCGTGGATGATGGCATAGCCACTCTTGGTCAGGGAGAAGATTCGATATCGGCCATTATCGAAGAGATTAAAGCATCGGATGGGCGGAGAAGGTGTATCGGGCCGAGATCACAGCCAACTGAGGGCTGTTTGTGCAAGAAGCTCGCTTCCCGCATGCGAATTGGAACAAAGGACAATGGTATGGAAATTACTCGAAATGGAACTCGACCATCTGGCAAAGGACCGGAAGACTGGTTCACTGGCGAAGTTCGGATCGACCCACTCTTTGCAGCACCCGATCCTGCACGCGTCGCCGGCGCGTGTGTAACCTTCGAACCAGGCGCACGGACGGCTTGGCACACCCACCCATTGGGTCAGACGCTGATCGTGGTCTCGGGAATGGGTTGGGTGCAACGCCAAGGTGCTGACAGGGAAGATATCCGGCCGGGAGACGTCGTCTGGTTCCCCCCGGGGGAGAAGCATTGGCACGGAGCCACTGCAACCACGGCCCTGACTCACATTGCGATTCAAGAGCAGCTTAATGGCAAGATGGTTGATTGGATGGAGAAGGTCAGCGAGGAACAGTACCAGTCGTAACCGATGGTCCAGATTGGAGCATAAGTAGTGCCATGCGAATACCGTCGGCTGTGCCTCAGTGCCCCAAACTCGCCGCTGGAATCTCCTGCTTCTCAAACCCCGGGGCCGCCCAAAACACCCTCAAAATGTGTCCCCCGCCAGCCTCGAAGTACCCGACAGTTATTGTGTATTTCCCTTTCCTGAGCGCGATATCGCCGTGGACTTCCGTATAGGCATGGAGGCCGTCGCTGTCCACCACCAGACGCTTGCCGATCCACAATCGGCTGCCATCGTCGGAGCCGGTCCAGAACCGATAGACCCCGTCCTTCGGGATTTCGATCACGCCCGTGAAGCGCAGGGCATAGAATTCCTCCTTCGGATTCACCTCGTCGAGGCCGAACTTGCTAACGACCATCGTCCGCGTCGGCGTGAGCTGGCTGAAGTCCGGGACAGTCGCGAACTTGCCGGGAAAGAAATCGCACACGACGCCAGGGACGGAGGGCCGGGTCGAAACCGGTATATCGGCAAAGCCGAACTCCAACTTGGCCAAAAGCGGCTCGCTGAACCGTCCATCGGGCCAGAAACATGCCGCCTTGATCAAAGTCGTCTTGCTCACCTTGATCGGCACGGCGTATTGCGTCGAGGTTGGCTTGGGATCCGAGCCATCCATCGTGAACCGAATCACGCCCTTACCGCTATTGCTCAGTAGCCGTATTTGCGTCTCGCTCACGAAGGCTCTGAGGTCCGTGTCCAGCTTCGGCGCCACCGGATGCGGGAAGAGGAAGCTGAGGTTCATGTTTGCGCCGCGAGCCTTGTCCTTTTCCTTCCAGAGCTCGACCGCCCGGTCATAGTTGAGGTCCGGATGTTCCGTCCAATGCCAGTTGAGGTTGATATGCGATGCGTGCGGGGAGATTGAGATCATCTCGCCTTTTGCCGCAACCCGCTGGCGATCCACCATCGCCGAATCCAATTTGACGAAGAAGGGAACGTGGAGGAACAGGGATTTGGGGGCTTGACGCCATTTCGCCGCCAAATCGATGTCCGCCCCATCCTTGCGCGAGCGCATCACGTAGGACACCGATCCGAAGGTCGTTGGCGCATGGGTGAGGCGGATGACCTGGCCCGCTCCCACCCATTGCGGCGAGAGGCAGGAGGCTAGGTGCAACGCGTCGCCTTCTTCGCGCACGAGCATGTTTCGGACCAGTTCGATAGTTCGCGCCGCGAACCAGCCGTGTGGCGGGTAGTTGCCCGCCACGTCGCGCTCGCCCCATGGCGCGGTGCCCATCTCGAAGCCCGCATGGGTGGCCGAGGTGTGGGCCAAAACGCTATACAGGTCCTCCAGCACGTCCCTTTGCATCCCGCAGGCAAGTTCGGTTTCGGTGACATTGTAGGTCTCGTAGTGATGGAGAGTGCCGGGATCAACCTCGATCCCTGCCTGTCCGCGAGTCTTGATCACCCACGCGTTCGTGCCCCAGGTGGAGATGCCCTCGCGCCACTTGTATTCGCGAATCGTCCGCAGGGTTGTCGCCACCCGCGGGTCGTTTTTGTCGATCACTCCGAACGGATAGAGGCCGGCGGTCGCGTTCTCCCAGTCCCGCCCGTCCTCGGGCCGGTCGATCCCCGGCGGGATGTAGCCGCCGCTCAGGGCTGTCACCTTGGCAAGCTGGGCCATGAACCGCTTGCGGTAGGCGTCGTGCCAGCCCTGCCAAAGGGCCGCGTCCTGCTCGTGCCCCGTGGCATTGGCGAGGTTGATCGCCTCGCGGAGCCCCAGGAGAATCCAAAAGCTGTGGCTGGTGTAGTGGCCGGTCAAAAGCTCGGCATCGTACGGGCCCAACATCGGCCACAGGTTCAGCGGGTCCGAGGCGATCTTCTCCTGGAAATACTTCATATGAGGCGCGAGCACTGGGTATGCGTACCGTGCGAACGCCAGATCGTTCGTCGCGCGGAAGTGCGCCCCCACCGCCCAAAGCGACTGGCCCCAATCGTCCTCGCCGCTTCGCTTCAGGTCGCGCGCGGAGCCGTCGGGGTTGGTCTCGAAGTAATACTGAACGCATCCACGGGCAACTTCAGGCAGGTTCATGAGATCGAACGCGTGGGTGGTGAACGCGCCGTCCCGGAAATAGAACGTGTGGTATTGGAACTTGTTCACGGTGGGCATAAAGCTCTTGCCGTCCTCGAGCACGTCGCGCGCGATGAGGATGTAAGCCAAGCTCGCTTTAACCGTATCGGTGACCTTCGCCTCGGGAAGCTCGATCTGAGTCGCCTCGTTGAATATTTTTTGCCAGAACTTGACGACCTGATTCAGCTTGACCCCCGGGTAAGTCTCCACCACCGCCCGTACCTGATCGCTCTTCTTTCGGTCCACCGGAACAAAAGGAACGCTGAACGATAATTCCGTCTGCCGGCCAGGCTCTAGGACGATGTCGTAACCCAACCCTGGCCCGGCGAAGTGGGATGGCACGGGCGAGGGGGAGCGTTCCACGAACACGAGGTGGTCGGACTTCCAAACCTGGCCGCTCGAGACGTCGGAGCTGGATGAACTACCCCATCGATCCTTGTCCATAAACCGGTCCCGATACCACTCGCGGCAAGGCATCTCCGCCCTCCAACGTGGACCTCGGTTTACGAATTGGGCCACAAGTTTGGTGGATGCTTTTTCGACTCCTCGGTTTTTTGCTGTGACCTGGACATAGGCGATCAGGTTTTCCCGCGGATCCAAATCCTTGGGTGCGGCCCAGAGCTGGACATGAAAAGAAACGCCGTCTCGTTCGAAGTCGAACATCGGAATCGGGAGCGAGCCCTGAAGCAGCGTCTTCGAGCGGACGTCGATCGGTTTGGGGTCTCGGCCGGCCAGGAGTTGGAACTCGCCGAAACCGTTGTTCAAGGCGCCGTCGTAGGTGAGTTGGAACGCCTGAGGGCAGTCCTTGAAACCCACCACGTCGCTGGGATAGAGGAGAAAAGTGAACGGCTCGGGTCTCGCTTGCCCCAACCCTACGGCGGCGAGAAGGCAAGTTGCCAAAATCATTGTGCATACTCTCGGGACGACATCGCACGAGCATACACTGCCGACACGCGCCTACTTCGAAATCCGGTCCGGCCGTTCGTCATATAGTGAAGGTTGGGCAACCGGCACGCCCGAAGGCACTTACAGGAGAAGTCATGAAGTATCTGGTTGCGATTCATCACCCCGACGATTACGATCCTTCACTCGCAGAGGACGAAGCGATGCACCGCGATATCGACGTGCTTAACGACGAGATGGTGGCTGCTGGTGTCCGTGTTTTCGTTGGCGGACTGCACCCCGCAAGCAGCGCGAAGTCGCTACGAGCGCAGCTCAATGGTAAGGTGCTCATCACCGACGGGTCGTATCTGGAGACCAAGGAGCACGTGGGCGGTTTCTGGGTTCTGGAATGCGCTGATATGGACGAGGCGCTGGAGTGGGGGCGCAAGGCCGTCGTCGCCTGTCGCGCGCCAGTCGAGGTGCGACCGTTTCACTGATTCGCTTGGTACGTGCCAGGAGAGGTATGGTGCTGCTGCATCAATACGGTTACGCAGTCGCTCGGCCGCGCAGCAGAATTGCAACAGAATCGGAATGATGAGGAAAGACACCAAAATGGAAAGCCTGGTTGCGTCGTGTAAAGAGAGCGCGGTGGAGGGGATGGAGTATTTCCTGAGGAACTTTTCGTTCGTGCCAGACGACAAGTTGACCTGGACGCCGACGCCAACGGCGAAGTCGGCAATCCGCATTGCCGCTCATACCGCCCTTTATGCGGGAAGGTTCGCTCGCATGATCGATGGCCGAATGCTGCCGGCGGTGGACAACCTAGTCGAGTGGTTGGCGGAAAGAAACGCGGAGGAAGTCGCGATAACGTCCCGCACCGAGATGGAACGCATTTTTCGGGAGGGCACCAGATGAAGTTATAGCCGCATTGGATTCCCTGACGCAGGAAGCAATCGGAACTTCCCTGGATTCCGGGCTCGGGTGGTCAATGCCTATGACTCGACTGATGAACCTGGCGGGCTGGCATGCCACGCTTCATGCGGGCCAGATCGATTACCTACAGACATGTTGGGACGATCAGGAAGTCCATTTCTGACGGGCCGCGAGAACGAAGAGCAGAGGCAAGTAAGGAGCAGACGCGCCCGTTCGTCAAGGGTCCCAACCTCTGTCGCTGCCTGCCGCTCCCATACTCGCCCGGTCGAGCATGCCCGATTGGGCCCTAGTGACCCGCGTCCGGCGGCAAATCTCGGTTCCAACTAAACGTCCCGGGGGATAGGCCGTAGTTAACAAGAAGGTGATGTCACGAAGGCTGCTTTCGATTCTGGGGATATTGGTCTCGGTGTCGTGTTTATGGATAGCCACGACGCGGTATCCGGCAGGCTTCGACTGGAATCGAGATTACGTATCAACCCTGTTGAGGGGGCCAGCGGGTGCCGCGCGCAACTTTGCCGACGCGGGCGTTTTGATTTTCTGCGTGAGCATCGCCTGGGTTTTCGACCGGCTTGCTCGCGCGGACGAATTCTCAAAGGATGCCAAGTTGATCAGAATCGGGGGCATCGGATCCATGGTCTACTCCGCTTTCACGATCACGCCCATGCACGATCTGATGGTAACGATTTCGATCGTTTTCTTTCTGATTGGCGTTGTCCCGCTCACGCGCGCTCTCTACGTCGGCAGGGAGTCCCTTTTCTTCACAGCGGGATGCGGATGTTTGGCGGTGTTTGTCGCGAGTGCGACCATCTACTATTCGGGAATCTATACTTCGGTGCTTCCTTGGGCTCAAAGAGCTTCGTATTCTCTGTTCGCGGGCTGGCTGGTGGCTCTGGACTACAGATTCTCACGGGGACCATGAGAAAGTTGCTCTTGAAACGCAAGGCGTGACTCTCACGGAATAAACTTATCGAGAGGTGGCCGCGGGGTGAGAAGGGTCTGCCTTGCTTCTTTGTCGGTAAGGGGAATCGTAAGCGTGGTGTGGCCAAGCTCGCACTCCGCGCAGCACTCGACGAAATTGCCCGTCTGGGTGGCGGAATTGTCGAGCCTTAACCTTTCGACGTAGTAGCGGTGAAGACCTCGAACTCCTCTCTTCATGCGGGGACCGTGCAAATGTTCTTGGCTGAGGGCTTCGAACAAGTGCGTCAGATCGTCAAGAGCCAGTGGGTGGTCAGGAAGATCATCTGACCGCTTGTGTTGTTAGCCTCGACGCGCGGCCTCGATGGCGGCGACGCCGATCTTCTGCATCGTCATCATCGCTTCGAAGGCGCGCTTTGCCTCATCGCCACCGGCCGCCATAGCATCGGTAAGCACGCGAGGGGTGATTTGCCAGGAAAGGCCCCAGCGATCCTTGCACCAACCGCACTCGCTTTCCGCGCCGCCGTTGCCGACGATCGCATTCCAGTAACGATCGGTCTCTTCTTGATCGTCGGTTGCGACCTGGAACGAAAAGGCTTCGGAGTGCTTGAATGCCGGGCCGCCGTTGAGTCCGATACATGGAATCCCAAGAACGGTGAACTCCACCACGAGCACATCGCCCTTCTTGCCGCCCGGAAAGTCACTGGGCGCCTCGTGCACCGCGGTTACCTGACTATTCGGAAAAGTGGCGGCATAGAAACGCGCGGCCTCGACCGCGTCTTTGTCGAACCATAGACAGATCGTATTCTTGGGCTTCATGTTCGTGTGCTCCTCTTGCTCGATCAAGGCGACCGTCGGCCTCGGTCCGCCTCGGGCATCGGCGTGCTAAAAGCGTACCGCATCGAAACGCAAACCAGGTGCCGGTTCAAGCTTGAAGGCTCAGACTTTGACTGACATAGAATCAGAGCTGAACTGGGCTAGACTTCGAGCATGACCGCACAACAAATCGTCTCAGAGATCGAGCCCCTGGGAACCGAGGGCTACCGCCGCGTCTTGCGCAACCACGGCGTCACCGGGCCCCTCTTCGGCGTGAAGGTCGAGGAGCTCAAGAAGTACGAGAAGGCGATCAAGAAGGACTACCGGCTCGCGCTGGACCTCTTCGACACCGGCGTCTACGACGCGATGTACTTGGCCGGGCTCATCGCCGACGAATCCAGGATGACCAAGGACGACCTGCGCGGCTGGCTGAAGAAAGCCAACAGCGATGTGGTCGCCGAGTTCACGGTCGCCTGGGTGGCGGCGGACGGCCCGCACGGTTGGGACCTCGCGCTGGAGTGGATTGATTCCTCAGACGAGAAGGCCAAGGTCGTAGGCTGGGGGACGCTGTCGAGCCTGGTCGCGGTGAGGGACGACGCCGAACTGGACATCCCCGCCCTGCGACGCCTATTGGAGCGTGTGAAGACCACGATCCACGCCCAGCCGGACCGCGTGCGCTACAAGATGAACGGCTTCATGATCGCGCTCGGGTCTTACGTCGCTGAGTTAAATGAGGAGGCTCTGCGCGCCGGAGAGGAGATCGGCAAAGTGAAGGTGGACATGGGCAATACGGCGTGCAAGGTCCCCTTCGCGCCGGACTATATCCGCAAAGTCGCCGACAGGGGCCGCGTCGGCAAGAAGCGCAAATCGGCGAGGTGTTGAGGGCGGGGCGCTCTCTTTACATGAAGCAACCATGCAATCCACTCTAGTAGATCTTCTCCACAGCTTAACTTAGCAACGCGACGAACTCATCGACCGAGAGTCCTGCTCCCCGAATTAGGTGACGCAATGTGCCGCGGCAAGGAGCCTCGACCGTAATGGGTGCGGCCGGCTGCGCGATAAGCAGGCCAGTCGTCGTTCTGCGCCTCAGCCTTTTCCAAACAGCTCGGTTGAGGGTGGGTAGTACCGGCGCAAGTCGTCCACGACAGACGACCACTCTTGAAGGTTTGAGTGCAGCCGACTGGTGCGTCCGCTTGCCTGGATGCGATAGACGCGATGATTGCCGAGAAAACTGCCTTCGCTCCCGCCATAGTCGCCGGCGAACTCGAGCTTCTCGACATCACACCAAGCTGCGTCAAAGCTCACCCGCCTCAGCCCGTTCACAATCCTGATGCGCTCCGGCGAGATGACCACTCGCCCGTTGATCCAACTGGCAAGGACAGGGATGAGGATCGCCGCGCAGGTCAGTCCCGAGACTGGTCCGAACACGCTCAGTATGGGCCCTGGGCCACCCCGGTAAGACGGATTGACCATGGGCAAGAAGAGCATGGCGAAGAGCCCGAACACACTGAAGACAGTGAGCCAAGGAAACCGATAGCGATAGACACGCCCCGAACCGTCCGTCATGCGTGGAGTCTATCCGAGGACAGGCGGGTGGCCGGGGTGAACGGATGATTCGTGCCCGTTGCCCCATCCTTCGCCGAAGGCTACGGCGGGTGGCCGTGGCATCTGCGAGCCCTAAGCTCTTAGACTGGTCGCAACGGATTATCCATGTTGAGGGGACGGGTGACGACCCAGTCGGCCCCGGCGGCCCGCGCGCCGGAAACCGCGGACTCTCGGTCCTCCACAAGCACCACGACCGTCGGTCGGTCACTTGTCAACTCCCGGATCACGCCCGGGTCGTCGGTAAAGATGACATCCGGCCGTTCGTCCAAGATGGCGATCATCTCAAGAGCGTCAAAATGGCCGCCGAGTCCTCCTTCGACTTTCCAGCCCAGCTTCTCCAACGCCACGGCGACAGTGGCCGCTTCCTCTTCATCAAGAAGATGGATGGCAAGGACAGGCCCGGTGCCGTCATCCAACCCTATCGCTGTTTTCAGGATCGGTGGTGGCTGTCGCCTTTCACCACCCGGCTCTGGGGCTTGGCTCACATCTTATTATGTGTGCAACCCCCGGCCACGCTCCGATTCCTATTTCCAGAAGTTTGTCCTTGAACCACTGGAGCGCTTTCATCACCCCAGGGCCAAAGGTCTTGTCGTCATGTCCGCCGCCGGGTCCGACGTCGCCGGAGACTCTAAGTGTCCGGAGGCGGCCTTCGCTCGCCCCGAGTAAGACAGATGATGCCGATGGCGAACAGGCTCCCAGCAATCGCGATCCCGGCTGCGCCCTTGTGCACGTTCTTCTCGGCGACCATCGCGAGGACGGCAAACGTGGCGTTGAGGAGCGCCACTCCCAGACAGATGAAGCCCACTATTCTGTTGATCCTAGCCCTCTTATCGGCGTCCATAAGCGCTCCTTTGGCCTTGCATGTCCATGCCGCGGCCTAACTATGGATTATCCCGCATCCTATTTCAGAAGCTTGTCCTTGAACCACTGGAGCGCTTTCATCAACCCAGGGCCAAAGGTCTTGTCATCGTGGCCGCCGCCAGGGATGACCTCGAGCTTGTGCTCGACTCCCGCTTTGGCCAAGGCTTGATCCATGGCTTGGGATTGTTGCAGAGGGACGAGCTTGTCGCTGTCGCCGTGGACGATCAGAGTCGGCGGGTACTTGGTGTTCACCAACGTGATCGGCGATAGCTTCTGGAGCAGAGCTGTGAGGTCGTCTTTCGGCGCTTTGGGATCGATCCCCAGCGCGGGTAGGAACGGGGTTATTTGAGGATCATCGGAGAACAGGAAACCCGGCTTGCCCCAGTTGGCTAAATCGGTACCGGGAGCGATTGCCGCGACCGCATTCACCGGAGAATCCGGCGAGCCCGCGATCATGAGCGAGAGGTGCGCGCCCGAGCTGATGCCCGATACCCCCACTCGGTTCGTGTCGATTCCGTAGTCGGAGGCATGCGCGTGCGCGAATTTGACCGCGGCTCGAACCTGGTTCACAATGTCGGCGACTTTGTACCGGGGTTGCGCGCCATGCACGACTTCGAACACTGTGAAGCCCGCGTCGCCAAAAATCTTTTCGACACCAGGCCCGAAGCGCTGGAGCATTGTGTGGTCCGAGACCCAGCCTCCACTCACCATAAAGACTACCGCCGCCTTGTTGGGTTTCGCAGGCTTGAAAACGTCCATCGTGAACGCCGTACCGCCCGCCTTCATGTAGATCACGTCTTGAGTTCGGGTCTGAGCCGACGCGAGACTGGCGAGGAGTGACAAAAGTATGAATGCTAGCCGCCGTGACATGGAGGTCAGTATAGCCGGGGCAGGTAACCCGCGACAGGACGGGTGGTAAAGATATACTACTTCTCATGGGTGACCCGGAGCTGCGGGCCGAACTTGAAGCCCTGGTGCTAAACAAATACGGGCCCTCCTTCGCCCGGCAACGTGAACGGCAGGAGAGGCTTGCAGCCCTGTCGGACGAAGAGTGGTGGGAGCAGCACATGCAGGATTCCAGCGCCATTGATCCTCGAATCAAAGCTCTGGTGGAAGGAGCAAAAGAGTACATGATCGAGCACCGCTTCGACCGGCTTCGTTTCTTGAACGGCGATGGCCTACAACTGATGATCAACACCGAAGTCGAGAAGGTGATGCCGACCCTTATTCAGGTGAGGCTGGAACACAATGAGGATGGACCGCTGACCGAGGAGCAATACAACGCAGCCTCCATACGCAACAGCCAAACCCAGATCGCGCATTTGTCCGTGCTTTTCAAGGACGCAATTGGCAAGCAGACCGACCCTCGCAAGCGCGACTTCATGGCTAAGGTCGCGGCCAACATCGAACGGGACAGGGAAGAAATTAAGATTTTTGCCGATCCTGACATCAAGCAAGAGCAGCTCGATGACGTGACATCGAAGATCACGGAAAGGATGAACGAGCTGACAAAGTCCCTCCGTCCGCCCACAGACTGACGAATCCCTTCTGCATAATGCAACTGAGAGGTTGCACATGAACCAGCGGTTCAAGGCAGCATCGAAAAGGAGTCGTCCTTCGCGTAATGGCAGCGGCAGAGATCTTTCGGGCCCTGGGTGATCCCATTCGCCTGTAGTCTGGGCGTCTCAATTCGAGATATATAGGAACGTTGCAATGCCGTCACCCATGTGGTATACTGAACCGTATGGTACAGTATAGCCAAACCGACTTCGATGCCTCGTTCGGCGCGCTCTCGGACGCCACCCGTCGCGGCGTTCTGGAGCAACTAGGGCGGGCGGACGCTTCGATCACAGCCCTTGCCGAGAGGTTCCACATGACCCTCACGGGCATCAAGAAACATGTAGGAGTGCTGGAGCAAGCGGGGCTCGTCACCACGGAGAAGGTCGGGCGCGTGCGGACCTGCAAGCTCGGGCTGCGTGGGCTCGAAGAAGAAGCGGCATGGATCGAGGGGTATCGCCAGCTCTGGGCCGCGCGCTTCGCCGAGTTGGACATTGTTGTCGAGGAAATCAAACTGAAGGAGAAATCAAATGGAAGTAAATAAAGAAAATGAAACCAAGGTCGAGCGCAAATCCGAACGCGAGATCGTCGTCACCCGCACCATCAACGCGCCCGCGCGCCTCGTGTTCGAGGCGTGGACCAAGGCAGAACTATTCAGGAGGTGGTGGCTACCCAAATCGTACGGACTGAACCTGGTTTCCTGCGAAATGGACGCTCGCGTTGGGGGGCAGTATCGTTTGGCGTTTCTCCACGAAGGTTCGACGATGGAGTTCTTCGGCACGTACCTGGAAGTGACGCCGCCCTCGCGCCTCGTTTGGACCAACGAGGAGGGTGACGCCGGCCAGACCGTCACCACGGTGACCTTCGAGGAAACCGCCGGCAAGACGCGGTTGGTGGTGCACAACCTGTACCGGTCAAAGGAAGCGCTTGAATCGGATGGATCGACGGCTGCGTTGCCCGAGTCGCTCGACCAACTCGAAGAGCTTCTCGCCAGCCTGGGATCAAGTACGGAGACACAATGACGCAGCCAATCCATCAAACAAACGCTTCCGGGCGGCGTTCAGCAGTGCGAAAGCCGCCCAGCGAGCCTTGGATGACGCCGTGCCGACGACGACATCGCAGGAGGTGGCCGCGGTCGAGGGCAGCTGGAATGGGAGGTATTTTGAGGGGATGTAGGCTTAGCGGCCTTAGGCCAATACGGTAGTGGCGGTGCGGACGGCACTGGTCTGATCGGCGAATAGGGAGCACAAAGCTGTTGTGTAAAATATCGCTGAAGCGTAAGTGCTACTCGTAGCCAGCCGCCTCTTCTTCAACTTCGGCCCCGGCAGCGACGACGGTCATTGATTGGAACAGCTCTGCCTGTATTGCCGCCACGGACGCCTCGACCTCGTCAAGTCGACCCTCTAGGGCGTTCAGGATGAGAGCGACTTCCGCTGGCATCGAAATGCCGGGCACCTCTTTCGACTTCTTTGCTTTCTCCGTCTGTGGCTTTTGAGCCTTTTTCTTGGACGCTGCTGCCGCCTCCATGATCTGTCGAGCCAACCAAGGCGGTGCGCCGGATGAATGGACGACGGCTGCCCATTTCGGCAGGTTGTCCTGGTAGAAGTGGATGTTCTGCGCCCGTAGGGCACCGAAATGTGGGTCTGCGGCGACATACCCACTTGGATCGGGGGAGCCATCCTCGCAAGACACCCTCGTAGATCGCCAGCCAGTGCGAACCCCAAACTGCGTCCGCGCTTACTCGCCTTGCCCATTCAGAATTATTCCACCCCAGCAACAGCCCCGCTGAATCCAAGTCCATCGAGAGGATCCCTACTACGTCGTCATCGATTGCTGACAGTTGCTTGCCGGTGCTTACAGGGAGCGTGAT
>JBBREX010000026.1:0-21686 GCA_038225245.1 Fimbriimonadales bacterium | reverse complement strand
AAAAACATGCTCGGCGTCTGGAAACAACTCGGCCCCGGTTTGACCCCGGTGAAAGAGGGTCAGCTGGTGGCCGCTAGCTAAAGCACTCTCCACAAAATGCTTGCCAAGAAACCGGGTGCCCCCTAGAACGAGCAGCTTCACGACCGTTAGGGTACCGGCTTAGGACGACTGAGTGGCGAAACTTGTGAAGAAAACCTTGAGGACTGGTCCCTTCTCACTGTCCCAATCAGGATGTAAGATCGATGTATCCTTGAGCTTTTGGGGAAGCCCGGGATGCTTGCCGATCGCCTCCGTCTTCTTCGGTTCAGCTTTGTCCTTTTCGTTGTTTTCGAGCACGAGGTTAATTGCTCCCGCGATCTCACGCTTGAGAGCTTCCTTTCCGGCAAGAGTATTCACTTCCGAGAGGGCCTTAGATGAAAGCTTGAGTAAGATAGCGTCCGTAATTGCTGGAAGGTTGTGCTCCAGATCCTCCTTCTTGAACGTATCGGCAAATTGCAAGGCCACTTCCGTTCGGAGGTAAGTGTGGCCGTCGCGCAAATTCACCAAGAACTCTTTGAGAGGCTCGACCACGCCAAGCTTGACCGCAGGTTCCTTTTTCTTGCCTCCTTGACGAGCTTTTAGCCCGAAAAATCCGCCACCCACAAGTAGGGCCACGAGGGCGATGATAACTGGCAACTTTCCTTTCTTCTTAGGTTCTACTACTATTTCATCTGACATATGTGCCTTCCAAGTTAATCGACGCTAGCGCTCAGCCAACAAGAACAACGATGGGCGAACGGGATCGTCGGAGAGTCCAAACAGAAAATACTTGCCTCCCAAAACCGAGGCGACAACGATCATTCCAGATGTGGTTCCGTTGTTCGCGATGGTTCCCACGAGCTGTCCGATATTGGGTTGGCCGGTGAAAGTAAGGTCGAACTGAGTCGTTGGATTGGGATCCTCGGAGTTCGAATCGACGCCATTTGCACCAACGTAACTTCCCACAGAGATACTTCCGAGGCTGTTTCTCCGTGCCCATGCCGGAAAAGAGCCTCGCCCGTTGGTGAAAGCAATGCCTCGGAATTCCTTTGTCAGCACAACAGCCAGATCCACCGGGTCGGTCGGTGCGGCCAACCCAAGGAGACCGCCCGAGCTTGGTCCCTTATCGAATATGAATACGCCATTCGGGTTTACGCCACCGATCCCTGGCCCCCCGTTCTCCGTAAGCTGTCCCAAAGAATCCGCCAGCGAGCTTTGCATCGATCCGATCGAGGTTCCATCGATCAGTTGTGAATCGACCGTTCCTGCCCAATCCGTGCCTGCGATATCATAAAAAGCGGTTCCGTACGCTTCGTCGGCGAGCGGCTGCCAATTTGCTTTCGGCATGGATATCCAATTGTAAGCGGCATCGGTCCCCGGCACCTGGACCCCCGCAGCCGCCGCTACGATCGGTCGCCCCGTCGAGCCCAACCCCCGAACAAGCAACAATGAACCTGGTGTTTCCCAAGCATAGGCCGTACTGCCGACGGGAACCGAGTTGTCGGTGCTCGAATTGACCGTAAATTTTATGAATCCGCTCGCCACGATGGATAAGGTTCCCGAATATGCCTTGCCGGTCGTCGTGTTCAGAGAACTGAAGGTTGATGATCCTACCGAGAAAGACCATGCATCTCCCGGCGATTGAGTTCCCAAGTAGGTTCGACCTCCGGTCGATCCTCCGCTTGTGCTGGTCGTTCCTCCGCTTGTTCCCGTGGAATTTCCTCCCGAACTGCCTGAAGTCGATGTTGAACCGGTCGAGCCTGTGGTGGTGAGCCCAGTTAATCCTCCGGTGGAACTGCCACCGCCACCACCTCCGCAGCCAGATAATAGGATTAGGGCCGCTAAGCCGGCGACGGCAGACATGAACCCAAAAAATCTAGGAAGAGGACGACGTAGCGACATGAGGTTAATCCTAGCAATATCATCGGGATTTTGGGTTCAAAAGCTAAGGGTGGGAGGACAGTTTTAGGTGGAAAGTTGGCGGCGCAGCTCCTTCATAAAGAACTCGCAATCGGTGACGATGCCGATGGCTTGGCGGGTGCCTCGGTCCGTGAGCTTGATGACGGAGTCAGCATCGTTATCGACGCAGTAGGTGCGCACGTGCGCGGGAAGGATATTTCCGGTAGCGACGCTGTGCAGCGTCGTCGCCACCATCAAAGCAACCCCGACGCCGGGAATCAGGGCGCGCATCGCATCCTGAGAGGCGAGTACATCGGTGATGACCTCGGGCAAGGGACCATCATCTCGAATAGATCCACATAAGACAAAGGGGATTGGCTTTTCCAAGCAGGCTTTCATCACACCGCCGGTAATGAGCCCTTCCCGAACCGCAGATTCTATGGAGCCGCAGCGTCTCACGCGATTGATTGCTCTCAGGTGGTTTGTGTGGCCGTGGGGAAGGCTTCTTCCTAGAGCCAGATCAACTCCGAGCGACGTTCCCAGCATAGATGCCTCGATGTCGTGGGCGGCAAGTGCGTTTCCCGCAAATAAGACGTCGATCCAGCCGGCGTCGATCAGAGCCGCTAAATCGTCGGCACACCCGCTATGAATGATAGCGGGCCCTCCGACCACCAAGACTTTTTTGCCCTCAGCTTTGGCCGAGTGAATTGCAGAAGCGCAGTGGGCGATCATCCGGGTCTTGGGTCGCTCGCTGCTGACTTCGCTCGACATGAAGCGGAATTCGTCTTCGGTTTGGCCATCATCGGCGTCAGGCATGACCTTTACGCCCTTGTAGCCGATCACTAAGCGATCTCCCTTTTGGACCGCGTGCATTGGGCAAGTTTCGGCTCGCCAAAGTTCAGACTCGTTTTTCCAGACACGAATGCCGCAGTCCATTTCGAGCTTTTCAACTTCGATCGAATTGCCGCGCATGCGCACAAATGTCGTGAAATTAGTCGTCGAATAAAACTCTTCGGGCAATACACCGTCCATATCAGCGGTTGCGAGTTCGACTTCATCGAAGCTGAATAGGGCTCCGAAGCGCTCGCAATCCTCCAGAGCGAGGTTCATCGAATCTTGAGTTGGGGCATTGACGACGAGCTCGATCAGGGAGGGTAAAGAGGCGTTTTCTCCGACCCTGAACCGTTTGATCTCGAAGGCTACGCCGTGCCCATCGAGAACCGTAAGAAGCTTAGCCAGGGTATTTTCGTCGAGCAGGTGTCCTTCAAGGCTGATGCGTTCGGTCACCATCAGCCGATTGTACCAAGCAACGTAAGGTTGACGATTGGTGGGGGTTGGGTGTCCCCTTTTCCAGTTAATTGGGTTTGCCATGCGAACTTGCTTATGCTTAGAGAGCATCCATCGCACGTTAGTCGGGCGAAGCCAAAACCATGCCCGCAAAGGAGTCGAAATGGCAAATAGTCTTTATGCTTCGTTCCCCGAGAAATCGTTGGCCGAAAAGGCGGCGGGGGCGCTTCTCGATCATGGAGTTCGCTCCGAGGACATTAGCTTGGTTTGGAAGGGCTCGGACGATAATACGGCCGTAACCCATACGATTGGCCGCGCTTCATCGGCGTACGCGGCGACACCGACCGAGCCGGTGGTTATCGAAGACCGCGAGGTTGTGGCAGGTTCCGGTGGCTACACCAGGGAAGTTCGATCTGATGTTACGGCTACGAGCGGCGCTTATCAGGTTGATCCGACGGTGGTCGAAAACCGGGAGCATTACGATACGGCCAAGGAGGCCAGAGACACCGACCTGTCAGCCAAGCAAGGAATTTCCACGACGACTGGAGCGGATGCCGGCGTTGGAGCCATGGCGGGTACGGCGATCGGCGCGGGCGTGGGCTTGGCAGCGGCTCTGGCTGCCCTGTTTATCCCTGGCGTTGGTATTGTCGTGGGCGGAGGTGCTCTGGCGGTCGCTTTGGGCGGCGTAGCGGCAACGGCGGGTGCTGGTGCGGCGGCGGGCGCGGTGACCGGTTACTTGAAGGACATGGGCGTAGACGAGCAGGTCGCAACCCGATATGACACGGCGATCCAAGGTGGTGGCGCGATGATTCAAATCGCTACCCCCTCTGGTGGTCTGACCGAGGAAGAAATTCGCTCCGTTTTGTACAAGTACGGCGCGAACGACGTTCAAGCCTTTGCTCTGCAGTCTAGCTCAAGCTACGTTTCGTAAGCTTCGCGTACTTTAGAATGCCCCACCACTCGCAGTGATGGGGCTAGCCTTTTATTACAAACTATCCAGCGGTGTCGATTCGAGGGTTTTGATAGGGCCCGTCGGCACGACCGTTGCGCTTTAAGGATAAAAACTCCGATTACCGCGGACGAGAAGCCTCACTACTGCGAGTAGTGAAGCCTTTCCCTTAATCCCCCAAACGTTTGACGGATGGGCAGGACCGCGCAAGGTTCGAGGCGAATTGGTCCCTAATGGCTTCAGAAGGCGTCAGTCCCGCCCAATGGCGAGCGTTCACGGCGGCTTGGCTCGGCTGGGCGTTCGATGGGCTCGATGGATTTCTTTACACGCTGGTCGCTTTTCCATTCGTGAAAGAACTTTTGGGTCCTGGCGCTGCCCAAAGCGAGATTGTCACCAAAGCGGCCCTGATCCAGGCGCTGTTCTTAGTTGGTTGGGCGTTCGGAGGAGCAATTTTTGGGCGCGTAGGCGACCATTTGGGCCGCTCCAGGACTTTGAGCCTCACCATCATCACCTACGCGGTTTTTACTGGAATGTCGTTCTTCGCCCAAGCTTGGTGGCACCTGTTAATCTTTCGATTCGTGGCAGCCTTGGGAATCGGAGGCGAGTGGGCGGCGGGCTCGGCTTTAGTCTCGGAGACGCTGCACGCGAGGCACCGCGCATGGGCAAGTGCTCTCTTGCAAAGCGGCTACATGACGGGCATGATCCTAGCCGCGCTAACCGTCGGATGGATGGGAAGCTTGCCCTCTCATCGCTTCGTCTTTTTGGTAGGAGTGCTTCCCGCTTTAGCGACATTTTGGATTCGACGAGCGGTGCCGGAGCCCCAGGAATGGCGGGACGCAAAAAAAGACCGTGCCGTGCCCAAGCTTTCTGAGCTTTTCTCGCCCGAGGTGCGGCGGACAACTCTGCTTACGCTGAGCCTAACGAGCATTTGCTTGACCACCATCTGGGCGTTCTTGTACTTCAATAATCAGGTGTTGCGCGGCTTGCCCGGGGTCAAGCTCCTCTCCAAGCAGCTTCAGGACGAGCTCGTGATGCGGGTGACCGTGACATATACCATTTGGAACATCGTAGGGAATTTCGTCATTTCATACATCGCCAAATTCATTGGATATCGGAAGGCATTTGCCCTCAGCCTGACCTCCGCGTTTCTGTGTTTCTTCATTGGCTATGGGAGCGCGAAAGACCTCGGCGCGACAACGCTATGGTTCAACGCCACGATGTTTTTCGGAACGGGAGTGTTCGCGATCTTCCCGCTGTACATTCCGCCTCTCTTTCCGACCCTTTTGAGGACGACGGGCGCCGGATTTTGCTACAACTTCGGCCGAATCGTGGCCGCTATCGGAGCTCTCACAGGCGGACTCATCGCGGCCAAAGCGGGAAGCCCGAACTTAGCGATCTGGTATGCCGGGTTTTTATATTTGCCCGGCATCATTCTATCACTTTTCATGCCCGAACTGGAAAGGGCATCGAACATTATCGAACCCGCCTATAGTCAAACTTAGACGAAAAAGCGTCAGACTGTTGGCTGTATCATCATGAAGCCGTTCTATCATCAAATAGCCGATCTATTCCAAGTCCCAGCGGCTGAAGGGACATATAGACTGCAGCATCCGCAAGATGCCGATTCGACGCGAGAAGATAGCGAATCGATGGGCAAAGTATCCCTCTCGGAAGGCGATTACGAGTCAGCCATAGAGCATTTCAAGAGAGCGATCAAGAAGGCTAATGGACCCGATGCGATTGCCCTAGCGAATTTAGGGGGAGCATACGAGGCGGCAGACATGCTGCCTCAAGCTTTACGTCAATACGAAAAAGCACTCAGGCTCAAGCAGAGCGCAGAGCTTCGGGTGGGCCTGGCCGACATGTACGGGCGGTATGGCCGTGCGCGAGAGATGATCCAGAAGTTGAGTGAAGCCATCGAATTGGAGCCCGATAATCCTTTTTGCCATTTTAAGCTTGCGGAAGCAAAAAGGCGATCCGGATTCCGCGAAGAGGCCTTGAGATCTGCCCATCTCGCGGTAGCGTGCGCACCCGACCAATCGTTCTATCACTTTTGGCTGGGAGACTTGCTGATCGAAATGCGCCGATTCGATGAGGCCCTGGAGGCGTTCCACGCGGCGATAGAGCTATCACCTGGTGACGATTACCTCTTCGCTCAGGCCGCCATGGCTTTTAGGGCTCTTGGCAGGCAAGCGGAAGCCTTAAAGGCGGTAAGGCTAGCTAGCGATCTCGACCCGACGAAAAATCTTTACCACGGGCTCCTCGAGAGACTTTATGCAGAAATGGGACTAGAAGAGGAATCGAAACAAGAGCAGTCCCGCTCACGACACATGGACGCCTACGATTTCGAACGACTTGGCGATTGGTTCGGACGATCCCAGGCTCCGACCGATCCGACGTGGCCGATCTCCTAAGGACAACCGATTCGGGCCTGTATTGTGAACAGGGCGCTTTTTATATCGATCCCTGGCGACCGGTCGACCGGGCCATGATCACCCACGCTCACTCCGATCACGCTCGGCTAGGGATGGGAAGATATTTGTGCGCGGCGCCTGGCTTAGAAGTGCTCCGCCTTCGGATCGGGCCGGGCGCCCCCATCGACACCCTTGCTTACGGCGAAGCCATGACTTTGAATGGGGTGAAAGTGAGCTTTCATCCGGCGGGACACATCCTAGGCTCGGCCCAAATTCGGGTGGAGCATCGTGGCGAGGTTTGGGTGGCCAGTGGCGACTATAAAACCGAAGAAGACCTAACCTGTCAGCCTTTCGAGTTGCAGAGGTGCCACACCTTCATAACCGAGAGTACTTTTGGCTTGCCAATCTACAGGTGGCCGAGTTCGGACGAGATTTACGGACAAATCAATGATTGGTGGGCAAGAAATCAGGCGTCCGGTAAGGCGAGCCTCTTATTCGGATATCCGCTGGGAAAATCACAGCGTTTACTGGCCGGGCTTAACCCGAACCAAGGACCGATCTTTCTTCACGGCGCTCTTCAAGCCTTGACTCAGGCTTACCGAAATCAGGGAATCAAGCTGCCTCTTACTGAGAACGTGTTTACGGTAGTTAAGGGTTTTGACTGGTCACAAGCCATCATTCTCGCTCCTCCAAGCGCGAACGGCACCCTCTGGATGAGGCGGTTCGGCGACCAATCCGCTGGCTTCGCATCCGGATGGATGGCGATTCGCGGAGCACAACGTAGAAGAGCGGTCGACCGTGGTTTCGTCCTCAGCGATCATGTCGATTGGCCCGCTCTCATGTCTACGATTTCCGCTACCGGCGCGGAAAGAGTCCTGGCGACCCACGGTTATGCTTCCGTCGTGTCCCAGTATTTGAACGAGAAGGGACTCCAGTCCGAAGTCCTCGCGACGGCATTTGAAGGTGAACAAGACGAACAACCTGAAGAGCCGTTGATTGCCGAGGAAAGTGCGGAAGAACTACTGTAGAGGTGTTTTTGCATGCATAAAACGTTGTTCGCAGGCTTGTTGTTGGCCACGGTTTGTCTCGGGGGAGCTCAAAGCATCGTTCCGAGTGCGCCAAAGCCGCTGGAGACATCCGCTTGGAAACGCCGTTCGATTCCGGATTGTGGTCTAAGCCTCAGTCTGCCTGGTTCGCTTCATTTGGAGAGCAGTGAGCATCCCACCGATGCGGGCCCGTACGTTCGCTCGATTACCAGCTACAGCTATCTTAGCGAGGGCATCTCAGTGGCGGTCGTCGTTTCCGAAGGCGAAGAAAAGGTAAAGCTCACAGCCGATACCTTAAAGCTGTTCGGAGACGGCGTTTTGGAAGGGCTGAAAAGTGACGATGCTAAGCTCACGCTCTTGAAACGCGAAGCCGGCTTTTTGGACCGTCAGATCATCGAGAAAATGGAACTCGCTATGAAAGTCAATGAAGCCTCTGTATCAACGCGGATTTTGCTACTTGCCGATGGAAAGAAGACCTTCATGGTCCTGATCGCTCACCCAGCCGATGACAAATTTGCGGCGAAGGATGCTCTTCAGGTACTAGGCTCAGTTCGCTACGCCAAATAAATGGCGGTTGGCAGTGAGCGGTTGGAAATGATTTGGCATCATCGCCGTAAGTTTAAGTTACGGTCGGATGAGAGATTTCGCCAACCTCTATAAGTCCCTCGATGAAACAAACAAGACGAACGAAAAGGTCGCCGCCATGCGTGACTTCTTTCGGGAAGCGGCTCCTGAGGATGCGGCTTGGGCGCTTTACTTTCTGACCGGACGACGGCCCAAGCGCCCGGTCAACACCACGAAACTGCAAATGTGGGCGGCGGCAGCAGCGAACATCCCTCCTTGGCTTTTTTATGAGTGTTACGAAGCGACGGGAGACCTTGCCGAGGCCATTACGAAGGTACTGCCCGACGAGGGCGGCTCGAACGACGCTCCGTTAAGCGTCTGGATGAGTGACCGATTCTTTCCCCTCGCCGGCTTATCGGAAGATGAGCAAAAGCGGAGCATCTTAGGGGCTTGGGCAGAGCTTGACGCGGGTGAGCGATTCGTCTTCAACAAGCTCATAACTGGCAGTTTCCGGGTCGGGGTGTCGCAAGATTTGGTTGTGCGCGCAGTAAGCCAAGCAAGCGGAATCCCTCCCGCCGTGATTGCTCATCGCCTAACCGGGTCTTGGTATCCCGACGAGCAATTCTTCACGCAGTTGCTTCATATCGACGAGGCCGATGCGGACGCGAGCAAACCCTATCCATTTTGCTTGGCTCACCCGCTGGAAGCGCCCTTAGAGACTCTCGGCCAGCCCAGCGAGTGGCTCATCGAATGGAAATGGGACGGCATTCGCGCTCAGGTTATTCGTCGAGAATCGCAGGTATTCATTTGGTCGCGTGGGGAAGATTTGATCACGGGGCGCTTTCCGGAAATTGCACTTGCCGCTCAGAACCTGCCGGAAGGCACGGTACTCGATGGGGAAGTTATGGCTTGGATCGCGGGACGTCCACTTCCGTTTCTCGAGCTTCAGAAACGCATCGGGCGGAAGACGATCGGAAAAAAGCTGCTGGCGGACGTGCCGGTTGTGCTCGTCGCCTACGATTTGCTGGAGCTTGACAGTCATGACTGGCGCGAGCACGCGCTGGTGGAACGTCGAGCCGCTTTGGAGGAGCTGGTCGGGGCGGAGCATCAAGATTCCAAGACGATCAAGCTGTCGCTAGAAGTTCCGGGTGAAACTTGGGAGGAACTGCGAGAAACTCGTAAGCAATCACGGAGCTTAAATGTCGAAGGCTTTATGCTCAAGCGTTGGGATTCACCCTATTTGGCGGGAAGAAAGAGGGGCTCTTGGTGGAAATGGAAAATCGACCCCTTGACCGTCGACGCGGTCTTGATCTATGCTCAGCGCGGTTCGGGTAAAAGGGCCAGCCTTTACACGGATTACACATTTGGAGTTTGGGATGGTGGCCAGCTCGTGCCGTTTGCCAAGGCTTATAGTGGCTTGACCGACCAGGAGATCGCCAAGGTGGCGCGAGGACAAGCCGGTGGAAGAGGCGGACACCTTGGAGAGCGTTAAGGCTTTGATTCGGTCGGAGGTTGGCGGGTAGCGGCTGGTAGGCTCATGGAGTGCCGTACGAACTGCTCCTGGCTTTCTGTTCCGAGGAAGGATTCCCCATAAGCGAGGCTCAGGTCGAGCAGTTTGGATCATTCGAGAGCGCGCTCTACCAAGCAAATCGTTTGATGAATCTGACCCGGGTCCCTCGCGAGAACTGTGAGTTACGGCACTTTGTCGACTCATTGCTGATTGCCAAGTTCCTACCCATCGGATCTTATGTTCTCGATATCGGCACGGGAGCAGGTTTTCCAGCCTGGCCTCTTGCGTGCGCTCGTCCCGACCTGCGAATTGTTGCTCTGGACAGCTCGCGCAAAATGCTTGAGTTTCTTCGTCCTTTAGCGCCCTCCAACCTGAAGACCATGGAAGGCCGGGCGGAAAACCAGCAATGGAGTGAAACCTTCGACGTGGTTACGGGGCGAGCTCTCGCCCCGCTACCCATCCAGCTCGAAATCAGCGCCTCGGCCTGCAAAGTTGGCGGGTTCGTCATTCCGTTTCGCACTCCGGCCGAACAGCCAGAGGATGCTTACCGGATGAACCTGGGCCTCGAGATGGTCAGCGTAGAGAAAAGGACTTTGCCAACCACCGATGTTGTTCGCGCCTTCCCCATATATGAAAAGGTTGGCTCCACGGAAGCAGGTTATCCAAGGGCGTGGGCCAGCATCAAGAAAAAGCCGCTTTAGATCACTTCGAGCTTCCCAGGGAAATCAGCCGCCGAAGGTTTTTTAGCCTAGGCGCGTTTCGGTCGATTTTGATTGCTCTTGTTAATATTGAGCGAGCTTCGGTAGCTTTGCCCTCCTGGACAAGCGCGGACGCCAAGGCCCCAAGAAAAACCGGGTTATTGGGATCCAGCGCAAGGGCTTGGCGAGCTTCGGCATCAGCAAGATTGAAGTGCTGCTGGGCAAACTGCGAATCCGAAAGGAAAAGATGGGTTACGGCGAGCAGATGCTTTGCCTCATCGGTGGGGGATTTGGGCCCCGACCGGAGAGCTTGCTCGAAATGTTGGATCGCCTTCTCGTGCCTATCGAGAAGCTGCTCGACACGGCCGCAGGAACTGTGGGCGACCCAGTTCGTTGGCTGAAAGGCGACGATCGATTCAAAGAGGGTGGCAGATTCGGCGAGGGTCGTTTTATCGATCTGGGTGAGAGGTTCCCCCGTATCCGCCTTCGCAAGCACGGGAGCGGATATCTGCTGAGCACGTTCGATGGCAGCGTTGTATTCAGCCGTGTTTCTTAAGATAGGTGCCTCGTCGGAGCCGCCATCGCCGCAGCCGAAGAGCGAGACTGTCAGAAGAATCAGGAAACTGATTCGCCGGCAAGATGCCGACATCACGGGAAATATTGGGTTAATTTGCAACGATGTTCACCAATTTATCTGGCACAAAGATTATCTTGCGGACAGCCTTTCCTTCGAGATAAGGACTAACTTTTGAGGACTCCAGCGCGGCAAGCTCTGCTGTCGCGTTGTCCGCTCCCTTAGGTAAAGATATCGTATCCCTCAATTTGCCGTTGACTTGCACGGCCATGGTGATCAGGTCTTCTTCGATTAATTTTTCCTGATAGTCTGGCCAGGGCATCAGATAAGTAAAACCCTCATTGCCAATTGAGGACCAAAGTTCATCGGCAGAGTGGGGAGCTCCCGCGCTCAAGACCAGGATCAGCGACTCGACCGCCTCGCTTAATGCGAGGGCTAAAGATCGATCGGGGATGCGGATCCCTAAAATATCCTGAGCCGTTTTTAGGAAAATCATCATCGCCGATACGTAGGTGTTGAAGGCGAAGCGCTCGATGTCCTCTGTTGCCTTTTTGATCAGCTTGTGAGTCGCCCGGCGCATCTCTTTTGCCGGTTCCGACAGTTCCTCGAAATCAATTGGGCCTCTCCAGTCGGGATCAAAATAGGGAAGGGCGTTCTCCACGAATTTGAAAACCCTATGCAAGAACCGCACTGTCCCCTGCATCTCTTCGTTCTTCCAGAGGACGTCCGCCTCGAAGGGAGCGACAAAAAGCAGATGAAGTCTCAGAGCATCCGCGCCATATGCCTCCTTGGCCTCATCTGGAGTGACCACGTTGCCCTTAGACTTGCTCATGCGAGTCCACTTCCAAGCCACCTCTGAGGTGGGCAAGGCTCCAGCCTCCTCGAAAGAAGTGAGAATTCCTTCCTCGCCGACATCCAAAGTTTCTCCCGGCCTGGCGGTTCTATAGGGGGTCAAGGCAAGGACTTGCCCTTGGTTTTCGAGCTTCTGGAAAGGCTCGGAGACCGTTATCAATTCCTCGTCATATAAGACTTTGGTCCAAAATCGAGCGTAAAGCAAGTGCATTACCGCATGCTCGGCTCCGCCGACGTAACAGTCGACGGGCATCCAATAGTTGGCTTTGTCGGGCGACCATGCCTGGTCTTCGTTGTGGGGATCGCAGAAGCGCAAGAAATACCATGAGGAACAGGCAAATCCACCCATTGTATCGGTCTCTCGCCTTCCAAGCTTGCCCTCTCGGTCTGTTACATTTACAAACTCAGGATTGTAAGCGAGCGGGGAAGAGCCATCTCCGCTTGGCTCGTAGTGCTCGATGCTAGGAAGATAAACGGGCAAGTCGGATTCGGCTACAAGTTGGGTTTCGCCCTCCGCGCTGTGGATGATCGGAATCGGGCAACCCCAATAGCGTTGCCTCGAGATCAGCCAGTCTCGGAGCTTGTATTGAACCTTAGCCGCTCCGATGCTGGTCCTTTCTAACCAATCGAGGAGCTTCTTCTGGCAGTCTGAAACTGACAGTCCGTCATACTCGCCCGAATTGATCATGACCCCGTCCTTTGCGTCGAAAGGCAAGGTGCAATTTGAAGCTGGATTCTCTGGAGAGATCACCTGAATGATCTCCAGTCCGAACTTCTGAGCAAACTCAAAGTCCCTAGCGTCGTGGCCCGGCACCGCCATGATGGCTCCCGTGCCGTATCCAAGCATTACGTAGTCGGCAATCCAAATAGGTATATTTTTCCCGTTAGCGGGATTGGTGGCAAAAGAGCCGGTAAAGACTCCCGTTTTGTCACGATCCGTAGCTAGTCGAGCGACGTCGGAAAGGAGCTTCGCTTGGTCTCTGTAGAGCCGAATCGCTTGTCGCCGCTCTTCGTCCATTCTGGACTCGATTTGGCCGATCAGCGGATGTTCGGGTGCGAGCACGCAAAAAGTCATTCCGAAGATGGTATCGATGCGCGTCGTAAATACATCGAATTTGAGGGGCCGCTCGACGTTCGATTCGCTCGCCAGATCGTATGGCTGGCTCGAATTAGGCGTGCTCGTCGCCAACGACATGGAAAACTGCGCTCCTGCGCTACGGCCGATCCAGTTGCGTTGCTGGGCTTTGATTCCTTCTGGCCAGTCGACCGCCTCGAGGTCGTCGATCAGCCTTTGCGCATAATCGGTTATCTTGAAGAACCATTGAGGTATGGAACGCTTTTCAACAACGGTTCCGCACCTCTCGCAAAGTCCACCGACGACCTCTTCGTTCGCCAAAGCAGTCTTGTCTTTGGGACACCAGTTCACCTCGGCAAGCTTCCGATACGCTAGGCCCCTCTTGTACAGCAGCTCGAAAATCCATTGCGTCCACTTGTAATAAGTTGGATCACATGAGGCGAAGGACCTCGACCAGTCGTAGCTTATTCCAATCAACTCCATCTGCCTGCGATAATTCGCGGCGTACCGCTCGATCATCTCGGCAGGATCCGACTTTGTCTTGATCGCCTCGTTTTCGGCGGGCAAGCCGAAAGCATCGAAACCCATCGGGTGCAGCACGTTGCAACCTTGCATGAATTTCATCCGACAAATCACGTCCGTCGGGACGTAATTCTTGCAATGCCCGACGCTAAGCCCCGAACCCGATGGGTATGGGAAGAAATCCATTCCGTAGAATTTCTTTCGACCGGGTTCCTCTCGGGTGAGAAATAAATCGGCTTCCTTCCACCTTTGCTGCCACTTAGACTCAAAGGTGGAGGGCTCGTAACGGTCGGGCATACAGGAATTTTAGCCGACCGGCTAAGGCGCAGGGGGAGGACCGCCGGTAGCTCGGGTGCTTCCAATTTGCATAGGCATCGATCGGGCAGCCCGGTTGCTCGCCTGTTGGACTTGTTGGCGGAATCGCACTGGGAGTTCTTCATAGCCCACAGCGTCTGCTGTCTTTACAAGTGACTCTTCGGTCAAAGTACGCTGTAAGGTGATCCGTCGGGCCAGCAAAAAATTAAATTGATAGTTAGTTTGCTGAGCCAACTGGAAGCGATCGTATTGGCGATCGCTACCAAATATTCCTGCCAGTTCCGGTTTATCGATCTGCGCTCGATAGAATCCCAAGGATTGCGCGTTAAAAAATTGTCCGCCTTTTGTCCCGCTTTTTGTCGCAAAAACCGCTTCTTCGTTAGTAATTGAAAGCGCGAGTCCTCCGTCCATGGGCACCCCTGCCGGAAGAAGCTCAGTTCGTTCATGTAGGAGGCCACTGACATCGATAATCCGCATGCGTTGCTGACGTCGGCCGATGGGTGCGTCGGGAGGCAAGGCCGATCGATCACCTTGGATCTGGGGGCCATCCATGGAGTTATATACGAGCGATGTCACCAAGGCGTATTGAGTGCCCGTTAGCGAGCCAAGAATGAGCGATCGTCCAGAGCCAAGCGTTTGGCGCTGTCCTTGGTTCAACGTGCCGTACAATTTTAGGATGTCGCGCTGGCCTTGCAAATTTCGAATGAATTCCTTTTCCGCAATTGCGGGATTGATGAGCTTCATGTACATCTGATCTAGAGCCCCGGGGCCTTGATTCTCAGGCTGTTTGAACGCGTATGCGGCGAGATCATCCAGCGTTAGTCTCCCTTTTGCATCGAGCGTTCGCAACATCGATCCTAGGGCAAGGCGATCGACTCGGTCAGTTCTTGCGGCATATAGCCTTCGTGGGCGAATCACCAGCCAGCCTTCTGCTTCATCCACAGTTAATTCCCAAGAACGCTGGGCTTCGGCAAATAGCTCGCCGGGTGTTATTCCATTACCTCGAGCACGGCCGACGGCTCGGGCCAGAACCGAATCTGGCAAACACGCAACAAGGTCTTCATTTCGTTGGTCGCCCGCGCCTAGGAAGAGATCGGAGGGGACAGTACTGAGAGGATCGAATTTATCGGGGTTGAGAATGCGTTCCCTCCACTGAGGGCTAAGTACCGGCGTAGGCCCGTTAGATCCGTTTGTCGCGCCAAAGACGTTGCCTCCGTCGATGGAGATCATAACAACCTGCATCTTTCCGCCCTCACCCCCCATCGAGGGCATGAGCTTGAGAAATTCTTTTGACAAATCGCTGAACGGAATCGGCCCATCGCTATCGCTCTTAAGATCCTTTACTTCGGCCGGCTTGCTCTCAGGAGAGATTGAAAAAAATCCAGTTTCGATCGTTGCACCCTTGTCATCAAACACCAGGATTTGCGCATTCAACGCATCGAACATCCCAAAGCGAGTGAGAACAAGCAGCGTTTTCGTGGGCAGTCCCGCTTCCAATGGCGTAGGAGAGCTCGACCCAGGCGCCACTAGCGTGGGGCGACCGGAATCGGTTTCGCCCGCGACCTCCGCGAACACTTTTTGTTCGGCGACGTAATCGTTCATGACGGCAGCGGAATTGCCCGGTAACTGGCGTTGCATCCGGTTGGCTTGAGTCGAATATACAAGCCGTGTGGAAGGGGTAATTTGGGCAAGCTCGGTCGGTGAGATTTTGCTTAAAAGCTTGATAATGGCTCGGGCACTGGGCTCGGACGGGGACCCTCCCATCATCTGGATCGTGCCATTACCGGATGAGCGAATCGTACGGCGCATTGTTCCCGTCGAAGTGACGAAGTCGCCGCCTCCCGCCTTACCTTCTTCGATCGCTTTTCTCGCGGCATCGGCGTCCATTCTTGGAATTTCCGCGATTTTTGCGCTTAACTTTGCGAGAGCTTCCTTGATGTTCGTCGCTCGCTCGCTCGTTTCATCTTGCTGCTGCTTGCGGTTCAGCGATTCGCTTCGGGTCAAACGATATCCGTCCTCTTCTTTGGCCCATTCCGCCCCGGTCGCTTGGGCGATGCGCTTCATGATTTCGCTAACCGGTTTGTCCTTGATCGAAAGCACCACCACGTCCGCAGCCGTTTGAGGCGCCCATTTGAACGTCGTTCCACACGCCTTGCTAAGGTCAGGAAGTACCTTCGCAATCGGGGAAGCTACGCATCGAAAGCTCGCATGCTTCGCTAGGTCTTGAGGCAAACCACTCAAGGGTATCGAAGCCAAAACTAGAACCAAGAATATTTTTCGCTCTAAATTGCACTTTTGCATCTTCTTCACTCTACGAAGATTTGACGATCTCAGGTTCCTGTTCGGTGCGCTCATAATGGGTTTAGTGAAGCTCTTTCCGGATCATCCCGAGCGCCTTGACAAATACTTGGCCAGGGTTCTCGCCGGCCACAGTCGATCAAAATTGTCTAGGCTCGTCGACAGTGGAGTAGTTCTCGTTGACGGCATCGCCCGAAAACCTGCGTTCCTGGTTGATGCGGGCATGCAAGTCGAGCTTGAGGAAGTGGCCGAAACCCCGCCGCACAACCTGGACGCCGTGGATATTTCACTAGACATCCGTTATGAGGATGAGTGGCTGCTGGTGGTCAACAAGCCGAGAGGAATGCCTTCCCACCCTTCGCCGAGAGGCACCTCACCGACTCTTGTCAACGCTCTATTGGCGCGTAATCATACTCTGAGCAACGAGGCAGGCTCTTTTCGGCCGGGCATCGTTCACCGTCTCGACAAAGACACCACGGGTCTCATGATGGTCGCCAAAACCGACGCCACCCATGTGCACTTGGCTAGGCAGATCGCCGAAAAAACGACTCAACGAAGATATGTGGCTCTTATCAAGGGACAACCGGATCAAGATCGGTTCAAGATTGACGCGGGGATCGCCATCGATCCAAGAAATAGACTGAAAATGCACGTGAACTCAAAGGGAAAAGTAGCAGTTACCCATTACAAGACCCTCATGCGCATGGACGAGGGCACGCTCGCCGCGTTGAAGCTTGAGACCGGAAGAACGCATCAGATCCGGGTCCACCTCTCCGCCATCGGTCACCCGATCAAGGGAGACCGCCTCTACGCGCCCCCCCCTTGGGACAAGGGCGCGCTCCAACTCCATGCCGCTTGGCTGTGTTTCGACCATCCGGTGCGCAAGGAATCCATTCGCATTTTTGCGGAGCCTCCCCATGATTTCATCGGACGCTGCTTCGTTTCGGAATCGGACCTGAGCGATTGGCAGAGTCATGTATAGTAGGGAACCGGCTCAGTAATGGACAAAGAAGGCCCTCTCGAACGCATTACGAGGTATGGGGTGCGCAGCGTTTCTGCAATCGATTTGCTTGCCGTTGCCTTGTCTCGACTTCCAGGCGACGCCGTCGCTAATGAAGGGCCCGCCCGAGCGCTCCTCGCGGTCAGAAGTCCGATCAGTGAGATTGCGGATTTGAGCTTGACGGAATTGGAAAAGGCGGCCGGATATACCGGCTTCGAAGCAACGAAGTTTATGGCCACTCTCGAGTTAGGCAGGAAAGCAGGCCTGGCCGGGAAGGGCGATCCAAAATGCATCACCGGCCCTGCCGAGGTCTACGAGTTATTGGAACATCTTAAACATGAAAAAAAGGAGCATTTTTGCGCCGTATTCATGAATTCAAAAAACGGCATCTTGTGCTGGCGGACTATCCATATCGGAACCGTCAATATGTCGGTGGTTGGACCGCGAGAAGTTTATCGGGAAGCGATCAGAGAAGGAGCGTCGAGTCTCATCGTCGCTCACAATCATCCCAGCGGGGATCCGACTCCAAGTCCGGAAGACATCGAGGTGACAAAAAAGCTGAGCGAGATAGGAGAGCTGTTGGACATTTCACTTTTAGACCACATCATTATTGGCCACCATGGCTACAAAAGTCTCAAGGAGCTTAAATTCTTATGATCGAAGATTGGGAGAGCATCGTCGACGAGATTAAGCCGCAAATGGGGGCGATGCACCGAGCCAGAGAGAGCGCGCTTGGGCAGTGTCGAATTCTCATCCAAACCTCCGCCCGCTGCATCCGCCACGTACACCGGCGGCAATTCGAGGAAGCTAAAGCGTTGCTCGAGGAAGGAAGCAAGTTGTCCGCGCAAACAAGATCGGCCCTGGCTGAATATCCAGAGCTGCTCTTTGCCGGATATCTGCAGGACGCGGAAAAAGAGATGGTGGAGGCTTCGGCCGTTTTAGCGATTGCGCAAAACGCGCCTTTGCCGAGCTGTGCGGACCTAGGGGTTCAGGCATCGAGTTATTTGAACGGTTTGGGCGAAGCCGCAAGCGAATGTCGGCGCTATGTCTTGGACGAAATGCGCAAAGGTCGATTTTCTGAAGGGGAGCGTTTGTTGACGTGCATGGAAACCATTTACGACGACTTGATCACCTTCGATTATCCAGATTCGCTAACGGGCGGATTGAGGCGCACGTGCGATGCTTTACGGGCGGTGATCGAGCGCACCCGCAGCGATCTTACGATGACCCAAAGCCAACAAGAGCTATTGGCCGAACTACGAAAGCGATAATTGTTTGCAACTTCCAATCACCTGCTCACTGGCCTAGAAGAAATCTGCGACATCATATCCTTCCTATGATTCTAAAGCTCGAAGGATTTATCCACGGGCGGAACTGGGTGGTCTATCTTTACCCGCTTGTGGGTGCCTGCCTGGGCCGCCGCATCGTATAGCGACCAGAGGTGAAAGGCTGCCGATATCGCCAATGGCACTAAGACCCAACCATTGAGTTCAGCCCCGTTCTTGCCCGTTCGAATTCCAATCTGGGCCAAGAGACCGCGAACTCCATCTGGAATGAGGAGGGCCCAAATCCAACCAACCACCCAACCTCCAAGCATGACCGATCCCTTCGCAACCTGATCCGTAATCATTTGCCCTAAACCTGGAATAAACAGGGAAAGAAGAAAGGCTGACTTGCCTGTTGCCGCCGAGCTCGACCCCCCAGAACCGGCCAAGGCGAAGGGGTCGACGATTGCGGCGAGACGCAAAACGCATTCGCAATACTTACGCTCCGCGCTCACGTTCCGCGCATCAATTTTATAAGCAAGCGCGAACGCTTCTTTCGCCGCCTTTACCTGCTTTCGGTCGAGAAGATCGTCGCCGATGGCCTCGTTCACGCTGGAACTGCCTGGTGAAACCAGCAGAGCTTCGTCCAACAGCTTGCCAGCCAAAGCCGTCTCGCCTCTACGTTTTGCGATTTGCGCTTGGCGAATGAGTTGCTCCGCTTTCTCAGCTTGCTGCAGCGTTGGTGGATCGGGCAAGATTGCCTCTAGTCCAGCAGATTCGGGTCCGGCTGCATTGTCTTCCACAAGGTCTCCAAGTCGTAAAATTGACGTTTCTCTTCGCGCATGACATGAAATACGACGTCGCCGTAGTCTTGCAGGACCCAGCCTCCGCCTCCAGTTTCTGTGCGCAACGGCTTCATGCGCATGGTCGCCATCTTATCTCTCACCCTCTCCGCGATCGAGTTGATGTGGACGTCGCTGTTTCCAGTGCAGACCACGAAATAATCGGCTACCGAGGTCTTCTGCCGCACGTCGAGTGTTTCTATTCGCTCCGCTTTGATATCGTCGGCGACTGCTGAAATGGTTTCTGCCTTTTCTTGTGATGTCAATCGTTTTTCCTATAGAGCCGTTCTTTCTTTATATACTCCCACACCTGCGGGGCCAACCACCGTTCTGGGTTGCCGCCTGTCTGGATCATATGCCTAATTCTGCTCGATGAAATATTGATAGGGGGCATTTCTAGGAAGTCTAAGCTCTCTCGCATCTCCAGAGGTAATGCCAATTTTGCCTGCTCAGGGCTTGTCTGGGCCCGCGTTGCCACGGCCAAGCGGCATAATTTAACGATTCTCTCAGGTTGTTTCCAGTCCGCAAATTTTGACAGGGCGTCGCTACCGAGAATGAGCCAGTAAGCAGCACGTCGAGACATCGATAGCTCCTCGATCGTGTCGATCGTATAGCTTGGTCCGGGTCGGGTGACTTCGATGTCGGATATCGACATTTGGTCTTGCCCATGGATCGCCAGCTCCGCCATATTAAATCTATGTTTTCGTCCCGTTTCGGGAATATTAGTTTTAAAGGGGCTTCTCGACGTGGGAACAAACAACACCTCATCGAGCTCCAAGTTCGCAATTGCCGTCCGTGCAAGCTCTAGATGAGCCTCGTGAGGGGGGTCGAAAGTGCCGCCTAATATGCCGATTCTCAACAGAGGGAAACCTCAAACATGGTCGGTGAAAGCAAAAACCACATCGCCCACGAAGACGGTGTCTCCTTCCTCGGCGCCTAGCTCTCTCAAGCGATCGATCACTCCGATCCTTAGAAGTCTCCGGTGAAGATATCGTAGAGCATCCCGGTTGGCGAGATCGGTCATTGCCACCATACGGCGGATTCTTCGCCCCGTAATTTCCCAGCCCGCGGATTTTCGCGAAACGTCCCACGTCTGGTCCTCTGCCTGCTGCTTCGCCGGTAGCATTACCGGAGTCGGTTCCTCATAGGGAATGGATTCAAGGGTCCTGCTAATCTCGAAGAGCAGGGAAGGGATCCCCTCTCCGGTCACCGCGGAGATCGGGAACAAAGGATTTCCGAGCGCCTCAAACTTCTCGCGGACTTCTCCAAAAACTTCCCGCGGTACCATATCGATTTTGTTCAGGGCGATAATCCTGGGCCGCTCGTACATTTCCGTCGAGTATTGACGGAGCTCGTTTTCGATCACATGATAGTTAGCAATCGGATCGGTTTCGTCGATCGGAAAGGCGTCCACGACGTGAACTAAAAGCTTGTTTCTCTCGACGTGTCGCAGGAATTGGTGGCCGAGCCCGTGGCCCTCGCTCGCTCGTTCGATAAGACCGGGCAGGTCAGCAACAACAAAACTACTTTGGCCCACTGTCGCTACACCCAGATTCGGCGCGATCGTGGTAAATGGGTAATCGGCTATTTTCGGCCGAGCCTTGCTGATCTGGCTGAGAAGCGTGCTTTTGCCCGCGTTGGGTAATCCGATTAGCCCCACGTCGGCAAGCAATTTGAGGTCCAATTGCGCTCGAACGAAGTCCCCGGGAGCCCCCTTTTGAGCAAAATTGGGAACCTGGCGTACGCTGCTCACATAGTGTTGGTTCCCGAAACCGCCCTTTCCACCACGGCAGACGACGAAGCTCATGCCGTGCACGTTTAGGTCTACGAGCACCTCATCGAGGATTAGGTCAGTGACCACCGTGCCCACAGGTACTTTGACGATGATGCTTTGTCCATCCCGCCCACGTTTATTGCCGTGCGCGTGAGAACCATCGGCAGCTTGAAATTCGCTCTTGAGCTTAAAATCGTAGAGGGTGCGCTTGCCTCTCTCGGCAAGGAGCAATACGTCTCCCCCTCTCCCGCCGTCAGCCCCATTCGGACCCCCTCGTGGGACGTGTTTTTCACGGTGGAACGCGACCGCCCCAGAGCCGCCGGTACCTGACCTGAATTCTACGATCGCTTCGTCGAGAAACATCGCTAAATCTCACCTGGGCGCATTCCCGGAATCAACTTTACTACGATTCGCCGCTCTCCTAGCGAAATGGATCGTACAAATTCCTTCACCGCAGGGATCATAATTTCACCGACCACGAAGACGTCATGAGCCGGAGCCGAAATGACCGATGTGAGAGGGCCGAGCCGCTCACCTTCTTCCGTAAAGGCCTCGAGCCCAACTAGGTCCGAGGTGAGATATTCGCCTTCACCAAGTTTAGGTCTGGAAGAGCCTTCGACTTGAATTGCGGCCCCTCGCAGTTTTTCGGCGTCCTCGGTCTTGTTGATTCCTTCGACCTGGATTCGAACTTGGCCGCCGTGCCAACGCGCGTTCACGATCTTTACGTTCTTCCCCGCGATCAGGATGACTTGTCCAGGTTCAAATCGGTCTCTAAAGTCAGTCT
>JBBREX010000025.1:0-22677 GCA_038225245.1 Fimbriimonadales bacterium | reverse complement strand
TGCTCGCCCCGTCGTCGATCTCCTTTAACACCTTCAGGATTTGCTCCTGGCTGTATCTCTTGCTGCTCATTCCGCTTCCTCCATTTTGGAGGAGACGAATCCTACGGAAACAAAGTGGTCATTCTAAGGGGCACCGGTCAGGGTGATTAACCCAAGAAGCGTCAGCGTATTTCGACCGTACGGAATGAGAACACCCCGTGCGTCCGGAGCCGTCGGCGGCAGGACGCCGTCAATCGGCCAGGCGACAAAAGGCTGAACTGGATCTTGTCGCGGCGGCGCCTTCAGCATTGCGCTGACCTTGGCCGTGCGTTTCGGATTGACTTCCTTGTAGAGTTTGAAAAGCAGGTCTGGCCGATTACCGATGGCATACACGGAAGCCTCTCCTCCCGTTGCAATGAGTTTCAATGGCGACAAGTTCAGGGCCGCTCCCGTCAGTAGCGAACGATAACCGGCACTAGGCGTGGTCATGGTCAACCTCCTCGGTCGGTGCCAAAACAGCTAAAACCAGCGTGCAATCATCGTCGGTTGCTCGCCGGACCCGTTCACTCTGCAATAGGTCTTCGAGCGCCGTATCCGCTCCCGAAGTTGCCCCTGACACAAACTGCCATGTAGGGCCGAGAAATGGCCAGTACGGCCGGTCACGATCAAGCGCGATTCGCTCCAGTCCGTCGCTAAAGAGTGCTAGGCCGTGAACGTTGCCGCGGTAGACCTTGCTCTTTAGAACCTCCTCGTGACCGCCTAAGGCGTGCGTCTCATTCGCGTATTGCCCTTTCTGGGGCGGCAGTAGGGTGAGAACTTCGCCGTTGCCGCCCATAAGAACGCACGAGCAGTCTCCAACTTGACCCACCGCTGCGAAACGCTCGGTGGCAATCGCGCAGACGAGTGTCGTAGCCAAATCCCGTCCGGAGCACGACAGGTGCCGGGCGGCGACTTCAATCGCCTTTTGTGCTTCTCCCACGGCCTCGCGAATAACGCTGAGCAATTCCTGATCGGATTTCCCCACCACACGGCTACGAAGGAGCAACCGAGTGGCCGCTTTCGATGCGACCCGGGCGCCGACGGCACCAAAACGGGCGCTACCCATACCGTCCGCGCTATGCCGGTTTGCGGTGCTTTGAGTTGTTGTACTACGCCGGGTTTGGCCGCGAGTGCAGCCTTAAGCAAGATGAGCACCGACTTCGCCGAATCGCAGGGGCGCAAGCGCGGTTCCAGTCGGCATTAAGGACGCTCGCACAGGCCCGGCGGCTGCAACTCCCGTCCGTTCAAGTAAACATCGGAGAGAAGCAAGTCAACATTGGCTCGCTGAAGGCATAGGTCCTGTCCTCGTCCTCTTCAGGGACTCCAAAATCTGGGACGGATCATCCCACAAAGACCGTCAAATAAAAGGGGTTATGTGCCGCGAAATGTGCTTCGTGTTCGTTCGACTTTACTTGGCTGGTTGAGGGCCTTCGGTTCTGGATAAAATGAACACATGGAAATCGAAGCCATGACTCCGGACGGCAAAATCTGCATAAAGCCCATTGGCCAGATACGGTCGCGTGTGGCCGAGCAGAAATTCGGCGGGTTCGACGATTTGGACAGCTCCATCGAACTGCAGCCCGAGTTTGCCGAGTACCTGATCGGCCTGGAAGATTATTCGCACCTGAAAGTGGTCTATTGGCTGAGCGAAATGACCGAGACGCATGCTCTGCACCGTCCGCAGGGGAATCTCGACATTCCTGAAGTCGGCATGTTCGCCTGCCGTTGACCTCAACGTCCCAACCCGGTCGGGTTGAGCACGGTAGAGCTGCTTTCAATCGAAGGAACGACGTTGCGCGTTCGCGGCCTAGATGCGATTGATCTAACCCCCGTCATCGACATCAAACCCTATTACCCGCCCTACGACGAACCCAAGGGGCAAGTTCGCGTGCCGGACTGGATCTGGAAGCTGGACTACTGAGGCCCCTCTCGCAACTACATCCCGAAGCAAATTTCCGGACGAGCACCGTCTCCGCCGACAGCCTCAGGTCTTCGACCGCATTCATGGGCAAGTGACTACCTGCCGACCGCCAATAACGCCTGCAATCGCGCGTACGGCGGAGCATGCCCATGTCGATCAGCTCGCGGCGCACGAGAAGCTTCAAAGATTAAGTCCGGATTTTGATAACACCCCATGAGCTGCGGGAGACCCCATGAACGCACCTCATGAAAGCGAATAACTCCATCGAAACCTTTGACGGATCCTAGTAGGGGCCGCGAACGGCTCTCTCGATCGCGTCGCTGAGTGGCCTGAGTCTCTCGGCCGTTGCATGGCCGTAGAGGTCGGAGGTAAGGCGGCCCTCCTGATGACCGAGCATCTTCTGTACTGCATGGAGGTCTCCCGTTACCTGCAGTCCGAGCGTGGCGGCTGTGTGCCTAAGCTTGTGAGGAGACACGGACGGAATTCCGGCTCGCTGGCATGCCTTTCGCAGCAACGTCCAAAGATATTTACGGTCTATTCTTCTGCCGTAAGCATTCAGAAATACGATTCCGTCAGGGTCTTCCCAACCTTCGACCATCTGGCGAGCTTTTAGGGACTGAAGGGCCTCAACCATGTCTTCGCCAAGCGGAAGGATCCTGTCTTGATTGGTTTTGGTTGACGATCGATATTCGAGCTTGCCGCTTTGGCGCTGCAATTGGCCAGCTATTCTCACTGTGCCTGCGCTAAGGTCTACGTCTTGCCAACGAATGCCAGTGGCCTCTCCGACACGGGTTCCGGTAACCACTAGGAACCGCACCAATTCCGGCAGTTCCGTATCCTTTGCCGCCTCGAAAAGCTTTATGACCTCCTCAGGTTTCAGAAACACAGGCGGCAGTTTCTTCTCCTTTGGCAGCTCGACGTGACCGGCAGGGTTATGGAACGCCAAGCGATCGCGGATTGCATCCTGATAGGCTGAATGGATCACGTTTCGGATTATTCGTAAGGTCGAGCGGCTCAGGCATTTGTCATTCTTCTTTGCCTTGTTCTTGTCCCGCGGCTTAACCTTTTGCTCAGCTTTGCCATAGATCAGGTCCTGAACGTCAGGGCGAGTGAGGGTATCGAGGCGCTTCTTGCCGAGAGAGGGCACTATGTGTTCGCGGATTATCCATTCATACAGCTCATATGTTCGAGGCGCTCGCAGGGCCTTAATCTTCGAAGTGAGCCAATGATTCAAGTAGGCACCAACTGTAGAGCCTGAAGCAGGTATCGATTTGTCGCTCAGATGGTCGGCTTGCAGCTTCTTGAGGGCCTCAACGGCTTCATCTTGGCTCTTAGTGCGAACCTTCCGCGTTATTGGCTTGCCAGTCTCGGAACTATAGCCAAGCAGGATTTGAACCCTGTAGCCGTCACCATCCCGGTAGATGGAGCCCGATTTATTCTCTCGCCTGCCAATTTTCCGCTTTGCCATGTTTTTTTGCTCCGGCCTTCTCCATCTCTGTGGGAGAGAATGGGAGAGTCTTTGGGAGAGATTGTACCATGCCATGGCGAACAAAGACATGTTGTAACGGAATGTCTAGAGTGGAAAATAGCCTTTGAAGAACAGCAATAACCATGCATCCCCCTACTTTGGGAGCAGGGGGTCGAGTGTTCGAATCACTCCGCCCCGACCATCAAATTTGAACCTAAATCCGCTCCTTCAGCGGTTGCAAGAGCTTTGCGTCAGGGCACTTTGACGACCAGACTGACGACGACCAGCTCAAAAAGGCCACCCTTTAGGCTTGCAAAAGGCCGTTCATGGCGGTTGCCGTTTCTTGCTTTCCCGACTGCATGACGTGTTATAGAGATCCATGGTCAAAGAGATTTGGCCGCGGGCCGGACTTGGTGCCGTACACGATCGTGTCAAGGGCAAACGCTCCAGTCAGAAGCAACGCTCCCAATAGACCATTGTCTATCGTTTTCATGGCATGTGTACGGTAGCAGGACTCGAGCCATCTTTAGCCGTGGCCCAATCCTCCTGACGGCGTTGCACGTTGGGGCCTGGGAGGTTCGCGATTGCTGGGGCCGGTGACAATACCCTGATTCCGCGTCGGCATCTGCTGAGAGTTTATGGCCTGAATTTCCGCGAATGCCCGATTGTATGCCTGTGATCCAGGATTGGCCAAGGACATGGCGACCCGAAATTGGCCCAAAGCTTTATCAGGGCGTCCACTATTTTTATAGCCAAGCCCCTGATCAACATGGGACTGGGCCATCGCTTCGCGGTCCTGAGAAGAGTGCGCGACCGGGCTGTTGTCCTGTGGATGGGATAAGTGTTCAGGCGTGTCAGCTGGAACATCAGGCAGGCTCATATCTTGCGCGCCGGTCCGCGATGTATCTAGAGCAGACTCGCTTTTTGCGCCATCTGAGGTTTTAGAATTGACCTCACTTCTGTCCATCAGGACAAAGCAAAGCATTCCGCCGAGCCCAAAAACCATTATTAAGCAAGCTACGACAGTCTCGGTTTTCTGACCCCCAGCCATGTTTCGGATTTTAACACAGGTCTTATATGACACCAAAAAACGGCATGGTAAATACACCTTGAGAGGGAAAGCCATGTCAAAATGCGTTCATGCAGCAGGTAACCTCAAGCACGAATTGTCCGCAATGCAATAACACCTTATCGGGACCCTTTTGCACCGTATGCGGTTATGTTCCAGGCCCTAAGCAGGTCGTTTCGGGCGGTGGTAGTGATGGGGAACCCTTAAGACTAATCGATCTGCCGAAGGTGCTTATTGGCGGCGTTCTGCTAGCCGGAGTGTTTTTTGGCGGCTTTTGGCTCTTTGGAGTTATTAAGCACGGAGCTATCCTAGAACAAAGAGAACGATCCAAGAAGCAAGCTATCGATGAATGGGTTCATGAGAAGGTTTTTGACCCAAAAAGCTTCGAGATTATTCGGGAGTTGGATTTGCCCATTGATGAATCGCAACCAGACTTGCGAGAGGTCATTCTCAACTACCGGTCAAAGAACGGATTCGGAGCCCCGATCATTGAAGACGGAACACATCTTTGGATTAAAGGGGATCATGTAATCAAGATAAACACCGGCGAAAATTGGGACGACCGGCAAATGCAGAAGATGTACTAATTCTTCTCCCGAATGAAGATACAAGCTCAACCTCGCTACTTTGGACCGTTCAGGCGCTGTATTTACTGCCAGTTCGAATCCGTCCGCCCGCAGGACCTTAGTAAGGAGCACGTGATTCCAAAAGCAATGTTTGGCGAAGAACGGTTCATCAAGGGTTGGAACGCGTTGACTTTGCATAAAGCAAGTTGTGAGTCATGCCGTCTGCAGACTCAGGATATCGAGAGGCAAATCATTCGGGGAACAATGTGGGCCGTCCGAGAAATCTGCAACAAGCCGTCCAGGCATGCTTATGACCTAATAGGGCTCTTCCCGTCATACTTCCCCCCCTCATTCATGAACGGCAATGGCATGGAGCGGAACGAAGCCTTCCATGTTACAAGTCTCACCACATCCTCGGGGTGGCCCAGCCGGTGCCGTCCGGTAGTAACTGGGAAGGAGGGCGGGCCATATACTGTGACGCTAGAAAGGCCGGACGGAACTACTGATTCTTCGGCCTACCTAATAGACAATTCTGGTCTGTGTAGGCTGCTTGCCAAGATTGCACATGGCTTCGCGGTTAGTTGGTATGGGCTAGACGGATTCACACCACTCCTAAGGGAAATTATCCGCGGCGAAATATCCGACATTAGAGATGTCTGGCAGTACGTAGGGTCTCTAGGATACTCGCACCCCCTCCGGCCAGGCCACTCAGTCTATCCGGAAGTCTTTGAATGCCGAGGAGCACGTTACCTAGGCGTTCACATTAAGCTGTTCGCCAAGATTCCGATAATGCCGAGCTATTTCGTTCTAGCGGGTCTGCTCATCCCTTGAGGCCCCCACTTTCCTCCTACCCGGTTTGACGGCAAGGGTTGTCGACCAACAGGATGGACGGTCGCCTAATAGAACGGACGAACTGATAGGTTCAGCCCATGTACTTGAGCCTAAATAGTTTGCTATGAATGGCTGCGGACGGTAGTATTGGAGCAGGGGTCGCGTGTTCGAATCACTCCGCCCCGACCAGTTTTACAATCCGCCGGAGCGCGGACTTCAGAGTCCGCCTTCGGTCGTGGCGACCTCAGTCACCACGCGCAAGTCCACACCTTTTGCTCCGCAACCGGGGCTGAAGCCCTGTACCAGAGGCGGAATGATTTCCGCGCTCCAAGTGCAGCGGCGATCCACGACTCCGCCCTGACGGGCGAGTGGAATCCCATCCTCAATCCCGAAAACCCTATCTGGGCTATCATTGAGTCATGCTATTCGTCCCCGTCCTCGCCTTGGCCGCAAGCCTCATTTTCGACGATCCATTTAGCCCCGGTCCGTCCCCTTGCCTCATGCGTCACCCAACGCTCAGCAAGTCGAAGATCGTGTTTCAATTTGCGGGCGACCTTTGGCAGGTGCCAAGGAGCGGGGGCGAGGCGAGCCGGCTTACGAGCTCACCCGGGGTGGAAAGCGATCCCCTGTTCTCGCCCGACGGGTCGATGATCGCCTTTACCGGCGAGTACGACGGCAATATCGATGTGTTCACGGTGCCTGCGGAAGGTGGAGTGCCGAAAAGGCTCACCTACCACCCGGCCCCGGATAGTGTCGTCGGTTGGACTCCTGACGGCAAGTCGGTGGTGTTCTCATCGCACATGCTCTCGAACACCGACGCACCACGGCTTTTTTCGGTTAGCGTAGGCGGCGGTGTGCCGAAGCCGCTTCCATTTCCCATGGGCTCACAAGCCTCGATCTCGCCTGATGGATCGCATTTGGCCTATGTTCCCGGATTCAAATGGGAGCTGGCCTGGAAGCGCTATCGAGGCGGTCAAGCGTATGCGATTTGGATCGGCCAGATGTCAGATTCGAAGGTGAAAGAAATTCCGCGTAATGGCGAGAACGACGAACAGCCGATGTGGGTAGGGAACAAGGTTTATTTCCTATCCGATAAGCGCGGGCCGGTGGGCTTGTCTAGTTTCGACACACGTTCGGGCAAGGTTGAGGAAGAGATCCCAGGCCAAGGGTTTGACATTAAGTCCGCGACAGCGGGGCCTGGTGCGATCGTCTATGAGCGTCTCGGGTCTATCAATCTGTACGACCTATCATCGAAGAATTCCACGCGGGTGCCAATCAGCATTCGTGGAGACTTTCCCGAAGTGCGACCCCAATTCAAGAGCGTTGCCTCGATGGTCTCCGGGGCTTCGATTTCGCCTACCGGGCAGCGCGTCGTCTTGTCGGCTCGAGGATGGATCTTTACTGCTCCTGGCCAAAAGGGGGATGCAAGAGTGCTTGGTGAGGCACAGGGCCTGCACCGCAGAGATCCTGCGTGGTCACCGGACGCGAAGGCGATCGCTTACTTAACGGACGCAAATGGACGCCAGCAGATGGCTTTGTGGGATACGACGACATCCAAGGAGAGGCTATTAGATCTGGGGGAATCGCCCGGTTACTATTATCGGCCGACTTGGTCACCGGATTCCATGAAGATTGCGTATACCGATCATCGCAATACGCTTTGGACGGTCGATGTGACAACGGGCAAGAACACGAGAATCGACCAAGGCATTTTTACCGATCCCGCCGTGAACGTGGCTCCTGGGTGGTCTCCGGATTCAAAGTGGCTTACTTGGTCGCGAGATTTGGATAGCCATATGCAGGCGATTTTCCTATACAGTTTGGATTCTCACAAGATTACGCAAATAACCGATGGCCTTTCGAACGCACGCAGTCCTATTTTCGATCGAGATGGCAAATGCCTCTATTTTCTTGCGAGCACGAATACAGGCCCCGCGTCGAGTTGGCTCGATCTTTCAAGCCTGACGAATCCGAATGTCACGAGCAGCGTTTATGCGGTCGTGCTGCGCAAGGATCTACCGAATCCTCTGCAACCCGAAAGCGATGAAGAAACGATAAAGGACCCGGCTAAGGAAGCGGAGGCGGCGAAGCCGCCCGATCCAAAGAAAAAGCCGGAGCCGCCTAAGTTCGGCATCGACCTGCCCGAGATCGAGTATCGAATTATTACGTTGCCTATCCCAGCGGCCAACCATGTAGAGTTGGAGCCAGGACCTCCGGGCAGCTTTTTCATTATCTCGGCCGGCGGCCCATCCTCTCGCTTTTCGGTTGGTGGCGGGGGAGGCATTCAGAAATTCACTTTCTCCGATCGCAAGGTCGCTCCCTTTGCCCAAGGCATGGGTATCCAGCTCTCTGCGGACGGCCAGAAAGTCTTGATCGCTCAGCCCGGCGGATTCTCGATCGCTCCATCGGCAGCTCCTGCGCAGCCGGGACAGGGCCGCGTCGATCTTTCTGGGCTCCAGGTGAAAATCGATCCCCGCGTAGAATGGCGGCACATGTTTCACGAGGTATGGCTGAACGAGCCGATGCTCTTCTACGCGGCGAACTTGCACGGCATCGACGCGCGCGAGATGGACAAACGATATGAGCCCTTTCTCGAGAATCTATGCTCGCGCGACGATTTGAACTACCTGTTTACGGACATGGCGGGAGAAATCTCGATAGGACACATGTGGGCTTCAGGAGGAGACATACCGGGCGTTCAGGGCGTACCTGGCGGGCTCCTTGGAGCTGACTACGCCTTCGAGAATGGGCGTTATCGGATTACACGAGTGTACGACGGTGAGCGCTGGAATCCCGGCCTATACGCTCCCCTCGCGCAGCCAGGGGTGAACGCTAAGGCAGGAGAATACATCCTCGAAATCGACGGCAAAGAGCTGAAAGACTCGAACGACATCTACGAAAAGCTGGAGGCCAAGGCGGGCAAGCAAGTGAAGGTCAAGATCGGTACCGCCCTAGACGGCAAAGGCGCGCGCGAAGTCACGGTGGTCCCGGTCGCCCAGGAATTCAGTCTGCGGCAGAAGGCATGGGCGGAAGACAACCGCCGATACGTGGAGAAGATGACGAATGGCCGGGCCGGATACGTGCATGTACCCGACACCGGTGGTGGCGGCTGGAACTCGTTCATTCGCTACTACTATGCGCAAGTCAATCGGGACGGCATAATCGTGGACGAGCGGTTTAATCATGGCGGCTTGATCAATGACTTCATGGTTTATGAGATGAAGAAAACGCTGGATGGCGCATTTACACCTCGCACGGGCCGCGACTGGCCAACTCCCGGCTCGTCGATCTATGGCCCGAAAGTGATGATCGCCAATCAATTCGCGGGCTCTGGAGGGGACATGTTCCCGTGGCTCTTCAAGCACCACAAGATCGGGCCGGTGGTGGGCAAACGCACCTGGGGCGGTCTCGTAGCTTCTTTTGGCTTCGGTCTTGCCGATGGGGGACGTGTGAATTCGCCGAATTGTGCGTTCTACAATCCGGCCAGCGGCAAATGGGAGGTCGAGGGCCATGGCGTCGATCCAGACATCGAAGTCGAGCTGGATCCGTACCTATGGCGGCAAGGAAAGGACGCCCAGCTCGAGCGGGCCTTGTCAGAATTGAATAAGATGCTGGCAAGTTACAAGACGCCGGTTCTGAAGCGGCCCGCCGACCCCGACAAAACCAAGATTGGGACGTCGCGGTTGTAAAGTCGCATCTTTGATCAAGTTCGGGCTTTGCTCCTGGCTACATAGTCCGAACTTGCCTTAGTTTAGGCACAGCTCCCCGTATCAAAATGCTGAGGTCAAAATGCTGAGGTCAAAATGAAGCGTGTCCCACTCCTATTGATCGCTTCGTTATTGGGGGGGTTCCTCGTTATCGGAATCCTGGTCAGATACTCGATTCTCCAGCCGTTAGATCAGCACGTCACTGTCGAAGTACAAGAAAGCTCAGGGGTGATTTTGGACAGAGTGATGCTGGGTGTTACTTTCTTTGGCAGTCCTGCCTTTCTGTGCGTTGCCACAATCTTGCTTTCTATATTCTTTTACCTCAAGAATGAGCCGCGTGCCGCGGCCTATCTCATGCTTACCTTCTTATCGCTGCCTTTCGACTTGGGCCTCAAAGAGATCTGGGCGAGGGCACGACCGGATGAAAAGCTCGTCCATGTTACAGGGCACCGATTTGGGTTTAGCTTCCCTTCCGGCCACACCCTCATGGCAACCGCCTTCTACGGCGCGCTCGCCGTGATTTGCTGGCTTCACGTCACAGACAAGCTTCGCAGAAATGTATCGGCCACCTTTCTTGCCTTGCTGCCGATCCCAATCGGCCTCAGCAGAATCTATTTGGGGGCGCATTGGGTGTCCGATGTCATAGGCGGTTATGTCGGCGGACTCATCTTGCTTTTTGTATTGACTGTGCTTCTAGTCCCCAGCCACCCATCACCCGAGGCCAACCGCAAACTGCCAACTGATCCATGACGGTTTCTAGGAAGGGTCACCCGCACAGATGCAGATCGTCAGGGCGCGGTCTAAGACCTCCACTCGGAACGGTGTCATCAACCCGCTTTCATTGCCGTCGAGTTGCACCGGCAACGTAGGCTGAGTGCTAATTTGGAAGGTCGAACCCTTAATAACCGTTACGTCTTCGTCGCTCCCAAGCCGACCGGAGACGCCTTTCCAAGCAAGCCGAATCAAACCCCATTTGGTCAGCCGCTCGTTGATCACAAGCTCCATCTTTCCGTCATCGGGGGTCGAATCCTTGAGCAACTTCAGATGAGGTTTGCCCCAAAAATTCCCAAGGGTGGAGGCCTCCGCTTTATCCGCCCAAACTTGTCGGCCGTCAACCTCGATTTGCATCTGAAAAGGCTCTGCTTTAGTCTGACGCAGTAGGCTCAACACATAAGCCAGTCGTCCAAATTTCTTCTTAGCAAAATCCCCCGTCTGGGTGACAAAACGCTCCGTCGCTCCAATCCCCAACCCGAGAACGAAGTAGTGCCCGTCAATCCTACCGACGTCGATTTCTCGTAGCGCGCCGGCTCGAATCGTTTTAACCGCTTCCTCGATCTCAGTTGGTATTCCCAGCGCTTCTGCAATGAGGTTTGCCGTTCCCAGGGGCACGATCGATAGCCGCAAGCCCCGGCGTCCGCTCTTCATGATCCCATTCACGATTTGAGCCACCGTCCCATCGCCGCCGCAGGCACACAGGTGATCCGCACCTTCCTTTATCGCTTGAGCCGCCATTTCTTCGGCCGTTGTATGATCGCTTGCCTCCATCAAACGGTATTCAGGCCCCGCTTCCGCCAAAAGCTTCTCGATCTCCGTCAGCTTATCTTGGCCGGCTCCGCCTGCTTCCAAGTTCAAGATTAATGCGAGCTTCGGCGCCACTTTACTATTGACCGATCGCGGCCGAGATTCGATGCATCGTTCGAATGGGTGAGAGAAAATGCCGGCGTCTCGGCCTAGTACTAAGGGTAAGCAACTCCTCTATAGAATCGTTATCCGCCGCGGAGGATCGCGCTTCGTTTTTCAGGAAACTTTTGCTTAACCAATAACGCTGACCATAATTAAGATCAGATGCCGCGCTTTCTCTTATTTATTCTTGTCACATCAGTCTCCTGCCTGGCGGGATGCGGCGGACAGCTTGTCTCCGGGATTTCGCCGTTGAGGGCGCCCCAGCGGGCCGAGGGAACGGACGGCCGCCTTTCCGAGGAACGCGTGAAAAAGGCAGGCTCGCAACGGCGGATTTTGCAATGCGGCAATCCAAATGACCGAATAATTGCTCTAACCTTCGACGATGGACCTCATCGGGGTTTTACCGAACCTTTATTGGAAATCTTGCGCCGTTATCACGTCAAGTCCACTTTCTTCATCGTGGGAAAGATGGCCCACAAATTCCCCGATCTGCTTCGCGAAGAGTATGCGCAAGGTCATTTGATCGCAAATCACACCTACGATCATGCCCGCCTCACTTTCGAGCCGTCGGGCATCGCCTTGAGCCAATATACGCGTTGCAACGCTATTATTCGAACGCTGACCGGCCGAACTCCAACGTTTTGCCGGCCCCCAGGCGGAGATTACGACCGCCGAGTCGTCGACCTTGGAGTCCAAGCGGGCTTGACAACCGTGCTCTGGACCGACGATCCGGGCGATTATGCTGACCCTGGAGAAGCAGTTATCCTCAAGAAAGCCATATCAAGGGCGAGTAATGGTGGCATTATCCTATTGCACGACGGAGTGCCTCAAACCTTGCGAATTCTTCCCACGCTGATCGAAAAGCTGCGGTCTCAAGGATATCGATTCGTTACCGTGGACGAGCTGAGTACCTCAAAAGCCTTGGCTAAGCGCGGGGGCCGAAAGCCTCATCAGCCGTTTGGTTAAAAAGTTCAATTGTTGCTCGAAATTGTTGCCTCCATAACATTTATTCGCGTATACTCACTTACGGATAGCATTTTCAGTCAAATGAATTTCATCCATTAAGACGACAAGCACAAGACCTGAAGTTGCTGGTGCGCTTGAAATGCGCACCAGCATTTTTTCCGTCTCCCCGCGTTAATCTGCAACGGACCTTCTTCGGAATCCGCCTATCGATGAAAGACTATGCGTCGATGCCACGGTAACATCTCCATCCGATGGAACTGCTGCCCACTTTTATCGACGTGCACGAAGATTCATTCCGCTTGAATCGCGAGTCAATGTTGCAGATCGTCGGCGACTTCAAGAAGAACACGGCCGCGATCCTGAAGGGCGGAGGAGTTGAAGCGACCGAGAAGCATCGCCTGCGAGGCAAGCTTCCAGTTCGCGAAAGAGTTGACCGCGTTTTAGATCCGGGTTCGCCCTTCCTGGAATTTTCAACCTTCGCCGGGTTCGAGATGTATGGTGGAGAAGCCCCCTGTGCCGGCATCGTTACTGGAATCGGCAAAATCCATGGCCGGGAATGCATGATCGTTGGTAATGACGCCACCGTAAAGGGAGGAACCTATTTTCCCATCACGGTTAAGAAACATCTGCGAGCTCAAGAGATCGCCCTCGAGAATCATCTGCCTTGTGTCTATCTCGTTGACTCTGGAGGAGCATTCCTGCCACTTCAAAGCGAGGTCTTTCCGGATCGAGACCATTTTGGCCGCATTTTCTACAACCAAGCGCAAATGAGCAGCCGAGGCATTCCTCAGATCGCCGCCGTCATGGGTTCGTGTACGGCGGGAGGCGCTTACGTGCCCGCGATGAGCGACGAAGCCATCATCGTAAAGGGCCAAGGCACGATATTCTTGGGCGGCCCGCCCCTCGTAAAGGCGGCGACTGGCGAAGAGGTGACGGCGGAAGACCTTGGCGGGGCGATGGTTCATACTTCGATCAGCGGGGTGGCCGATCATTTTGCGGAAGACGATCCGCACGCTCTGGAGATTGTTCGCAATATCGTGGAAGCTCTCGGTCCGAGGCGCGAGGTGTCTCTGTTTGAACCTTCCTTGCCAGAAGACCCGACTTACGATCCTCTGGAATTGTATGGTTTGGTTCCTCTGGGGTCGAAAACTCCATTTGCCATGCGCGAAGTCCTCGCCCGAGTGGTCGACGGCTCGAAGTTCCAAGAATTCAAGGCAAATTTTGGAAAGACGCTGATTTGTGGTTTTGCCAGGTTTTATGGCCATTTGGCGGGGGTGTTGGCGAATGACGGCATCCTGTTCAGCGAGTCCGCACAAAAGGGGACCCACTTCATCGAGCTATGTTGCCAGCGAGGTATTCCGCTCGTATTCCTTCAAAATATCTCGGGGTTCATGGTGGGCCGTAAGTATGAGAACGAAGGAATCGCCAAGCATGGGGCGAAGCTCGTAACGGCAGTGAGCACAGCCAATGTTCCCAAATTCACATTGATCGTCGGCGGCTCCTACGGAGCGGGCAATTATGGGATGTGCGGAAGGGCATACGGGCCGCGCCAGCTTTGGATGTGGCCAAATGCACGGATCAGCGTGATGGGCGGCGAGCAGGCCTCCAACGTTCTTCTCACGGTAAAGCTGGACCAACTGGCGGCGAAGGGCGGGTCGATGACGCTCGAAGAGCAAGCAGCATTCCGCGCTCCAACACTAGCCAAATACTCGGAAGAGTCATCTGCGACCTATTCCAGTGCCCGACTATGGGACGATGGAATCATCGATCCCATCGACACCCGGCGGGTCATTGGATTGGGGATCGAAGCATCACGCAACGCCTCGGTGGAACCAACTCGGTTCGGAATCTTTCGAATGTAGAAGTTTCTCACCAGGAATTATAAAAAGTTCCGTCCAACGCTCTTCCGGCGGCCGAGCTCATTACCTTACCAACGTTTGGCGTGTTTGTGCGGTAGGTGTACGAGGCGCCTGAAACTGGATCTTTGCCAATCCTTTGAAGGATATAAGGTCCGATCCAGGCGGCAGCGTTGATTGATTGGGTATTCCCCGCCACGTCCAACCCTTGAGCGGGTGCGACTGTTCTCTTAATGTCAGCCAATACCAGGGGGAAAAGACCCGTGTCGTTTTTTGTAGCGGTCGATAGCATCGCGCAAGATACGCAAGTTCGATCGGAGAGAGTTCTCTTTCGCCCGGCGGCTTGAGTTGGCAAATAGCGGAAGTGCGATAGTCGCCAAGATGGCCAATACGACCACTACAATCAGCATTTCCACGAGGGTGAAAGCCCGCCGCTTGGAGTCGTCGTTCTCCTTCATTGTCTGAAGAACATATTCCATGAACGGCAACCATAGGCACAAAGAGGGTGGCTGGGCCGTCTAGTGCCATGTGCACGCTTTGCACTGGCCTGCTCTCCTCGAAATCGCCGCCCGGACGGCGATCGTATACGTCGCTCTTCTCGTTGGCGTGAGGCTGGCTGGTAAGCGCGAGATTGGCCAGCTCACGCCCTTCGATCTGGTTGTGTTGCTCCTCATCAGCAACGCCGTTCAGAACGCGATGACGGGACCGGACACAAGCTTGACAGGCGGAATTGTGTCGGCGGCCACACTGCTGCTGATAAATAGTGCGATCGCTCAAGCCCGGCTCTACTCGGCACCGTTCCGAAGATTTGTTGAGGGAATACCGATCGTACTGGTCAACCACGGGGAAATCCAATTTCGGAACTTACGCAAGGAGAAAATGACGATCGAGGAATTAGAGGCGGTTCTGCGCGAGCATGAGGCCAAGAGCGTCGATCAAGTAGAACTAGCGATGCTCGAGGTGGATGGAAGCGTCAGCGTGATCCGAAAGCAATCGGAAGGATCGAGTGGCCGCCTGGTCCATTCCAGGAGGCCACTCACTCATCATTCGAAGCGTCCGAACTAGGAACGCTTATCTTTTGTCGAACTTAAGGGCTTCGCGACATTCTTGCAAGGCCTGTTCCGTGTGTTCCAATGCTTTGGCTCGGTGGCCGCCGAAATCGTGAGCACCATTCTGAAGGTTCCGCTTCGCTTGCTCGAGGTTCCTCATAGCTCGCATGATTTCAGGGTGCTTCTCTCGTCGCTCCATGCGAATACCCCTTTTGTTGCCTGATGTTGGCTGGGGCTGGAGGCCGTAAGCGTTTGTAACCAAGGCGCCCGTTCCGAGCAGCGCAGTTCCAATTCCAATTGTCGCAATTAATCGATTCTTCATGATGTTCTCCTAGATGGCCGTTCATCGGCCGTGATCAAAAAGTATCGACGCTTGGCGAGACTCAACGTTCACTCTGACATGCTTGGCAGGTCTGTGGGCGATGGCCCGGTGGCTCGATGCGACCCCGCCAGTACTGCGGCGGTTGGTAACAATTCCTCATGTTCATTTCCTATCACAGGCCAAACTTTTCAGCTGCTACTCCCTCGTTTCGTGTAACCATACTTTCAAGCTGGGCGAAACCTGGAAATGTCAACCACTAGGAATCGCGGAATCAAATACCTCAAGCCTGAGTTCGGTGGGAGTACATTTGCCCTGTAGGCGAGGCTTGAGGCATAAACAGGGCTAAACTTTCGTTCTTCATGCTCACGCAGGGAAAACTTTGGGCTCTCAGTGAGTTATCAAGGACGCGAGTTGGTGTTGTATGAGATCTTCATCGAAGCAGGCATGGCCTAGGAGAACAGTCAAATGTCGGCCTACCGAGAATCCGGGGCTTTGAGGTCAACGGGCTCCGCGCATTTGCAGGTCACCTAAGGGCTTCAAACCCGGATATTCAATTCAGGCCACCCGACTTTGTAGTGCTTAGAGTTGCCGATAGCTTGAAAGTTCCCAGTGATTCAGGGAGGCTAAATAGCTAGTGCCGCCGAAGATCAGGCTTCCATTTGGATGCAACAACAGGTTCGCACCCGACCAATTTGGAGCGAAACGCGAGGAATTTACTCGCCATAGGACGTTGCCCGCCGGGTCAATCTTAGCGATGTCCGTCGTATGGCCGTTGAGACCCAAGAGCAACGCATTTCCCAGCGCATCGAGCTGAAGCGCCTCGGCTTCCAAAGGCGCCGCAAGCACGATCTCCCAGAGTACGCCGCCATCGGTACTAAGCTTCGCGACGTGCGCGAATGGGTTATCACCATCAGACCTTGTACCGGAAACGTATACGTTGGCGGCCGCGTCGAGCTGAAAGCCCAAGTTCCAGTCATAATTCGCGCCAAACGGCAGCAGGTAGGTCCATCGTACGCCTCCCCCAGCAGAATACGCCGCAATACCTCGTCCCACCTCTCCGTTAAAACGTCCTTGTCCAAGAAATATCGGCAATTCCCGGTTGTCGAGCTGAACCGCAATGGCGTAGCAGAAACTCGAGCCGAAATTAACAATCCACTCCGGCTGTCCATTCGGAAGGAGCTTGATCCCAGCGAACATGTCGCCGCTATGACCTTCGCTTGCGTCGAGCGTAGCGGACAGATAAACGTTGTGGGCCGAGTCCACTTTGATATCTCGGGCGCTGTCGTTCACATGATGCGACCCATCGTATTGCCAGTGCCAAATCTCATTGCCTGCGGGATCGAGTTTGCGCACGTACAAGTCGCTGTTGCGCTGGCTGACGTCCACCCAAGTGGCAAGATAGAGATTGCCATCACGATCCACGCTAAATGGGCCTGTATGGCCGTCGGCCACAAATACCTGCCGGCCATCGCGATCAAGCTTGTATGTGTGGTCCGCATTGTAGAACACATTGTCGTGCGAGTCGACCACAAGGTCCACAGAGTACGATGACGGAAACGTCCGTTGCCACAGTGGCTTGCCGGAGGGCGAGTATTTCGTCAGATAACCAGGCCCACCGCCCCCGATGGGACCAGTGCTAGCGAAAACGTTGCCCTGCGAATCTACGGCCAGGGCATACAGCTTGCCCGTGAACCTCGTCCAATCCAGCTTGAGCTGCGCCAACGAGATCCAGGTCATCAAAAGACAAGAGACAATTGCAGTAGCTCTTTTCAAGTGCTCACCTCTGTCTCATTATACAAAGTTTTGGCTGTCTCTCCTACTTTACCCGCAGACAACAAAAAAAAAGTCCCCCCGATGGAGAGGGACGAACGATGGAAGCAGGCCTATCGGAAGTATCGGCGAAGCAAGCCGAGGGCGCCGATGGAGAGAGCGATCCAGGACGCAGGCTCAGGTACTGGATTCGCGTCGAGTGACACATTGTCGATAAACGCCGAGCCGGGGTGAACCCAGTCCGTGGTCCCATGAAATACCAGGTCTTGCACTCCGTGGCCCATCTCAGAGGAGACGTCGTAGGCTTTGGCTAAGGAAATAAAGCCTTTGTCTTGGGTATCACCAAGGTCGATACGATCTAAGAGCCTCCCTCCGAAGCTTACATCGAGAAAATCGAAACCGCTGTCGTCCAGCCGTTGCACGACAAGGTCGAACGAAAGATTACCCGTAGCCATATTCGCCGTGTTAATGGATTGCATCAGGGTATCGTCGGCGCTGTTATAACCCCCTAGCCAGGCAGAGTTGCTGGAGAAGCGATTATCGCTTTCATTGGTCCAGTTTCCGATAGCGGCTTGGCCTTGGGTGGACCAGCCTAGGTCGAAGGGGTTTGACTCGAAATCACCGTTCGTGACCAGCTCGATGGAATGAGCGCTGGAAACGGAGAAGGCGACAAATGCGATTGCGGAAAGGGTTTTGAAGAGGTTCATCCTGTTTTGGTTCTCCTTGGACAGTCCTGACCCTTTTAGGCTGCAACTTCGGTGCCAAAAGAGGCTCTTGGGCTCTCCGGTCCGGTAGCAATCTGGGCCATAAGATGCGGATCGCCGATTGGCCGCAACATGCCCGCCGTTACGGGCATGATCATGCCGGCAGGATGCCGGGGCTACGGGCATGATCAAGCCGGCAGGGTGCCTGCACTATGGGCATGATCAAGCCGGCAGGATGCCGGCGCTACGGTAGAATCCCTCAGATGATCAGGACATGCGGTTTGAGCAAGGAATTCATCGACCCCAAGCGCAAGGCGGGGGTGGTGCACGCGGTCGAGGACGTTTCGATCGAAGTCGACAATGGCGAGATTTATGGCCTTCTCGGCGTCAACGGGGCCGGAAAGACGACCATGCTCCGTATGCTCTCCACCATTATTCGTCCAACGTCCGGGACTGCAGAAGTAGCAGGATTCGATGTAGTTAAGGAGCCGGAGCGGGTGCGCGCCGGCATCGGATTCCTCTCGGCCTCCACCGCACTCTACGGCCGACTTAGCCCCCGCGAGGTCTTGATGTACTTTGGCGGACTCTACGGGCTATCCAGCGGCAAGCTAGCCGAGCGGGTGGCCTACGTCATGGACAAACTGAACTTGCACGAGTTCGCGGACGGGCTATGCGACAAGCTCTCGACCGGCCAGAAGCAACGTGTATCTATCGCTCGCACCATACTGCATGATCCCCCGGTTCTGTTTTTCGACGAGCCGACGGCGGGCCTGGACGTGGTTACCGGCCAGACGATCATGGAGTTCATCGAGGAAGCCAAGATGACGGGCAAGACGATCGTCTTTAGCACCCATATCATGAGCGAGGCGGAGCGGTTGTGCGACCGAATTGGGATCATTCATGAGGGCAAGATATGCGGCGAGGGCACGGTTGCCAGCATTAAAGAGCGCACGGGCCAGCCAACGATGGAGAAGGCATTCCTTGCCACCGTCGGATATTCGGCGGCGGCATGAAGGCAATTCTTCACATCTTTCGAAAGGAAACCCGCGAGTTATTTCGCGATAAGAGAGTGGTCAGCAACGCTTTTATCGGCCCCGTTGTTCTGATCTTCGTGATCCTGATGCTATTCGGATTCTTATCGAGCGCTCTGAGGAAACCCAAGGCTTCCGTTCTTTACGTCGTCGCGCGCGAACAGCTTCCGCAAGGTCTTGCAAGTGCGCTCGCAAGCGGTTCTGCCTCCCAGATCAAGTTGGTCCGTTCGATCTCCGACGGCGAGGCTCTCGTGCGCGATGGCAAAGCTAATCTCGTCATTCGGTTTCCCGAAAACATGGAAGCTAAAGCAGCCACCGGTAACGCTAAGATTTTGGCCATCTTCAATCCCGATGAGCCAGCCTCAGAAATTGCTCTCCAATCGTTCAAGGGCCTTGTCGGCCAGCTCAACAAAACAGCCGCCCAAAAGATCGTTGAGGCGAAGGGAATTCCAAAGGGCCTCTTGGAACCGATTCAGATCGAGGAGAAGAATGCGTCGAGCGGAAAGGGACTTGGAGCCTCGATGTTAGTCGGACTTCTGCCTTATTTGATTGTGATCTGGGCTTTTTACGGCGGAATGGGCAGCGTCAGCGATCTCGTGGCAGGAGAAAAGGAACGCGGGACGCTCGAGACCCTGCTCATCTCGCCCGTGAGCCGAACACAAATCGCGCTAGGCAAATTCCTCGCCCTTTCACTCGTTTGCCTTTTGAGCAGTCTATCATCTTTGTTGGGGGTTATCTTAGTCGCAACCTTGCGCCTGCCGCTGACTAAGAACCTGTTCCCGGAAGGAATACATCTTTCCGTGCTTTCGATCTTATCGATCCTAGCCGTGCTATTGCCCTTGGTCGCGTTCTTTTCGGGCCTGCTCCTCACAGTGAGCTCGTATGCGAAGAACATGCGCGAATCGCAGACTTATTTAGCTCTGCTGAGCATCGTGATCTTGATGCCCGCTATGTTCAGCCAATTCATCAGCTACACAGATTTTGGGAAATCGAGATGGGTGAACGTTATGCCGGTGTTGAACTCCGCTTCATCGATCCGAGATGCCCTTCTGGGTCGAATCGACCCTATCGGATTGGCAGCATGCGTTAGTATCAGTCTTGCTATCGCGGCGGTTTCGATGTGGTTGGTCGTCGTGATGTTCAAGCGAGAGCAAATCTTAACTCGAATCTAGCAGTCATATCGAAAACCTTACCACTGCTAGTGGTGGAGTATGAGCTGCGCACATGCCTCACCCACGCGCCGTGGCGAGGCTAAGACGCTTGTTCGCGGTGGTTACTTGAAGAACTCGAAGTTCTCGAGCTTCTTCTTCACAGACTGCAAGAATCGACCTGCAAGGAGGCCATCGACGAGGCGATGATCGTAGGTCAACACAAGATTCATGACCGATCGAATGGCGATCATATCGTCGACGATCAAAGGCACCTTCTTTATCGTGTAAGTTCCCAAAATCCCTGCTTGAGGAGCATTGATCATGGGGGTACCGAGCAATGCTCCATAAGACCCGGGATTGGTTAGGGTGAAGGTCCCCCCCTGCACGTCGGCCACGCTGAGGCGATTGCCGCGGGCTTTGGCGGCGATCGCCTCGAGCTCCTTGGCAATCTCGATCAGGTTCTTCGTTTGTACGTCTCGGATCACCGGCACGATGAGACCCTCGTCTCCTTTCGCTCCCAAGGATACGGCGACGCCCATATGGATGGCACCGCTCTTGTGAACCTTGCCGTCTTGCAGAGAAGCATTCACGAGAGGAAACTCGAGCAGCGCGTCGGCGATCGCCTTGATAAAAAATGGGGTGTAAGTGAGCTTGACCCCGAATTGCTCCGGGAAGCTCTCCTTGTTGCGCTCGCGAAACTTCACCATGCTGGTGACGTCGACTTCCGTCAACGTGCTGACCGTCGGCACCTGCGAAGATCGGACCATGGCGTCTGCAATCATCTTGCGCATGCCGGTCAGGGGCGTGATTTCGTCGTCGCCAGTGATGGCCGATGCCGTGGGAGCGACGGGCTCTAGTTTGGCGGAGATCGGAACGCTCGTCGACTTAGTACCGCCGGCGAGAAACGCCTCCAAATCCTTTTTGCTGACCCGCCCCCCGCCTCCCGACCCGTGGATCGAGGACAGATCGGCTTCCGAGATGCCATGTTCGCGGGCGATCGATCTGACCACCGGCGTATACCATCGCTTTCCGGTATCGGGGGGAGTTGCCGCATGGCCTGAGGTCAGAGGGGGGGCGGGCTCGGCTTGCGGCTGTGGTTGCGTCGCGCTGACCGCTTCCGCCCTGGCATTCTCTTCGACCACTTTAGGCATTTCAGGCGCTTTGGCGGCGGCTTCGTTTTGTTCGGTGATGAGCCCCATGGCGTGAAACACTTCGACCAGATCGCCTTCCTGAATGAGAATTTTGGAGAGGATGCCGGTCGCAGGAGCGGGTAGTTCGGTGTTGACCTTGTCGGTCATGATCTCGACCACCGGCTCGTCCTCCTTGACGAATTCGCCCTCTTTCTTGAGCCACCGGCTCACGGTTCCTTCGTGGACGGATTCGCCCAATTCGGGCATGAGAATCTCGACAGGCATGACTTCAGTTTAGCCGGTTTGTCGGTGGAAGACGGTCGCGGCACACGATTAGCGAGAGTTCATGGGCGAGGCGCCGATGCCACTTTACAGCGGCACTTCAACGGATCCCCCTATTCCGGTGTGCCCACTTGCAAGAAGCTCTTCAAATCTTCTTCATTTACAGCTGGCTCGCCGGGAGCCACGTTGTTCAGTTTTCCATCCTTCATCCACTTTTCAAGTTGGCCAACCAGATCGAAAAGGTGGTCGAATGAATCCACGATGAAGAGCAGCGGTTGGTAGTGGTCGATCTCGAAACCCTGGTTGATGACCCATTCCATCTGAATGGGATAACGCTGCACGTCCGGAGATTCTATGCAGTGCTCGATTTCCCCATAGGAGCTCAGCAGCCCACTTCCATAAACCTTGATCTCCTTCTTGCCCGGTGCGAACATGAGGCCAAATTCGATGGTGAACCAGAAGAAGCGGGCCATCGCGCGAATGATGCTGGCCACCCGATGAGCCTTTTCGGCGGGATCGGAAATGCCGGCGACGATATCGGCGGCGGTATGAGCGCATTCTCCAAACCGCACGAGGGTATCGGCGAAAGCCATGTCGGTGTGCATAGGCACATGGCCCGCGATGTCATGGAAAATATCCGGCTCCGGCAGGTAATCGAGCTTATCGGACCGCCGAATGGTGATGGTAGTGGGAAATTCCCGGTTGCGGAGGCAATCGAAGAAGAGAAACGCAGGGACATACCCACTGACCGCTTTGGCCCGAAACCCGGTCAGGGGGCAGAGAAACTGGTTGACGTCCTCGAGCTTGGGAACCTGATCGGGATCAAGAGAAAGATTCTTGATGCCCTGTAGGAACTGGGCGTTCGCATATTTTTTCCACCGATCCTGCATGCGGGCGAAGAGCTTGCGCCACGATTCGTGGTTTTCGGGCGAATAGAGATCGAAGGGCTGTTCGATATAGAGTTCGCCATGCTCCCTGGCGTCTTCGATGAAAGCGGACTCGGTGGTGGTGAGTCCCATGGGAATGGAGCTATGAGAACGCGCAACCGAACTCGACATGATTTCATTGTATCTCGAAGTGCCCATTCAAGGGTAGGACGCTTTCGGCGAAAGCGCTGGGACAAAAAAGAGGCGGCCTCGATGAGGCCGCCTAC
>JBBREX010000024.1:0-22775 GCA_038225245.1 Fimbriimonadales bacterium | reverse complement strand
GTAGAATCAGTGACCGCACGCTTCAATGACGCGAACTCGGTTGCGTTCTCCCCGGACGGGCAATACATCGCGGCGGGAGTCCAGTCGTTTAATCAGAACCTGAATATTTGGCGGGTTTCGGACGGCTCGATCGTTCGAGAGCGAGTCACCGCCCACGACAACGGCACCGCGTGTGTTCGATTTTCCCCCGATGGACAAACCTTGGCAACTTCGGGAATGGACGGCTTTACGAAGCTGTGGTCGGTACCCGATCTCACGCTCATACGCAGTTTTCCTTCCGGGCGGCGCACTTTTTCGGTTGCCTTCTCGCCCGATGGATCTCTGATCGTGGCGGGTGGCCAGCATGGCGTTTCGGTTTGGGAAACGGCTACCGGGAACTTGGTCCAATGGCTGCAAGGTGGGCTCACCTACGTAAATTCAGTCTCTTTTTCACCCGACGGAAGGCTTATCGCGGCTGGATTTGGCTACACCGATCAATACGGCCAGGCCATCGACGCTTCGGTCAAACTTTGGCGAACGTCCGATGGGGCCCTACTAAGGAGGATGGATGCATCCGACACGATCTCAGTTTACGGAATCGCGTTTTCCCCGGATGGACAAGTAATCGCGGCGGGCGGCGATGGTGGACACTATCAAACCTATCATGGCAATTTGCGATTTTGGCGAGTTAGGGACGGCCGACTTCTCAAGGATATAACGATTCCCGATCCGGAGCAAATCGGGTTAACCGCGGTTCTTTCCGTGGCGCACTCGCCCAATGGAAGCTTTTTCGCTTATTCGCGATATGATGCGTTAGTGACCGTTATTGGCAATCCATTCGCGAGCGCTGGAATAGCGCTGTAAACGTGCCAACTTTATCATTGCTCGCCTTTGTTATTGAGGATTAAGTTTTTGAGAAGGGGTTGATTAACTGGAAAAAGTTTTCCACGGAAAACTTTCGAATCTTGTTGCGCATACTAGCTGAGTGAAACTCCATCAGTTCATCTATAAATCATGACTCTTGCAAACGTAATTCTCTCATGCATTATCGACAAGCACGATTCGCCCGTAATTTGGATAAGCAAGAGCTATCACATTCTGCGAATTGAGGGCATAGAAGATATTGTTGATTGCCGGTCGCTTGCCATACTGACGCTCGAAAGCGGTAGCCAAAAAGAAGTACGAAAAGTGGTGGGGACTCTAAAGGCAGGGTTGAAAGCTGCCGGTCTGCGAAAAGCGACTATTGTTAGAAGCCATTTGTTGGGCACTGTGATCGGAAACGGGACTACCTCGAAGGGACGCCTAAGATCGTGGATTCTGAGGAAAGACTTAACGCTGCTTACTTGTCCCTCTTCATGTCAGGAAACAAGCGTGGAAGGTGCTTGCGGAATGTATGTAGCGGGGACCGCATTTGCAGGGAATATAACGGAGGCTGTTCTTTGGTCTAATCTCAAGCCCACGCTCCTCGAAAAAGGAAATGCGATGAGCGCATCCGCAACGGATGTTAATTCTCAAGGCGTCGTTGTGGGAGCTACTATGAACAAGGACAGCGTACTGAGGGCAGCGATTTGGAAAATGGGCTCCTTGCAGCGAATCAAAGGCTTGGATAGCTATAAAATCAGCTCTGCTAGGGGTATCAATGAGCGCGGCGACGTGGTCGGATGTTGCTTGCGGAACGGTACTGAGAAAACCTTCCTATACCGGAGGAATCGACTATCGTTTCTACCAGGTCTTATGGCATTTCCAAATGTGAACCCTAATTTCATAAACGTACATGGCGAGATCGTAGGTAACGCATTCGACAGTGCATATCGCCACTCTAGACCCGTGATTTGGCGAGGAAATAAGGCTCGAGATCTGAATTCTCTGATCCATGCGCGACATCATGAAGTCTTAGAGACCGCTGAACAAATCGATGAGTTTGGGCGGATTGTGGGTCTTGCTTCCACCAAGGAGATGATTTACTCATATTTACTAACTCCCAAGAGCGTCAGGAATTTCTCACTTACGAATTCAAGAGCCTCACCGCAAATGCGCGACCCCGAGCTTTTTGGACGGCGCGGAAGCTTAAGGTCTGGGACCACGACCTCCCAATCTGCGGTTAACCGCCCGTCCATTGTTTGGTCGGCAAAACCCAACATCGGAGCGGCAATTAGGCGATAGGTCCGCCCTAGCCCTATCGCCTAAGCAGAATCTGACGACCTAAGGAGTGATCTCCCAAGTCGTTTCGTCGACGAATGCCCGCCAGGTATTCGTAAATACGGGCCCATCCGCTCGAATTCGTAGCTGGGATTGGATCTTGCGAGTCCCGTTCTCGACATAGTCTACGGGAGTGGCAGTCGTTACAGTGACGACGGTATCGGTTTGGGATGCAGTACGCTGATCCAGGAGATCGTAGCGACCCAACGTATAGTTGTAGAGATCGATCCTTTGGGTCAATCCGGAAATAGAAACCCGATTCTCCACTGCAAATTTGAGTTCCGTCGGACTCTCACCGGGAGATGCCGCGGCTACCCGAAGGGTGATCGGAGATTCGCTTCGAAGAGCGGTAACACCGTTTCGAATCACCATGTAATTATCGTCCGAGGTGGCGAGGCTGGAAAGACCGCCGCTCTCACGAGTGCCACGAAAGACCGCGAAGGATGTGGGAGCGATGGTGACCGGCTGCTGCGAAACGTTTACCTCCATATAATAAGGGAAGTCGTTGCCGAAGTTCGCCCAGGTTGCCCCTTGGTCAAGGGAGTATTCGTAATTTCCAAGCGTTCCTGAACCCGTTGTATTGTTGGTGTTGGCATAGGACCATCCGAAGGAGCCGGCCGCGTCCACTCCTAGCATGAAGTAATAAGTTGTGTTTGGCTCCAAGACCACCAAACTCTGCGGGCTAAATGCACGTGCCGACAGAGCTCCAGTGAGATCGGGAACGTTGAAATCGGCTAGAAGTCCTGCCGGGCTAGGGTCGATGTCGCCGTTGGCGTCGCTGATTCGCAATTGAGCGCTTACCGTCTCCAGCTTCGTCGCTTCGCCGACAATGGTCCTGATGTCGACGAGAAAATAAGGGTGGGCATCTGTTTTGAATCCTTGGCAGGCCCAGATGCTTTGGTCCATGACCGTGGTATCGCGAAGGGGTTCGTTCAAGTTGGATACGAGCACGACGGCGGAAGAGGACGATGGCGAGAACGCGATGCAAGCGAGCGCGAATGTGACGAGAATACGGGGCGACTTCATTTTTTTCTCCTTAAGAACCATAGTAAGCGAAAATTGAGAGGAAGCTACTTAGGCGACTTGATCCAAAAACAATTTGCAACTGTCTGAATTCAGGCCTGAGCCTACCTGAGCAGTCTCTCGTGATATTATTGCTAGGTATGGTGGAGCGCTACCAATTATGGTACGAGCACGAAAAGGACTGCAACCAGAGAATGCTGGCCATGATTGACAGCGTGCCAACCAGCCAAAGATCTGATCCGCGCTTCGAGAAGGTCCTGGTACTGGCCTTGCACTTGGCGGTCTGTCGGGAAAATTGGTTGGACCGAATGCAGGCGGACGGCGAAAACCCAAGTCCCTTGGTGGCCTTCAAGGGTCGACCGGAAAGAACTCAGGTACCGATTCCACGCGATCGAGACCAGGTGGACAGAATATTTGAGGTCGCTAAGCGAGGAAGCCCTGTCGAAGGACTTTGAATTCCCCGCTAGCGACGGTAAGCGTTATCGATGGAGTATCGAGGGCCAGATCGTGCAACTTGTCGGGCACGCGTTTTACCACCGGGGCCAAATCGTCTTGCTCGTCGATGAACTAGGCGGAAAGACCGAAGATACCGACTACCTGTTTTGGGCTTACAAACGCGATCCGCGATACGGCGTAATAATTTGAAAGCCATTGTTTCTTGGCAAACGATCAACAATTCTGGAAGGCTAGAGGCGCAGGTAAATCACTTCGCGCAAAGTCGAAATGAATGACCCGGCGATGAGACGGCGTGTCGGCTGCGGCTGACGCGTGGAGAATCAAGGGCCTCATCAAAACGATGTCACCGGCTTCTGCTAAGCAAACCACCGCCGGTGCGCTCAGGGCATGTTCGAAGTCGCGCCCGCGCAAAATACCTGTCGAGTGAGATCTGGGAATGACACGCAAGGGGCCATTGTCGTGGCCGCATGAGTCTAAGTGAACTCGCACCGACAGCATGGAATCAAGCACCTCGCTCGGAGCTTGCACATGAGTTACGCCTTCCTTTACGCTCCATGGACCGAAGCCCTCGACTTCACCTCGCTCTTTGACCGCGATCGTCAGGTCTTGGTGCCACGGAACCTTCCAGTTCGCACCCGGCAATTTATCGAAGTAAATGGCTCGCACGGCCCGAGCGTGCGCGCCAAGAATAGGCTCGACGAGTTGCCGAATCGCGGGGGACCTGGACAGTTCCTGGATTCGAGACAACAAAAGGGCATTGCGAGTGCCGTGACAGCCTAGAAAGGCGAGTTCGCAAAAGTCTATCAACGCGCGAACCTCGCCCTCTTTCAAGACCTTCGGCACGATTGCGTAGCCCTCTAGGTCGACGCGTAGAGCGAAGTCGGTCGGCGGCATCATACGGGACCTCTTGCCTATTGTAAACGATTCCATTCGCTTGATTATTCCGAGATCCTTCACTGCGTTTAGGATGACCGGTGGTGAGATGGGCAATCAAGGGTCCTAGTATTGGTGGCGTCTCAGGATGATTTTGTTCGAATGGATAAAACAACGATAGCGGACCGCCATTTGGTTCGTTCCACCTTTGAAAGCACGATCCAGGCGAGGCCTGGACAAAGGAGAATCAGTAGTGAAAAAAATGCACCAGATGTGGACAAATGGCGTGGCCGCGCTAATGCTGGCCGGCGTAATGCTTGCCCCCTCGGTAGCGAATGCGGATCATGGGCGCAACGATCCTCGCCACCGAGCAGCCAAGAGAGAGGAGTGGCGTAACATCGCTATCGCCTCGGGCGCGGTGGCGGTCGCTGGGCTCATTATTCATGACGATACGGTCGCCGCGGCGGGAGCTGCAGGCGCTCTGTATTCAGGATATCGCTACGGCCAAGAGCGTCAGAACGAAAGCCGATATAGCGATCGGTATAACCGAGATCGCCGATACGACGATCGCTACGACCGAGACGGCCGATACGACGATCGCTACGACCGAGATCGGCGCAACGACAATCGTTACGACTCCTACGCTCGGAACGACGGCAACTATCGAGATAACCGTTACCGCCGCGACCGGGAAGAGGACATCCGCGAAAGAAGGCGCGAAAGAGAGCTCGAAAGATGCGAGCGTGAGCGAAACCATCGCGGTTAAGCTCTTCAAATGAGCGGCCGAGCAGCCAGGAGCCCAAACTCCTGGCTTTCTTGTGCCCGGCGGGGGCAGGAAAGCCACATTCTGCGTCGAATTCAAGAGTATTCTTTTTGAACGGAGGTTTTGAGGTGAAACAGTACGCCGCAGACAAGATACGAAACGTTGCCATTGTGGGCCATGGTGGGGCGGGCAAGACCATGCTGGTCGAACATATGCTCTATACCGCCGGAGCGCACGAGAGAGTGGGGACGGTCGAAGCCGGAAATACGGCCAGCGATCATGACCCGCTCGAGATAAGGCGAAAGCTAAGTCTCAGCGCATCAGTGTTGCCGATCGAATGGCATGGCTTCAAAATCAACTTGATTGACCTACCGGGCTATCCAGACTTTATCGGCGACCTCCACGCGGTTGCCCCGGTCGTCGAATCGATGATCATCGTCTGCGAAGCAAAAAAAGACCTCGACGTGGGATTCGATTTGGCCTGGGAGGTGGCGGAGGAACACAACCTTGCCCGATGCATTTTTATCAATAAGCTTGAAAGAGACAACGCCGATTACGAGGGGCTAATCTCCACGCTCCATGAGCGCTATGGCCGAAAAGTGGTTGACGTGCAAATTCCAATCGGCCATCAGGCAGCATTCAGCGGAGTGCTCGATCTGTTGGCCATGAAAGTTTATAAAGGCAAGGATCGAGGAACCGAGATCGAGGAAGTACCCACAGGATACGTCGAGGAGGCGGCTAAGCTCCGCGACAAGATGATGGATGCGGCGGCGGAAGGGGACGATGACCTCGCCATGAAATATCTCGAAGGCGAGCAACTATCGCAAGAGGAAATCGAGCACGGGCTCATGGTGGGAACGGAAACCGGCCGGGTGGTTCCCGTCGTTATCGGCTCCGCACTGAGTGGGATTGGGGTGGCGCCTCTTCTCGATCGGATCATCGGTGAACTTCCCTCTCCTGCCGACATGCCGAAAAGCTTCGACGGCAAAGAACTCAAACCTGATTCGAACGGCCCTCTTGCGGCCTACGTTTTCAAGTCGACGGCCGACCCTTACGTCGGTAAAATCAATTATTTGCGAATCTTCAGTGGGACACTCAAAGCAGACGATCACGTGCTCAACGTGGGCAAAGAAAGGGAGGAGCGAGTTCATAACCTGTTTTTCGCTCATGGGAAATCCCAGGAAAATACAACGGCGGTCGGCGCGGGCGATATATGCGCGGTGGCCAAGCTCCAACATACGGGCACGGGAGATACCTTGTCCACCGCCAAAGACAAGATATTGATACCGCCCACCAAGTTTCCCGAGCCGATCTATCGAATTGCGATTAAGCCGATCAGCAAACCGGACGAGGATAAACTCGGGCCCGCGCTGCAAAAGCTCCTCGAAGAGGACCCGACGCTCCAATACCAACGCGATCCTGCGATCCACCAAGAGATTTTGGCCGGCATGGGCGACATTCACCTCGACAGCGTTATTGAGAAGCTGAAGGCGCGGTTCGGGGTTAACGTGACCGTCGAGGATGCGAAAGTTCCCTACAAAGAGACCATCCGCTCATCGGCCAAAGCCCAAGGCAGGCACAAGCGCCAGACAGGGGGCAAAGGGCAGTTCGGCGATTGCTGGTTGGAGCTTTCTCCTTTGACTCGGGGCGAAGGATTCCAGTTTGACAATAAGGTGGTCGGCGGATCGATCCCCAAGAACTTTATTCCGGCGGTCGAGAAAGGCGTCCGGGAAACTTTGGATAAGGGTTTCCTGGCCGGATACTCGGTGGTGGATTTGAAAGCCACCGTTTACGACGGAAGCTATCACGACGTCGACTCAAGCGAGCAGGCATTCAAGATTGCTGGCTCGATCGCGTTTCGGGCTGCCGCAACGAATGCAAACCCCGTGATTCTAGAACCGGTGCTGGACTTGGAGGTCGATGTGCCCGATGAATGCGTCGGTGACGTAGTGGGCGACCTCAATGGGCGCCGGGGAAGGCTTCAGGGCATGGACCCTGTAGCACCCGGAAAAACCCGCGTCCGGGCGAACGTGCCGATGGCGACCATGATGCGCTACGCTCTCGATCTCAGGTCGATCACGAAGGGTCGTGGGCGGTTCCGTCAGCAGTTCTCACACTACGACGAGTTACCCTCGCCAGAGTCTCAGAACCTGGTGACCGCCTACGAAAAGCAACGCGCGGCTCATGAAGACGAACATTAGGAGCCTTACTTACCGATCGGCAACACCAATAAAGCGTTGCCGATCGGCCGGCCTGGTTTGCGCAGATATCGTCCTTGAAACCACAACCCGCTCGACGCTCCGCCGTCGAGGTTCATGGCATCTCGGCAACCCAGGCGTAGCATGATCTTCGCCAGCTCCTTGATCGTTCCCTGGGTTACGGCAAGGATCACATCGCCGTTTGCGGCTATGCCGACCGCGCTGCGAGCTCCCGGTCCATTCAGGATTTTGGGATCGGTAAACTCCTCGCTCACCGGATCGAGCGCAATGACTCCATCTTTGAGCAGTCTGGGGCCGCCGCCAACCCCTTCACCGGCGCTCCACTTTTGCTCGCCCGTATTGACCACCTTGTACGTGAGAACGTCTCCAATCGAGATTCGCTCGCCAAGGCGTTTCTCTGCCCCCGTGAAAAGGACGGTAAATCCGCCGGCTGGAATAGGCTGCGACGTGAGAGCTTTTCTTATGACTTTTCCATTTTGATCTGCGACGATCTGAAGACCATCGAGACCAGTATCCAGGCCCCAAAAACGATTAAAGATGGTGACCGTGGTGTCGCTAGTGGGAAGGCGGTTGAGCCAGTAGGCATACCACGACCGATTGCGATTGCCTTGGACAATCCGTCCCTCGATTCGCCACTGAGGCCGACCAATTGACGGCTTTCCTCTCGAGTCCACGGTAAAAACCGATCCGATATTGCTTTTGTAAACGATCTGGCCATTGCTAATGAGAGCATTGGTCGGATTGCGACGCGCCGCCTTCGAATAGGCATCGAAAAACGTGCCGTTGATCGCCGCTATCGCATGAAGACGGTTTGCCATATGACCCAAATCCTCAGTGGCCCCAACCAGATTTCTAGCAAGGCCCACTTTGATCCGCACTTGATCGGGAGCAAATCGAACAAGCGTAACTTGGTGCTTGCGTCCATCGATACTCAGCATTTGAGTCTGCGAAGTCAACGGGTGCATCCTTAAGAGGGTAACGAGAAGGAGGGTCACTCTCCAAGATACGCCAGAAGTTTTCGCGGAACCAAAGGTCCCACTTGAGCGTTATGTACTAAAGACATTGAGTATTGTCAGGCATGAGCAAAGACTATTACTCCACTCTTGGAGTTGATCGCAAGGCCGACGAAAAGCAGATCAAATCGGCTTATCGCAAGCTCGCTCGGAAGTTCCACCCCGACGTTAATCCCAACGACAAGTCATCCGAAAGCAAGTTCAAAGAGGTGAGCGAAGCGTACGAGGTCTTGAGCGACGAGAAGAAGCGCAAGCTTTATGACCAATTCGGTAGCAACTGGGAGGCGGCCCAAAACATGACGGGAAGCGGGGCCTCCCCGGGAAGCGCTCAAAACTACGATTTTCAATTTGGCGGCGAAGGAATCGGATCCATCTTCGAGCAGTTTTTCTCCGGATTTGGCCAAACGGGAACTCATCAAGCGCGCCCTCGCGGCCTGGAACCCCAAGATGTCGAGAGAACGATCGAGCTGACCTTGGAGGAGCTGGACGCGGGTACCAAACGTACGTTGACTTACCGGGTACAAGATGCTTGCAAGAGCTGTGAAGGCACTGGTTTCGTCCGACTGCGGAATTCGCAGCCATGCCCAGTGTGCGGAGGAGCGGGAAAAACTCGAGGCGTATTCGGAGCGACGCAGCTCTGCCAGGCCTGCGGAGGGACCGGTCAATCGTCGCTTGAAAAGTGTCCAACTTGTAATGGTACGGGGGCTTTGGCGGCGACTCGAAAAGTTGAGGTTACGATCCCTGCGGGGATCACGGATGGTAAAAAGCTGCGCGTCGCTGGGCAAGGAGCCAAAGGAGCAAACGGCCGCCATGGCGACCTCTATGTGGTAGTTCGTGAAGTGCCACATGCCTTATATAAGCGAAAGGGCGATGAGCTGGAAGTCGAAGTGGCGGTTCCCTATACGACGGCGGCTCTCGGTGGTGAGATCAAGGTCCCCACTTTGCGCACTCCGGTAACGATGAGGATTCCGGCCGGGGCTCAGAGCGGCCAGACATTCCGGCTCGCCGGACAAGGAATTTCGAAGTTGGGCAGTGGTCGAGGAAATCTTTTGGCGAAGATCAAGATTACGGTTCCCGCCAAGCTCACCGAGCAAGAGCGAAACCTCCTGCAAGAACTCGCGGAGATGAACAGCGGCGTTGTCGGATCCAAGCGGGGGTCGCGATGAGAAACGAAAGGCAGCCGCTCTACATGATTGGAATTGCCGCCAAACTTTGCGGCGTCCATCCTCAGACACTGAGGCAATATGAGCGCTTAGGACTGGTTATCCCGGCTCGAATTGGGGCCAAAAATCGGTTATTCTGCGAGGCCGATATCCTCAGGGTTCAGCGCATCCAGCGCCTTACTCAGCAGCTCGGCGTGAACCTCGCCGGCGTCGAAATTATCCTTCGCATGATCGACGAAATGGAAGACCTTCGCCTCGACATGGAGCACCAATTCGAAGAATATCGTCGGGAAGCGGAGCGACGTATCGAGCATCTCATGTCGAACAGCAATGTTCCGCTACGAAAAGACGCGCAGCTTTTGCCTGCGATGAGCGTCAAGTTCCGGCGAATAGAGATCTAAACGACGGCTGGTTGCTTGTCGAAGATCTTGAGCCCTGCTTGGTTCCAATCGTCCAAGAATCTCTTCAAACCGATATCGGTTAGCGGGTGCTTGAACAGCATTTCCATGATCTTGAACGGCATGGTGGCCACGTGAGCGCCCACTTCAAGGGATTGCACGACGTGCAGCGGATGACGCACGGAAGCCACCAAAACCTCGCTTTCGAATCCATATTCGTTTATCATCTGGACGGTGGCGGCGACCGCTTCCATACCGTCCCCCGAGATATCATCCACGCGGCCCACAAAATTGGAAATGTAGGTCGCCCCCGCTTTCGCCGCTAGCAAGGCCTGAGGAACTGAGAATACAAGTGTGACGTTCGTTCGGATGCCTTGATCACTGAGAGTTTTGACCAAGCGAACCCCTGGTTCGATGAGCGGGACTTTCACCACGATTTGGGGGTGCCAACTGGCAATCTCGGTGGCTTCCCGAAGCATTGCTTCGTAGTCGGTGGCCACCACTTCGGCGCTGATATCTCCTTCAGGAAGAAGCTCGCAGATCTTGAGTACGGTTTCCTGAAATTGCTTGCCAGACTTGGCGATGAGTGTTGGATTGGTGGTGACGCCATCGAGGATGCCCCACGCGGCGGCCTTTCGAACCTCCTCGACATCACCAGTATCCACGAACAGCTTCATGGACTCAGTGTACCGTTCGTCACAATGAAGGGATGAATTGGTCGGACACGATTGTCGCCTGCATCACCGGTCTCGACAAGGCGGCCGTGGCGGTGGTTCGACTTTCTGGTCCCGAAGCTTGGGAAATCGCGTCTCAGGTATTTTCTCCTTGGCCAGAGTCAGTTCTCCCCAGACACGTTCATTTCGGCCAATATGCGCACGAGGACGATGGACTAGCTCTCCCTTTCGAGGAGGGCCATTCGTATACCGGCGAACAGACGGTCGAGCTCTCCATCCACGGCTCGCCTGCTTCCGTAAGAAGCTTGATCGAGTCATGCATTCTAAAAGGGGCGCGGCTCGCGGAACCGGGAGAGTTCACCCTTCGGGCATTTATGAGTGGCAGACTCGATCTCACCCAAGCGGAGGGAGTTCGTGATACGGTGGATGCGGTGACGGAAGCCCAACTTCGCGCCGCAAATTCATTACGCGGAGGGAAACTTCGAGATGAGATTTCGGTAATTCGCAACGTGCTTCTCGCCCTTCTCGCGGAGATCGATGCCACCACCGACTTCAGCGAGGAGATCGGAGACCTCGATCGGCCACGGGCGTCGGGTCGACTTCAAAATGCTCTAGGACGCATCGACGATCTTTTGAAGACCTCCGATGCCGGACGGCTGGTCCGGCAAGGTCTCACGATCGCCATCGCGGGCTTGCCAAACGCGGGCAAGTCTTCCCTGTTGAACGCGGTGCTGGGTACTGACCGAGCGATCGTCGCCGAGACGCCAGGTACCACCCGCGACACGGTAGAGGAGTCTGCGGAGATCGGCGGTATTCTTTGCCGTTTAATCGATACCGCCGGCTTGCGAGCAGCACCGGAGGCGGTGGAACGATTCGGCGTCGAACGCGCTCATCGAGCCATCGAAGAAGCCGACTTGGTTTGGTATGTCTATGATGCGAGCCGAGGTTGGACTGTCGAAGATGATCGTATGAAAGAGGCGATCTCAAGACCGTCCCAGACGATCGCCAACAAATGCGATCTGCAGCCGGCCCCAGGGCGAGGCATTCCAATTTCAGCGAAAACCGGCCAAGGGCTAGAGTCCCTTTTGAGCACCGTTAAAGGTTCCACCGATGGCTTAGAGCGCGCGAATGTGGGCTACATTAATCGCCGCCATGAACCTCTGATTCAGGAAGCGCGCAAAGGAACGTTACTTGCACTCGCGACATTGGAAGCTGACTTGCCTTTCGATCTGGCTGTGGTAGGCCTTCAATCAGCAATCGCTGCCCTCGGAGAAATAACCGGTGAAACGGCGAGCGCAGACGTTATCGAGCGCATCTTCCACGACTTTTGCGTCGGAAAGTAGCTTTATTTCGCCTTACGGTGTTTCGCGACCGCGTATGCAAGCAGGGCAACCGGGTCGCTCAGTTTCATGCCTCCGTGGCAGTTTAAGCACAATCGGTTCGATAACCGGACCGGCCGTACATTAATTAGCCAAGTAGATCCATCCCGAGTGAAGTTTTCTTTATTGCCAATTTTGGCCAAAGCTTGGTTAGCCAGTGTCTCCAAATTAGCGTCACTAGGCGTTGATATTGTGCTTGCGTAAATCGCCGCACTCCGCTTGAGGCTACATCGTCTTAAGGGCTTTCCGGCATTTCCGTACATGGCCACGACGTAGGACCATCCGGCGCTTCGCAATGCGTTGGCCAGGTGCTCACGCTCCTTTTGGAAAGGGTCCATCAAGAGATCGGGATGTCCTGGAACTTGTGGAGTTAGTCGATCCACGCCAAATCGAGCACTTCGCCGGACTTTGACCATTCTGCCATCGAGTCTTCTGACCGTGACTACTTCGTCTTTCGTCAAACTCAGATCGGAAAACGTCAACTGAAACCGCCTATCCAGCTCGTCGATAACCTCTGAAGGCCGCCAACTCTTCGGATTAGGGCCGATGCCGACGCCTAAGACGAAGATAAGCATGGATAATAGTGCCAGCCAATAATCTCGTGCCATTACTCCAGTATAGGGCAGAAATTGGTGGAATCTCGCGTCCTCTTAGAGAATGCGCCTTGGAACTCAAGATCGGTGCGATTAGTATGTATATATAGCTCATATTACTTGAGTCTATTACACTCATTTTGCGATTCGACAAACTCACAATTATGGCACAAGACGCATTCCAGGCGGCTCAAGAAAAAGCGACCGCGCTTCAGCATTCGAATATCGAGCCGGAGCATTTGATGGCGGCCCTGGTGGATCAAGACGGGGGCATTGTGAGGCCGATTTTGGAGAAATTAGGCGCGAATCCAGCAACGATAGTAGGTGAAGTCCAACAAGAGCTCGACAAACAGGCGAAAGCGAGTGGGGCTTCGTCGTACGGCGCCAACTTGAGCGGCCGCTTGCAAAAAATCATGACCGAAGCTTTTCGTGAAGCCGACGCGATGAAGGACGACTATGTTTCCTCCGGGCACATGCTCCTCGCTCTTGTCGAGGATCCGGGATTTGCGGGCAAGATTCTCAAAGGGCAAGGCATCAATAAGAAAGCGCTTCAATCGGCTATCGAGGATGTGCGAGGTGGCAAGCGAGTGGTCGACCAGAACGCAGAAGAGCGATATCAGGCCCTCGAGAAATACGGCATCGATCTAACGGCCCGTGCGAGGCAGGGGAAGCTTGACCCAGTGATCGGCCGCGACGAGGAAATTCGACGCGTGATCCAGGTGTTAAGTCGACGCACGAAGAATAACCCGGTCCTGATTGGCGAGCCGGGAGTTGGCAAGACAGCGGTAGTCGAAGGACTTGCGCAGCGGATTGTCAATGGAGATGTTCCCGAAGGGCTTCGCAGCAAGAGTGTGATCGCCCTGGATATGGGAGCATTGATTGCCGGTGCGAAGTATCGTGGCGAATTCGAAGATCGGTTGAAAGCAGTTCTCGACGAAATTAAGCAAGCGGAAGGCGAAATTGTCTTATTCGTGGATGAAATGCACACCTTGGTGGGTGCGGGCAAAGGCGAGGGCTCGATGGATGCTGCCAACATGCTCAAGCCGATGCTTGCGCGTGGAGAACTTCGGTGCGTGGGGGCAACCACTCTCAACGAATACCGAAAGTACATCGAGAAAGATGCGGCGCTCGAGCGGCGCTTTCAACCGGTGTTCATCGGTGAACCGAGCGTTGAAGACACAATTTCCATCCTGCGCGGCCTCAAGGAGCGTTATGAAATCCACCATGGAGTCCGAATTACCGACTCCGCCTTGGTTGCCGCCGCATCCCTGAGCAATCGCTATATCACCGATCGGTTTCTGCCCGACAAAGCGATCGACCTGATGGACGAGGCGGCAAGCCGACTCAAGATAGAAATCGACAGTGTCCCGGCCGAGATCGACGAAGTCGAGCGACAAATCCGTCAGCTCGAGATCGACCGTGAGGCGCTCAAGAAAGAGCAGGATAAAGCGAGCAAGGAGAGACTCCAGAATTTGGAAAAGCGGCTTGCAGAGCTTAATGAAAAAGCAGGCGCGCTGCGAGCGGTATGGCAGAAAGAAAAGGAGAAAATCGAACGAGTTCGGTCGTTTAAGGAGGAGATCGAAAGCCTGAGGACGCAACTGCAACAGGCGGAACGAGAGCTCGACTGGTCGAGGGCAGCGGAGTTGCAGCCCGGACGTATTCCCGAGCTTCAGCGAGAACTCGACCGTGAAAACTCTGAGCTCGAAGCGGTCACTCAGCAAGGGCGCATGCTGAAGGAGGAAGTGGATTCAGATGATATCGCGGAAGTCGTGAGCAAGTGGACGGGCGTCCCGGTGAGCAAGCTGTTGCAAGGCGAAATGCAAAAGCTCCTCACTATGGAAGAGCAACTCGAAAAACGAGTAGTCGGCCAAGACGAGGCTTTACGCATACTTAGCGACGCCATTCGACGTGCTCGAAGCGGTATCGCCGACCCCAATCGTCCCATCGGCTCCTTCCTTTTCCTCGGCCCTACGGGGGTTGGAAAAACGGAGACGGCCCGAGCGCTTGCCGAGTTCTTGTTCGATGACGAAAAAGCGATGGTTCGGATCGACATGAGCGAATATCAAGAGAAGCATTCGGTCGCTCGTCTGATCGGCGCTCCTCCGGGCTATGTGGGCTATGAAGAAGGCGGCCAGTTGACCGAGGCCGTTCGGCGAAGACCCTATTCGGTCCTCCTTCTCGATGAGGTCGAGAAAGCCCACCCCGAGGTGTTTAATGTGCTGCTGCAGGTGTTGGACGATGGCCGGCTGACCGACGGCCAGGGACGCACTGTGGATTTTAGAAATGCGGTCGTCATTTTGACCAGCAACCTTGGTTCTCATCTCTATGCGGGTCCGTTAGGGATCGATTCCGGCCATGATTCAGACGTCGGGCAAGGTGCCCGTGCCTTGGGAGATTTCGATAAGATCAAGGAACGAGTTCTCGAAGAAGTTCGCGAGTTCTTCAAACCCGAGTTCATCAACCGGCTCGACGATATCGTCGTTTTCCGTCCCCTTGGGGTCAACGAAATCAAGCAAATCGTCGGCATTCAGTTGCAGCGGCTAGGAGAGCGCTTGGCCGAACGCCACATCGAACTGGATTTATCGGATGATGCGGCGCTCCAAATTGCCATGGCTGGTTACGATCCGATTTATGGCGCTCGACCCTTGAAAAGAGCGATTCAACGAGACATCCTCAATCCATTAGCGCAAGCTCTTTTGCAGGGGGATATTCAGGATGGACAGCATGTGCAAGTCGAGTACCGAAACGGAAGCTTCGAATTCACCAGCGAAAACAAGTCTTCTCGATCTTAACGCGGCATTCGTCTCCAGGCGGGAGTGCGGAGGCGCTATAATTTCGTTAGGTTCAACTATGGGACGAAGATTTAATATCCTATCTCTGCTGGCGCTACTTTCGATCAGCATTGCTTTTATCGGCTGTGAAAAGCCGACAGACGCAAGCGTCGATGCCAAAACAAAGTCAGACGTAGCAAAGACGACGAAAGACCCTAAGCTCGACTCGGCGAAGAGCGAAGCGGCGCAAAAGGCGGAAGTCGACAAGGTTCTGAAAATCAAAAAGTGGCCGGACGCCAATACGATTACCATCGATGGCTCCGCGGCAAAATATGCGGGCACTTGGGTGATGCGAATGACTCCGGCCCAAGTAAAAGAATTCAAAGACGCCAAGTCCACGCCGACGTCGACTTTGCTTCTGGGGAAGGATAGCAACTTCACGCTCAAGACGAATGTCGCTATGGAAACTGTTTGGGGAGTGGCCGTATTCCGGGATGGAAAGCTCTTTCTGGCCAAGCGCAAAATGGATAGCGAATTCGACAAGAAGAACATGGTTACCCCAGAGATGCGCAAGCAAGACATGAGGATTCCCGTAGTGCTGGAGCCGAGCTCGGATGGCAAGAAGCTTACTTTTCAAAACTTTGGCCAAAACTGGGAATACTTCAAAAAGTCCTAGCGAAGCCTTCGCCTAAGCCTTTGTCACCGTCTTAGAGATAAATGGCGGAAATACAAGTGCCTTCGCCAGGTGAGATCGACGAGGAGCTGCTTAAGGAGTTGCGTCGCCTTCAGGATGTGGTAAGGTCAAATACTCTGGCTCAAACCAGCCTGCGAATGCGATTCGTGACGGGCGTCGCGGGCGGCTTTGGGACCGTCATCGGGGCGACCTTGGTGGTCTCGATATTGATATGGATGCTCAAGTCCTTTGCCACGATCGAGATCTTGCGTCCAGCCGTGGACGAAATCTCTAAAATGGTCGAGGGACGAAATAGCAAGGACAGAACACGGACCGAAGAACAAAGGAGCGACCGACCGAAAGACCAACGCCTTCGCTAGCCGTTTACTTGATTAAGTACCAGTACGTGCTTTGGACGAGCTTTCCTCCTATTTCCGCCCGAAATTTCATCGGCACAAGGCCGCGTGCATTTTGAGGGGAGATCAGCTCTAACTTATTTCGCCAGCTTCCCCGGGCGTGATAAATCGTAAACTTTCGATCATTGCCGCTCGATATCGCCCAGCCGCTGGGCAATTCCAAGGTGAAACGGCCATTGAGCTTCTTTGTCGATTGCGAGCGAAGGGTGACGCTGCCCCGTACGATTTGGCTATCTGGCTTGCTGCTGATCTGCTGCAGATTGACGTCAAACAACACCGGATCGGTAATTCGGTAGCTCGTCCGAAGAACGGCGGAATCGTTTCCGGAATCGATCAGAGTCGCCCGAAGCACCCGATATCCCTGGCTCGCCGATCCGGCAATATTGGTATCGTAATCGACCGCCGCTCGCCCTTTGAGATCGAATTCCGGGAAGGGTTTCCCGGTTGAGGAAGTCGCGTCCTTCGCTGCTCCTTCGCCTCGAATTTCGATTCGGCTGAATCTGGCTTTTCCTTCATTCTTGAATCTCAATTTCAGTGGAAATCCCTCACCCGGAACTACTGTTCGCACCTTGTAGTCGGGAAACCAACTTAGGTTTGCGGGTAATCCGCTCGCTGTGTCCAGGTTCAACGTGACAACGCATGTGGCCCGAGGAAGGAAGGCATCGGGGGTGGACTCTCCTGCGTTGACCACATCGACACGGACTCCGATCCGCTTGGACTCCGAAATGTCGCCTATTCCTACCCCCAAAAGCTTTGCTTCGAAGGTCCATCCCGATGGGTCCTCTAAACCAGCAATTTCTAAGCTTTCCGGGTAAAGGTTCGAGTCGATCCATCGCGGGCCATTCCGGTCGGTGGCATCGTCCATACGAGTTACGGTCTTGACCGTCCCCGCGGACGAGACGCGTATCTCTAGGTTATCTTTACCTACCAACCAACCATCTCCATCGAGATCGATGCTCCACACCAATTCCTTGCCCACGGGCGCTCGCCCAGCCAGATAAAGGATTCCCGGCTCCCACTGAAAATAGGTTTCTACCGGGCCTATTTGCGCCAACGACTCCCACTCTTCGGGGTCGATTTTGCCGTCGAGAGTCGGTGTTAGGGCAATCCGGGTAGGGTTCTTCACCTCGAAAGGAGGTGGCGCGGGAATGGGAGCGATGGCCGGTGGCTGGTCTTGGGTTTGCAATGCGATCGCAGCGCCCAGAAAAATAGCAAACATCTCGAGTCTAGGGACGAGCGAATCGTCCATTTAGATGCCGGTTAAACCTTGAGGTTGACAAAACGCGCGTAATTGGGCTGGAAGCCCAGCATTACTTTACCGGTGGGCCCATTTCGATGCTTGGCGATGATGATTTCCGCTTCTTCGACCCGATCAGGATCGTAATCTTGCTCGACCGGTGCTTGCTTGGCTTTGTAATAAGAGTCACGATAAATAAACATGACGAGGTCAGCTTCCGCTTCGATAGAGCCTGATTCTCGGATATCGCTCAGTTGCGGACGCTTCTCTTCCCTATTCTCCACTCCTCGGTTAAGCTGACTGAGAGCGAGCACGGGTACATCGAGTTCCTTGGAGAGGGACTTGAGGGAACGGGCAATGTCGCTGATTTCTTGTACACGATTTTCGGTGCGTCTCGACCCCCTCATTAGTTGTAGATAGTCGACAACGACTAGGCTTAAGCCGCCATCTTGAAGTAGTCTTCGGCATTTTCCGCGCATCTCTAAGGGGGCGAGATCGGAAGTATCGTCTATATATAACGGCAGTCCGTAAAGTACCTCGCAAGCATCGGCCAGCTTATGGTACTCCTCATCCAAAAGCTTGGGCTTCTTTAGGGCGCTCATACTTACTCCGCTAAGCATCGAAAGCATTCTTCGCATGAGTTGCTTGCCGCTCATCTCAAGAGAGAATACAGCCACATTGCCTTTTTCTTTCCTGGCCACATTGAGGGCGAAGTTAAGAACAAGTGACGTTTTGCCCATCGATGGGCGGGCGGCGAGGATCAAAAAGTCGCTGTCATAGAATCCGCCCGTCATCTTGTCCAGATCGTAGAAGCCAGACGGGGTTCCAAGGAGCGCCTCGCCCGTCTCCTGAAGGTGCTCGATGTCCATGAGAAAATCTTTCGCTAGGGACTTCGCACTTACGAAGTCCTTACCCAAGCGTTGGCGCCCGACCATAAAGATGGCCTGCTCCGCTTGGTCAACCTTTTCGTCCGTATCTTTATCGGTGTCATGGACCATCTTAACGATCTCGTGGCCTGCCGATTCAAGGCGTCGAAGTGTCGCTTTCTCCAGAACGATCGCCGCATAATGGGCGGCGTTTGCCGCGCTCGGCACGCTTTCGGCGAGTTCGATGAGATAATCGGTACCACCCACGGTTCCTAGTGTCTCGCGTGCGGCAAGCTCGTTCTTGGCGGTTACAAGATCGACTGCTCGAAGATTGAGCAGGAGTTGCCGTATGGCGAGGAAAATCTCACGGTGGGCGGGCCGGTAAAAGTCATCCTCGGTGAGGAGTAAGTGCACTTCCTCTGCGGCCCGCTCCGACAGGAGCATGCTTCCTAAGGTGGACATTTCCGCCGCCAGGCTATGAGGGGGAATATAATCTTCGATGGCGGCTCGAGCAATGCTCATGGAGGAGCCTTCAGTATATGTCGTTGGACGGCACCTTTGTTCAAACAAAGTACGAGCTTTTACGCCAATTATCCACCGCCTTTTCCGAACGGCATATCAGCCGAAGTGGATTTTAGCCTAGGCCCGAAAGTCTAGCCGCCTGCGAAAAATTGCCAGAACCGCCCTTAGCCGACGCCAGAGGCCAATTTTTGCAGCTGTTGGTTCTTGGGTGAAGTGCTCGCCGAATTCGGGGCAACGCGCGAGGAAATCTGACAGTCCGCGCTGAATTGCTGCCGTGTCTTGCTCGAAATGACCTTTCCAGCGGCAAACGAAGCATTCGACATTTTTACTAGCATTTAGGGAGCGACATAAGGGACACAGCTTCAAATCCCCCGCCGCAAGCCGATTGCGCAGGGCCGCCAGATCTTGCTCCAATTTGGTTTCCCGGTCGATCATCTTATGATATGAAATATCGGTGAAGTCCATTCGCTTTCTGTAGTGGCAGGGCCTTCGGATGGTGCGTGCGAACATTGAATCGACGGGCAGTGGTGACGCGCACGTTCGCATTTGTTCAGGACGGGACGGTGTTCCAGGACGGCAACCTCACGAAAGTTGTCTCTTAAAACAGCCTCGACCTACCGACAATATAGCCTTAGATGCTGGGCATCTTTGCGTATCTGGGTATCTGTCTTGTGGTGGCGTCCGTTGTGACGTTACTGTGGGTCTTGTGGCGCCCTATCCGGGAGCGAGATGAAATGCGCTCCTGGAGGGTTCTCCTCTTTCTGTTCGTGTGCACTTCATTGGCCCCGTATGCCTGGGGTGAAGTCTTGACCCGAATGTATGGAAAAGCCATGAACGGAGCGGTCGAGCAGGTGATTGATGAACTCAAAATCAATGACGGCCTAAGATTTTATCGGGTCCTTACCTGCTGGCACGAGAAAGCTCGGGTCATCGCGGTTGGGCAAGAGCGGGCGAACTGGGGTGGAACTGAAAGACCGGTGATCGCTATTTCTATGGTCAAGACGAGTAAAGGCTGGACAGCCGATAGCTATACTATTGTGAACTCCATGGAACGGAACAAGGACAGCGTAACCTTGCCCCCTTACTGGTAACCGGCCAGTCCCCTCGCTTCTCGCAGTAAACTCCCGACATGACGCTTCGCGAAGTCGTTCACGCCCATATCCCATTCCTCGATCAGCGCAGCACGATCCGGGACGCCATCGACAAGATGGATATTTACCAGTTCACCGCCTTGGTGGTGGTCGACGATGAGCAAGCTCCGATTGGAGTTCTTACAGAAGGTGATCTTTGCCGAGCGGCAAGTGCTCGCGGCAGCGTAGTCGGCATGGCCGACGAGCCTGCGCATCTTTACGCAACTCGAGAGCCAACGTGCGCCGCCATCGACTGTGAAATCAGCGATGCCTACCACCAGATGTTGATGAGCGGTCTCACCATCCTCCCTGTGGTGGAGTTTTCAAAGCTTATGGGGATGGTTTTGCGAGTAGACCTGATGCAGGCCATGCTTCAAGACGTCCAGCCGGAGAGAGTCTAAAACGACTTCGAAAATTGGGAAACCAATTCAAACGGATGCAACCTATCAAAGCTTACAAGCGATCGATCTAAAAACCTCGTTGGCCTAAAATCTCCCGAACTCGAATTGCCTGCTCTGGAGTATCGATCGCAAGCTCCGTAGCTTGACCACGCGACATTAATATGTGCACACCGTTGTGCAGGAAACGAAGTTGTTCTAAGCTCTCCGCATGCTCCAAAGGGCTCATCGGCCAGGAGGCAAACTCGATCAAGACGTCGCGACGGTAGGCATAGAGTCCGATATGTTTCTTGACTTCGAGCGACCGTGAATTTCGGGGGAAAGGTATCGGATAGCGGCTGAAGTAAAGGGCGTAATCGTGCCCATCGGTAACCACTTTAACGACGGAGGGGTCGTCGCATTCAGATTCGGGACATGTGCCGAAAACGCTACCCATGCGAATGGAGCGATCATCGATCAGCGGCTGAGCGCAAGCCAGGATAGTCGATGGTTCGATCAGTGGCTCATCGCCTTGAACATTCACGTAAACATCGGCTCGAACCTTGCTGGCTACCTCGGCGATGCGATCGGTCCCTGTTTGATGCCCAGCCGAAGTCATTATGGCTTCGGCGCTAATGGCCTTGCAGACATTGATAATTTCCTCGTCCGGCGTGGCGACGATTACCTGTTCAGCAAAGTTTGCTCTCTGCGCCGCTTCTACTACCCATTGAATCATCGGCTTTCCCAATAGGTCGCAGAGAGGCTTGCCGGGAAAGCGCGTGCTATCCATACGCGCTGGGATGACGATCACGCAAGACATAGATATGGGAGACTACCTTTCGCCGCGTGTAACCGAAGTTCTCAACCTTACCGGCGCTCTCGGCGAGATCACCCTACCAAACACTGCAGCTAGATTCAGCTCCCGCAAGACGCAAGCACCACGAAACCAATTCATCGTAAGAACAGATGATGGCAGAACGAATCGAGATTACGGAAGAGGAATGGCAAGAGCGGCTGACTCCTGAGCAATATCGTGTGCTCAGAGAGAAAGGAACCGAACGTCCATTCACTGGTCAATTTTGGAATCAAAAGGAAGATGGGACGTACATCTGCGCCGGTTGTGGCTCCGAGCTTTTTAAGTCTGATACGAAGTTCGACTCCGGCTGCGGCTGGCCGAGCTTCTGGAAAGAGGCCGATCCCGAGCGCATTACTCTGCAGGAAGATCTGAGCCACGGCATGCGTCGAACTGAAGTGCTTTGCAAAAATTGCGGCGGACACCTAGGACATTTGTTTGAGGATGGTCCCGAGCCCACCGGCCAGCGATATTGTATCAATTCAGCGAGCTTGAACTTTCGAAAACCCTAGTGCTTGGAAGCCGAGAGAACGATTTTCCACTCCTCCGGAGTGACCGGCATCACGCTAAGCCTTTGCCCTTTACGGATGACGAGCATCTGCTCGAGCCCGGGAATCGTGCGTAGCTCGGCGAGAGAGACCAGGCGTTTCAACTTCGATTCGAACGCCACGTCTCGCACGAACCAGCGCGGCTTGTCTTTCGGGCTTTTCGGGTCGTAATATTCGCTCGATGGTTCGAATTGCGTAGGATCGGGATACGCGTCGCTAACGATCTTCATCGTGCCCACAATTCCACTGGGATCAGCGTTCGAGTGGTAGAAGAAAGCGTGGTCGCCGATCTCCATCTCGTCGCGCAGGAAGTTGCGGACGGTGTAGTTGCGACAACCTTCCCACATGTTCCTCTTGTCGCGAGCCAGATCGTCAATGCTGTAAGTGTCAGGCTCGTTCTTCATCAGCCAGTAAGCCATGCGTTTATTGTTGCACGGCTAGCGGGTTGGGACGCTGGCGAGACGGCCAAGGGCACGTGGTTCTGAAAGCCGGAGCTTCGCGCTCCTTCTTGCAAGCAAGTAGCGGACATCTAATGCGGAGGGTCGCTGATAGGTATGGTCGGAGGGGGAGGGATCGGATCTCCCACCGGCATTGGTTCAGGACCGGGACCTGGCGGCGGCTGTGGAGAGGGCGGCATCGGTGTAGGGGGC
>JBBREX010000023.1:0-23313 GCA_038225245.1 Fimbriimonadales bacterium | reverse complement strand
GTATTGCTGCCGATGTCCGCCGCAGCCAGGATCCGCGCCATGTCGAAAGTATGGCAGCCAAGGCTCTGCTATGATTTGAGTATGCCGCCCGAGTCGTCGTCTGCTCTCCAAGAGGCTCTTTGGTTTGCGGTTAAACAACATCGTGGCCAAAATCGCGATGGGGAGCACCCCCTTCCCTATGCGACACACCCGGTGGAGGTTCTCATGTTGGTCCGCCATATGGCCGGAATCACCGAAGAATCCGTCCTCTGTGCGGCTGTATTGCACGACACCATTGAAGATTGCGGGGTTACCGTTGAGGAGCTTAAGGAACGTTTCGGAAGTCAGGTAGCTAAAATGGTTGAAGAGCTGAGTCGAAAAGAGCCTTCGGCAAATGAAATCCAGGGCCTGACAAAAGACGAAATCTGGTGTTTGCGGCACTATCTTCTCATCCAGGAGATTCGGACGATGTCGCCGCAGGCTCTGGCTGTCAAGCTTGCCGATCGCTATTCGAACATCAAGGAGTCGCTTAAAACAAAAACTGGTCCAAAGCGAGAGCGTTACATTTGGCAGACCAGGCGTATCCTCGATGCCATCCCTAAAGAGATATGTCCTGTCCTTTGGGATCTGACTACGGAATTGGTTCCCGCCGAGCCCACGACTGTGCCTTGCGAGGGGCTTTGAAAGCAAGGTTTTACTATGATCGAGACATCCAACTCGATTTGATTCGATCCGAAACCGTTGCCATCATCGGGTACGGGAATCAAGGCCAGGCCCACGCCCTGAATTTGCGAGATAGCGGGGTTGACGTGGTGATAGGCCTTCATCCAGGAAGCCCATCAAGGGCAAAAGCCGCCGCAGAAGGATTTCAGGTTCTCCCAACGCCGGAAGCAGTCGAGCGGGCGACTTGCGCGATAATGTGTACCCCGGACGAGATAATGGCCGAGATCTACGAAGGTCAAGTTGGGCCATTCTTGGCGCCAGGCAATACTCTGCTCTTCGCTCATGGCTTCAATATCCATTTCGGGTTGATCGCGCCTCCGGATCAAGTAGATGTGGCGCTCGTTTCTCCAAAGGGTTCCGGAGCTTCACTTCGCAAACGATATGAAGAAAGATCCGGGCTTGCCGCTTTAGTGGCAGCAGGAGATGACTCGTCGGACCGGGCATTTCATCTCGCCTTAAGCTACGCAGGCGCACTGGGGTGTGGTCGAGTAGGCATCCTCCAAACAACTTTTAAGGAAGAGACGGAAACCGATCTTTTCGGCGAACAAGCGGTGCTGTGCGGGGGCATGCCTGAGCTTCTCAAGCAAGGTTTTCACACCCTCGTCGAGGCTGGTTATCAGCCTGAAGTCGCCTATTTCGAGTGCGTGATCGAGGCCAAGCTAATACTCGATCTCATCGTGGAAAGGGGCTTTGCCGGGATGCGCGAGGCGATCAGTAATACGGCCGAGTGGGGCGGCTACCTTGCCGCCGAGCGGGTGGTAGGTCATGCCTCGCGTAACGCGATGAGGGACATCCTTCACGAAGTCCAAAACGGCCACTTCGCGAAGGCTTGGCTGCAAGAATCGCGAACTAGAGGGCAGCGCATGGCAAGATTTCGCGACGAAGAAAAGCGGCTAGCGCTAGAAAGTACGGGCGTGGAGCTTAGCCACGCGCTGGAAAAAGGTCGCGATTCAGGTTCTTGATATCATAATGAGGAAAGCGAGGAAGCGACGGTGCCCGAACGTGTTTTGATTTTTGATACGACCTTGCGCGATGGCGAGCAGAGTCCAGGCGTGCGACTCTCGATGGCGGAAAAGCTGGAGATTGGTAGACATCTCGTCAAGCTTGGGGTTAATATCATCGAGGGTGGCTTCCCCATCAGTTCGCCAGGCGATTTTGAAAGCGTTGCGATGCTCTCGCGGGAACTGAAGGGAGTGACCATTTGCGGCCTTACTCGTGCGCGCGAGAAGGACATCGACATTGCCGCCGAAGCCCTCGCTCAAGCTGAAGATCCGCGTATCCACACCGGTCTCGGCGTTAGCGAAAACCATCTCGAACACAAACTTCGGATGACTAAGGAGGAGGCCCTCGAAATGGGCGTCGCTGCCGTCAAGCATGCCCGGAAATACACGTCCAATATAGAGTATTTCATGGAAGATTCTGGCCGAGCCGAAGCGGAGTACGTTTACCGAGTGGTCGAACAAGTGATCAATGCGGGCGCAACCACAATCAACGTGCCCGATACAACCGGCTATACCCTTCCTGCCGAATATCAAGCGCTCATCAAGGGCATCATGGAACATGTGCCCAACAGCGATAAGGCAGTGTTTTCTTGCCACTGTCACAACGACCTCGGAATGGCAACCGCCAACACCCTAGGCGGAGTGCTCGGCGGAGCACGCCAAGTGGAAGTTACGGTCAACGGAATCGGTGAGCGAGCTGGGAACACCTCGCTCGAGGAAGTCGTGATGGCCCTCCATATTCGAAAGGATGTATTCGGACTCGAAACCTCCATCGACACTACCCAACTTCTAAGCGTCAGCCGTCTCGTTTCTCGACTAACCGGAATGCTCGTTCAGCGTAACAAGGCCGTTGTAGGGGCCAACGCTTATGCCCATTCGAGCGGTATCCACCAAGATGGCGTTCTTAAAGAAAGATCGACTTATGAAATTATCGATCCCCATCTTGTCGGCGCTGAGAAGAGCGAGATCATCCTCACTGCACGGTCCGGCCGCCACGGCCTCCGGCACCGTCTAACGGAACTGGGGTTCAACTTCCCCGATGAGCGGTTCGAGCGAATTTACGAAGACTTTTTGAAGGTGGCCGACACAAAGAAAGAAGTCGATGAGGCTGATCTGCGCGATCTTGTTACGACGCGATAAGAAATTTTTGAGCGATCAGGCACTTTTATACATAATTGCGAGTACAATTAATCAGACGTCGAAAGGCGTCGTCGTCGAATTCTTCGAAGGCGAAGAAACGGGGGACCCAGTCCTTGGGGTGAATGGCGAAAGCCTAGGGTAACTCTTGGCCCGAACCCGGCAGCTAACCTCGTAGACGAAGCGGGAGTCGCATGGGCTCTGTGCCAAAGGTGGCCGGCCCGGTCAGTTGAACGCACTGCGTGATTCGATCTCCAAGCGATTCTCAGAAATGAGCGGATTGGTGGGCTTGCGCCACCGATTCGGGCGCAGAGGCGCACGCACGCCTTGGTCTGGATCACCGCTCCATATGCACCTCCTAGATCGAGGCCCTCTTCAGTTTCGAAGAGGGCCTTCGCTTTTTTGACGGAGCCGTCCGTGTTCACCAACAATTGGCGAAAGCTACATGGCAGACAAGTGTCTCGAGTAGCGCGTCGAGCTTCAGCCCATAATGCTCAGCTGACACTTTCGCCTTCAAATAATGGAGCGCTGGTCGAAATCAGGGCGAGCAGATGCTCATTATTCGCCGTTAGCTCGGCCTTCAAGTATTCGGATAATCGGCCCGATGGCCTTGACTTTCGCCGCAGTTCCATCACCAGTAATTCAAACCCAAGTCCTAAACGAGTTTGCAATTGTGTCCTGCATCGCCGTGTCGAGCGCGGCGGCGTAAGTCCTGGCAGAAAAAACGAGTGATATACTAAAAGGCGAGACTTGATCTAAATCAGAGTCATGAGGAGGGTTACATTGAAACATCTACGAATCGCTGGTCTGGTGGTTTTCGGCTGGCTTGCCAGCAGATCGAGCCAAGGCCAGGGAGTAAATAGTTTCACCCTTACCGATGGTGCTGCCATATTCACGCTCAGGAACATCACCGTACCTGGACCTGGCGGTTCGGGCCGGGCAAGCTTCATGGTCGGAGGCAAGGATCACATGTACCAAAACTGGTGGTGGTACAACGATAACAGCTTATCCTCCGGAAACTCTCGCTTGGGCGGGCAAAAGAAATTTCAGCGTATTGGACCGCAAGAAGTCAGGCTTACGTATTCCATCATTCGCGAATATCGGGGCGGGAGAGATGGGCTGTATAACACTATTACGCTCGTCTTCGATTACAAGCTGACGGAGATCTCGGCCAAGCGCGCGCGAGTCGACGTCGATTTCACGATAACCAGTAATCGATTTCGCGACGTAGTTATCAATCTGTTCAATTACAACGATGCGGAAATCGACGGCACGGCCAGCGGAGACGAAGCGGATATCACGCGCACCAACACTCGGCAGCTGATCTGGGAAGACGACATGGCCGGGGTGAGGCTAGGAGAGATGCGCTATACCGCTGGTGGCGCCGATTTCACTTCAAGGAGCTGGGAAATCGCCGCTTACCCCGGCCTCCGCGACAAGCTGGATAAAAAGGGCGAGGACAACAGAGTTAATGCCCTGGCCAACTCCGGAGCACCTTTCGGACCCGGTGACTACACCGGCGGCTTCCACTGGAGGGGCCGCTTGCCGAGCAATGCTGCCACCACGCTGACGGGCTGGATGAGCCTGGATGTGAAGATTCCGTAGGCCATCTATCCATCAACCGTTGAGGGTATCTTAGCGGCCTCGGCGAGGCCGACCTTACCTAGCGAGTAACACCACGGAACGTCGCCGTGTAGCCTGGAAATACGGCCGCCAGGTTGGCCTCATTGTTCAACCTTCGCGCTACGATTTCGGCAAGGATGTCGCGATAATCGATCGTCACATTCAGGTCCTGGCCTTGGTAAAGCTGATTCTGCGCCAAGCCGGGCCATTGCGTGAGTACGCGCCCGCCGTTGATGCTGCCGCCCATCACGAGAATGCAGTTGCCATGACCGTGATCAGTGCCTCGACTACCGTTTTCGCGAACAACCCGACCGAATTCCGATACGACCACGAGGGTGACATCGCGATAGCCTGTCGAGAACAGGTCGGTGTGGAAGGCTCCGACCCCTTTACCCAGAGCATCCATGAGGCGAAACATTTGCCCGCCCGAAGTGACGCCCTGGTTGGCATGCGTGTCCCAGCCGCTCACGTCGATGTGGATCGCCTCCACCCCGACATCGGCCTTAATCAAAGCGGCGGTGGACTTGATCGAATAACCAAAATTGAAAGTATCGGTCGGGTAAACCGCTCCGCCCGATGGCACATAGTGGGCAAAATCAATGCTTTGCAATGTTTGAATAGTGCGTTCCGAATTTTGAGCGCTCGCTTTGCGCGGATCGCTTACCCCTGCGTAAACGGAATCTAGCCATGCCGATCGATTGGCTAGTGTTCCCGCATTGCCGGTCAGGCCAAATCGAGCCATATCCGCAATCGGTAAAGTCTTTGGACCACTGACCAGGGTTCGGGGAACGCCATATCCAACTCCGATCCCCCGCAGCGGCGCGGTGTCGCGCATTGGGGGCACGGTCAGCAAGTGCCGACCGAGCCCAACCGGTGAAAAGGGTACTGTCACCTGGCTTGCCGATTTCCATAAAGCGCTGGGCGTCGAAATGGGAACGGGTACCGCTATTGGAGCCTGTCGCATGGACGACGAGGAGATCGCCATTTTGATAGGCCTCCATCAGCGGCTGGAGGGGCTGAGGAAATCCGAAAAAACCGTTCAGATCGATGGCTCGATTTGGATCGCCGCTATCCGGTCGGGGAATGGCGAGGGTTGGGCGATAAGTGTAATAGCTGTCCTCCGCGTAAGGTACGCACATAGTGAGGCCGTCACATCCGCCCCTCAGGTAAATCGAGACGATTACGTCGCGGGCAGAATCGTAATCCTGGGCGAACGCCACTTTGGGCAGCCAAGCGAAAGCAAACGCTGCTACCGCGGCCGCTTTTCCTGCGTTGCCGAGGAATTGACGCCTCGAAAGCTCGTTGTATTCTTTGCATGCATGCTGGTCGTGTTTCATGAGTTCTCCTGGCGTCAAATCCATTGGAAGCTTGGCGACACGACGGCAAGCGCGATGGCGTCCTTGATGCGTTGGGTAGTGGGCGGATCGGGAAGAAGAAAGTTGACGAGCGCCGCCTTCTCAGTTGCCGCCATTTCTCCTCCAAACAGCAAGAGGCTCAGCCGATCGGCAATGCTTTTCGCGGTATTGGCGCCGTTAAGAATCGACAGATTCACGGTAACGCCGCTGATTTCGTTATTCATAATGGAAAAACCAACGTTCCAGCGCGGCAGGATGCCTCCCACCCAATAGTCCAAGTTGTCCGGATAACCGTCAGGGGACCCCATTGAAATGGGACTTGGCCAACCCCTCTCAATTGATTGTTCACTAGCGTCGTCAGAGAGGTGTTCGTCGCATTCAAGGTGCGCATCACGTTGCAGACAAGGTGGTATGGACGCTTGAACTTTAGGCCCCCTTGCATCAGTGTTTGCTTGTTCAAAATGACCCGCAACATCGACTTAATGTCGCCACCCGTGCCGATATAGCTCTGGGTCACCGCATCGATGAGGCTTTGGGGCGGCTGGTAGCCCCAGAAGAACTTGCATAGCTTGGTCGCGATGAATTGCGCGCATGCCGGGTGACTGCTCAATATTTGAAGAACCGTTTCCCCGTCTTGTTGTCCCCCATTTACGATCGTATTGCCCAGAACTACCTTCGTGCCAGTGTCGTGGCGAGCGGCGTTGTAATAAAATCGCCCATGCAAATTGCCTTGCTGACTGCCGGCAATTCCCCAACCTGTTAGACAGCGGGCCACTTCCTGCACATCGGTTTGAGTGTATCCACCCCCTCCCGACCCCAGCGTGTGAAGCTCCATCAGCTCTCGAGCATAATTCTGGTTCGGATTGGTGCCCGAGCTCATCGAGTTGTCCAGGTAAACCATCATTGCCCCACTATGCGCGCTTGCGCTCAATAGTTGAGGGAAGGTGGCCATCGCATATTGGCGAATAACCTCGCGGTCATCTACGGTCTTTATGTATTGGCAGTCCTCCTTCTTGATGTCGATGTTGAAGTGGTCCGTCCAAAACTCCACCATCCGCTGATAAAGCTGGCGATTCGAAAGCACCGACCGGAGGATGGTTGCTTGCGTTAGCTCGTTCAATGGCAAAGTCCCCTGAGAGTAGAGCTGGTAGGGCTCCATGTTTAGGGTGGTGTAGTTCGCGAGGCGAGCGTCCAACCCAGAATCGTCGATTGCCGCAGGGTTGAGCTGATATTCGAGATACCCATCGTAACCCATGAAGGCAATCCGCTGCATCTCGGCTTCGGTCAGACCAAAAGTAATCCGGTCTAGCAATCTAACGTTGGCGGAATGCTTTCTATAGAGCCCGATGCTCTCGGTATCTTGAGCCTGCAGAGCCGTGGAACCAACTCCAAACGCGGCCAAAGTAAGCAAGCCTCGTCTACTCGTCTTGAAATGCTGGTGATCGAGCGATCCCACTTCGCGAAGTCGCCGCTCTACGGTGTCGATCAAATTTGTTCCCACGAAACGCCTCCCGCCTGAATAAGGGGATAGACCTAGGATAACATGAGTTGTTCATCGGGGCAAGAGACTTTATAGTTCTTTTGCCCACAATTCTTGCCGGGTTCGATCAGCCGTTAAACTGCCCCATCGCCCGGAACTTCTCATACCTTTGAGTCTTAAGCTTGCTCGGAGAAGCCTTCGAGAGCTCACTCAAGTTTGAAGCGATTGCCGCCTTCACCCTTTCCGCCGACTCAGTGGGATTGCGGTGAGCGCCCCCGAAGGGCTCATCGATAATTTCATCGATCAAGCCAAGCTCTTGCGCGCTTTGCGCGGTCAAGCGTAATGCCGCCGCCGCTTGGGGGCCCTTTTCCGGCTGCCGCCACAAAATCGCCGCGCATCCTTCCGGAGGAATCACGCTATAGATCGCATGCTCCTGCATGAGGACACGATTTGCAGCCCCAATCCCGATTGCACCGCCACTTCCCCCTTCTCCAATAATAACGGCAACCGTGGGCACCTTGAGCTCGAACATTTTTAGCATACTAGCGGCGATGGCTTCGCTGATGCCTCGCGCCTCACTGTCCACCCCCGGGTCGGCGGCCGGCGTATCGATGAACGAAATGATGGGCAACTTGAATCGGTCGGCCATATCGAACAGCCTGATCGCCTTGCGATATCCTTCCGGCTTGGCCATGGCGAAGTTTCGATACTGGCGCTCCTGAATATTGCGTCCCTTTTGATGTCCGACCACCATGCACGCTTGTCCGTCGAGAGTCGCTGGGCCGCCGACAATTGCGTGGTCCGCTCCGAACCGTCGGTCACCGTCGAGCTCCACGAAATCTTCGAAGATCGCTTGGACATAATCCAGAGTGTAGGGCCTTGGATCTGCCCTCGCGACCAAAACCTTTTCCCACGGGCCAAGACGGCTGTATTTGACCGAGATATAGCTATCCCGTCGCCGTTCGAACTCAGCGATCTTGCCAGAAAGTTCAGAACGCCTCTCGGGAGGCGCAGATGCGGCCACCTCCTTCAGCTTTGTGATTGCCCTCTCCAGCTGGATTAGAGGGTCTTCCCACTCTTTCCATGACTTAGCCATGGAGACGAGAATACCGCGTGCGAAGATAGGCGAGAGCGCTCCTTTCCTCATCCGCCTTTCGTCTGGCATGCTAGGAAAATAATGTGAACACAAAAGCCATGCTGGCCGAATTCATCGGCACCTTCGCCCTTATCTTCGTCGGAGTCAGCGCGATAGCGGTAGGGGGAAACAATCCGGTTGGTGTTGCCCTCGCTCACGGCTTGACGATCGCCGTTATGGGAAGCGCGACGGCGGCCATCAGCGGCGGCCACCTAAATCCTGCCGTAACGCTCGCCATCTGGTCGGCAGGCCGAATATCCACTGCGGGAGCCATCGGATATTGGATTGCTCAGTTCACGGGCGGAATTGCGGGGGCGGCAATCGCCCGCTATGTTCACGGATCGGAAGCGATGGCTCTCGTCGGCTACGGCACACCAGCTCTTGGGCCCACAATGACCGCTCCCCAGGCGATGGTCATGGAGGCGATTCTCACCTTCTTCCTCGTATTCGTAGTATTTGGGACCACGGTGGATCGGCGAGCTCCAAAGGTGGGCGCTCTCTTCATTGGACTTACGGTAACCCTCGACATATTTGCCGGCGGTCCACTCACCGGCGCCGCTATGAATCCCGCTCGCTGGCTTGGACCTGCAATGCTCGGCGGCGGGTTCGAAAACGCTTGGGTGTACCTTGCCGGGCCCTTACTTGGCGGGTTGGTGGCGGCTGGCGTGTATAAGCTGGGACTGATGGAACGTGAAGAAGCCCAAATGGATATCCCTCCCGCTCCTATTTGAGAAGCTGAAGCACTTGCTGAGGAGCCTGGTTCGCCTGGGCAAGCACCGATAGACCGCTTTGCTGGAGAATCTGCAGCCGAGTATATTCGGTGATTTCGGCCGCCATATCGGCGTCGCGGATTTGGCTTTCGCTGGCCGTCATGTTTTCTTTGGCCACGTCGAGCGACCGGCCGGTCGACTCCAAGAAATTAGCCTGAAACGATCCAAGATCGCCGCGAAGCTGGGCAAGCTGCGTGACAGCGGCGTCGATGATGAGCATCGCGTTTTGGGCTCCCGCCTGATTCGTCACGTCCACGTCGGCAAGCGATTTGCCGCTCACTGCTCCAGTGCCGAGCCGGTTAGGAAAGACGACGGGCATGCCGTACGAAACTGACTGATTTGAATTGGCGCCGACTTGGAATCTGACATTGCCGGCTGTTACGACGCCCACCTGCGTGGCCGATCCGAGCGCGATGTTGCCTGCTTCCGTGAGAAGCATCGAGTTTCCGAAGGTATCGCTCAATTTCAGACCCGAAGCTTTGGCACCTTGGCCACCTGTAAGAGTCGAGGTAACTGCGCCCGTGATCGTGCTGACGGTAACTTGGAAAACGGCATCGCCACCTTGGGCGCTCGCGCCGACCGCGTTGTTCAGTACCTGGCCGGGATCGAAATAGTCGATCGCGAACTGTGAGCCGTAGTCGTTGGCCCTGAGGACGAGGGTTACAGGGCCGGCCCCTGAAAGCTGAGCGGTTACCCCGGTCGTCGAAGACATGTTGTTGATCTTGGTGACGAGCGACGCTACCGTTTCCGTGCCATCGCTACCAAACGAATAGCCGTTGACCACGAATGCACCCGTGGTGGTTACGATGGCGTTAGCGCTTGCGAATCCCTTCCCCATTGTAATGACAGCCTGCGCGGCGCTTGTCTGACGCTGCATCGTGACCGGACCGTTAGCGACGGTCTGGTTGGCCCACGTGCCTCCGATATAAATGCTCGATACATCGGTGATGTCCGTCACATTGGCGAGGACCCCAGCTGTCCCATCCAGAAGTTTCTTGGTTCCCCATTGTGTTTGCTGGGCAATTCGGTTGATCGACTGGATCGTCGACTGAATCTGGGTTTGGTTGGCCTGCAACTGGGCGGAATCCACGACCGCGCTATTGGCGGACTGAACGGCGAGGCCCCGGATGTTGCGAAGGAGAGTTTGCACTTCGTTAAGGGCCGCTTCCGCGGTTTTTGCCATATTGACGGCGTCTTGAGAGTTGCGGATCGCCTGATCCACCCCTTTTATCTGGGATCGCATGTTCTCGCTGATAATGAGGCCGGCGGGGTCGTCGGCGGCCGTATTGATCCGAAGCCCGCTGCTAAGGCGAGAAACCGAATGGGAAAGACCCATTTCGGTATCGGAAAGGTGCCGCATAGCATCCATTGCCGAAATATTGGTGTTGATTCTCAGACTCACCGTGTTGCTCCATTGCCGATCCCTGGCAAGCGCGGGAGGGAAATTTCAAAAACCCGCAAGCTTTCGTGTTAGATTTTCGGCTCGATGTGGAAAAAACTTAGCCCTTTGGACAGTGATTCAAGCTTGCTGCCAAAATATGAGCGATGTCCGCTCTTCAAGCTCGCTTTGCTTCCCTCGCTGGACAGGGTGAAGGAGCTTTGATCTTATTCGTAACCGCCGGCGAGCCTAAGCTCGAAGACCTGCCCGACATTCTTACCGCGCTGGAAGAAGGCGGCGCCGATATTATTGAGATTGGATTGCCCTTCAGCGATCCCATCGCCGACGGACCCACCATTCAAGCCAGCAATCAGCGCGCATTAGATCGCGGGGTTTCTCCTCGAAAGGTCCTCGACAAGCTGCAAACGGTGACCCTGGGAGTGCCGCTCGTGCTCATGGGCTACTACAATTCAGCTCTCAGGCCAGGCCTGGATCGATTCGCCGCCGATTTGCACCAGTCAGGGTTCAGTGGCACCATTCTGAGCGATCTCACTCCCGAAGAATCAGACGGTTGGATTCGAGCGAGCCAGGCCTACGGGTTAGACAACATCTTCCTCGCCGCGCCGACGAGCACCGACTCCCGCCTCGAGATGGTATGTGCTCGCTCGACCGGATTCGTGTATGCAGTCTCACGAACCGGCGTAACGGGCGAAAATCCGGCAGGGTCGAGCGAGGCGCAAGAGCTCGTACGCAGAATAAAGAGTCACACCAGTTTGCCTGTTTGCGTAGGCTTTGGCATCCGATCTCCAGGGCAAGTCCGATCCGTGTGCGAAACCGCAGATGGGGCTGTGGTGGGAAGCTGGCTCGTCGATCTTATCGAGTGTCAGTGGGGCGAAGGAAAAGGACGCGATCGGATCATTCGGGCGGTATCCGAGCTCAAGGCTGCCACTAGGCGGGGCACATGAACTGGAGGGAGCCAGTCATTCTCGAAGGCCATTGCGTGCGATTGGTGCCGCTAAGTCTAGGTCACGTCGAGGGACTCTTCAAGATCATTGAAAGGGAAACCTTCCGGTTCCTCCTCAGCGAACCGGAGCCTTGGAGCATCGACGGCTTTCATCAGTATGTTTCGCAAATTTTAGCGATGCCAGACCGCGTACCTTTTTGCATCCTTCGCAGGCCGATGGATGAGCCAATTGGCAGCACCTCTTTTCTTGATATTCGGGAGGAGCATCAGTCTCTCGAAATCGGGCATACCTGGATCGCGAAATCCTTTCGACAAACGTGCGTCAATCCCGAAATCAAGTTGTTGATGCTTGGCCACGCTTTTGATCGGCTCAAGGCGATAAGGGTCCAGCTCAAGACCGATGACCGCAATCTCCAAAGTCAGCGAGCAATGGAAAAGCTTGGCGCGAAGCGCGAGGGCACCCTCCGCAAACACATGATTTTAGCGAATGGTTTCGTTCGGGACACCGCCATGTACAGCATCACGGATGACGAATGGCCCCCGGTGAAGGAAAGATTACTCGCTCGATTGGAGGGCTCCCGTACAACCTAAACCCTTGCTTATGGGGGTTCTAAATGTCACCCCGGACAGCTTTAGCGACGGGGGTCTTTACCTGACGCCATCCGAGGCGATTCGAAAAGGGAGAGAGATGCTCGACGAAGGAGCGGACTTGATCGACGTAGGGGGCGAATCAACTCGGCCCGGAGCGGAGCCCGTAGAGATCGAGGAGGAAATCAGACGCGTCGTTCCGGTCGTCGAAGCCCTCGCCGGGCGGGACATCAAGGTCTCGGTGGATACCATGAAGTCCCAAGTGGCGGCAACCTGCTTGGCGCACGGAGCGACTATGGTGAACGATGTGTCCGCACTGGCCGATCCCGCTATGGCCGAGGTTTGCGCCAAAAGTCGATGCGAAGTGTGCCTCATGCACATGAAGGGCGAGCCTCGAACGATGCAAAACAATCCCCACTATGGCGATGTCGTGGCCGAAGTTTACGATGTTCTGATGGCTCGTGCAGCCCTCGCCGAAGCAGCCGGAATTGATCAGGCGCGGATTTGGATCGATCCCGGAATCGGCTTTGGAAAGACAATTCGGCACAACCTCCAGCTGCTTAATTCGGTTCCAAAATTCTCTCGGTCGCCGTACCGAGTGATGATTGGGACCAGCAGAAAATCCTTTATCGGTAAGTTACTTTCAGAGGACGATCCCAGTGAGAGACTGGAAGGCACATTGGCCGCTCAAGTGCTTGCTCAAGCTTTCGGGGCGCAAATGATCAGAACTCACGACGTCCGAGCCTCCCGCCGAGCCATCGAAATCACTCACGCAATTTTGACCAGTTAACTTTGCTTATGCCGACAACCGCCAACCACCAACCGCCAACCTCCGAAATCAGTCCCAACTCCGCCGGTCTTATCGGCTGTTTCGCGGGATTCGCATTCGGGGCCGCCATTGGAGTGTTTGGAGCGCTCGCGGTAATGATATCCAAGGGGATGCGGGAAGGCGCCCTTCCTTGGGTATTCCCACTCATCTTTTCGATCAGCCCCGCCTGCGCGATCGTGGGATTTTTCGTCGGTCGACGGATGGCATTGAAACGCAGCAAGCCTCCCTCCGGACCAAACGATTGAGACCAGTATTTAGCCTGGTCTTCGTCTTCCCCTTGTTCCCGGTGATCACGCCTATACCCAACCGCTAACCGCCAACCGCCAACCGCCAACCCTTCCATCAAGAGATTCCCCGCATCCTTCGCGCCACGTCTCCGGCGTCGAGCAGCACACTCACCTTGCCTGCTGCCATACGCGCGGAAAGGCTAATTCGCTCAATGCGAAATACGAGCATCTCGCCCCCGGCAAGCTCGAGGCTGAGAATATCCTCATCGCCGCGAGGGTGAGAGATTTCCTCCATCGGAAGCTTTGTTTTGCGAAGTAAGCCCCCATAGCTCAAATCTTCCGTGGTGATGGTAAGCGCGGTAAGTTGGCCATCCTCCAACGCAGCCTGCCCCTTCCAGATCAGATCGGGCTGGCGGGAGTCGAAATCGATTCGACCCTCGGCATAAGCCAGCGCGACGGCTTGCTCTAGCGCCAAACGCAGTTCGTCTTCCTTCCCTGTCCAAGGCAAGCTCTGGGCGGCGCGGTGCCAGTTCTCCAGAGTGTGTTCTGTCCAAACGTGCTTGCTTAAGGCATGGTGATTGGTGTAAGTGAGGAGAAGCTCCTCGCCCACTTTATCGAACTCGGTGCGGCAGTTAGCGCAAAGAAGCCCTAGGTGGCCGCTCTCCTTCCCTACTCCCATCCATCGCGCGTCTTCGACATCGAGCAACCGACCTTGATGTCGGGACGCGAAGCCGAATGGATCGTTCGTCGCGCCGAGCAGAGTGAGCCGATCGCCTTCCACAAAGTAGTCAGCTCCGCACGCCGAGCATTCCGCATTCCCCGATCCAGGTTCGAGGCCCGCGGCGACCAAGGCCCACTCGTCGGGATGCAGCGTTTCCCATCCCGCTCGAGCAGGCTTGGGGTGAACTTGGCGGCGACGACCATCGCCGAGGGTGTCGAATTGGGCCTCACACCCGTCACACACCCACACTTCCTCGCTGCGCTCGCCGATCTCGCGCCACTCGTCCCAAGTATGCCCCTCTCTGGTCGCGATGTTGGTTACCTCATCGCCTTTGCTCTCGAAGATGGCTTCGCAGGACCGGCAGCCAAACGAACGCCGCCAACCGCCAATCGCCAACCCTCTGCCTTCCAAGCGTCCGATTCGGCAGGCCGGGCAAAACTTGAGCGGATCGATGTTGGTAACGCGATGGAGAACTCCAACTCGGCAAATGGGACAAAGCCGCCCATTTAGCGCTCGCAACTGGATTTGCCCTTCGCGACAGACTGGGCAAACGAACCGCTTCAACGGTTTGGGCTCTTCGAGAACTCCCCCGCAGCTGGGGCACTCGCGCCTACCAAAAGAGAAACGATGCAAGCGGAGCATGGCTTGGTCGAGCGATTCTAGATCGTCTTTGGCTAGAGCGGTGGGGGCTTCGAGGAGTGAGCGCAGGGCCTCGATGCTTTGGGGGCGATCTTCGTAGCGAAGCGCCAATCCTTGTTCCAATGCGGCCCCCACTGAGGGTTCCACGTCGGGGCGTGAGGCTCTAATGGATAAAAGCGGAGCGCCATTCGCACGTTCGGTCACCGCTATCGGAGGCACGCCGGTCAGCATCGTATAAGCGGTTGCGCATAGCCCATAGATATCCGTGGCTGGGCCGCGTCTCGCCTTTTCGCTGAGCTGTTCGAGGGGTGCGTATCCGGGAGTGAATTCCACAGTGTGTCGCTCAGCCACGTCCCCATGCCACTCCCGAGCGGACCCAAAATCAACGAGAAACGCCTCCCCGTTGGGAGCGATGAGCACGTTCGACGGCTTGAGATCGCGGTGCAGGATCGACTGGCCGTGAATCCCTTCCAGAATCTCCATGAGTTGCATCACGATATCGAGCGCGCCGGTGAGGTCCATGCGCCCTTCCTGCTGGATCACGCGCTCCAGGGTTGTCGCATCTGCCACGAATTGAGTTACATAGTAGGCCGTTCCCATCTCGTGGAACCATCCCCGCATCGGCAACACTCCACGAACGCGCAGCTTGCCGAGCACAGCCGCTTCCCGCAGAAACTGATGCTTGAGGCGTTGGGCGTTAGTTGCCCCCAAGGCCGCCAGCGAGACTTGGCCATTGACCTCACGCACGGCTCCCAACGGTCGGAGCTCTTAGACTACGCAAGCATCACCGCGAGTCTGGTCGGTAGCGGCCTAGGTGGCGCCAAATCCGCCTCGGCCGAGAAGGCGGATGATTTCGAATCTTCCGGCGAGGACGGTACCTTCTTCCAGGGGATCGGCTGGAGTCATCGACTTACAGACGGAAGGTCAGCCATCCGCTCGTCTTCGGTTCTGTCTTTCCGCGTATGAATCGGCCTAGGCGATCCACCAGACACAGTCGCGACCGGCCCGGATTCGGTGAGAAACTCGGATTACCGAAAGCGATGACGCAGTGTTTGCCGCCTTCCAGATCAACGAGGGCGAGCGCGCCTTCGGTGGCAAGGTCGATCGTCGTGCCGTCGTAAGTTAGCTTGTCCCCCTCGATGCGGAAACCCACTTTTTCTGCCAGAGCTTTGATCCTGGGGTGGTTGGGGGAACCGACGACGATTCTCCCATCTAGGTCGGGCGGCATTTCCGAGCTAGCTTCTGTTTGGCGGTGGGACAGCATCTGCTTCGCGGAAGCTTCTAGACCAACCGCCACCCATGGCTGCATTTGATTGATGGCCGAACCGAGGTAGAGCGGATTTTCGTCCGGATGGATTGTTCGCAAAATCCGCCGCCAAGGATCGAAGGAGACGAGAACAGGCTTGATTGCGCACGGACATGAAAATTTATCCCCAGCCCCGACTTCTATCGTCGTAAGCGATCGTTTGCCATCCGCATCGACCAGTAACACTTCCAGCTTTAGGCGATACGGTGGACCGTCGAACTTGATCTCGCCAGTCACCTCGCCGCCGGCCCACGATACATGATCGATGACAAACTCCGGCCACCCCGTTCTTCTGATCCATTGGTCGAAGAACCCCTTCATATCCTTGCCGACAGCCTTCTCGACGGCCGTTTCGAACTCGGCCCAATCGCCGGCTTCGCCTTTTTTGTGCATGGCGATCCATACCTTCATGCTCGTCATCATCGCATCGGTTCCGATTTCCGCTTCGAGCATTTGGAGGACCTGAGCGCCTTTTCCGTAGCCGAGGGCGGAGGCGGCAGGACCGATCTCGGCTGAGGCTTCGGCGCACGTGGCCGCTCGATATACAGCGCTGGCATGGGCATCAGAGATGAAGGCGAGGCGGCGCTCTTCGCGATTGCCTGCCGCTCCCTCTCGCCGGAACAATCCTTCGCAGAAATCGGCAAAACTTTCGTTCCACATGGAGCCCAGGTAGGTACACGGGATGATTCCGCCCCACCAAGTGTGGGCCGGCTCGTGTGGATCTTCTCCCGGAATTTCTCCGTAAGTCGCGTACGAATATGCTTCGAGCGCACCTCCGCCATAGACCGGGCTGGCAAGTGCGCCCCAGCGGCTAAACGGATAGGGTGCAAAATGCTCATAAAAGCGAAGGATCGGTGCGTAGAACTCACACCGCAAGGCGAGGTCTTTCGGATCGCCATCTAAGGCCCATATCGAGAATTTCCGTCCGCCGATCGTTGTGCTGCCTTCCGTGTACTTTCCGCATGAGACGCTGAGATAGCTGACCGGCAGGTCCATCCGATAGTGGGTCACTTTCTCGGTGGCGGTTTCCGTTATGCCGGTAAGCTCGCCTTGTCCAATCGCCGTCCAATCCTTTGGCGCGTGAATGGCTATAGAGTGGGAAGCCGGCAGCCTCGCGATCATGGGCCACCAATAATCGTTGGTGAGGGACGCTTCCCGGTCGCTGATGCCCCCCGCAAATCCAGGCAGATCGACGACTCCCGTATAGCGAATCGTGTAAAAGGTGGGAGTTTTTAGGGGGGCGGTTGCAAGGACAATGCCTCCCGCTTGATGGAACTGCACGACTTTGTCTCTGGCGTCCAGGATCGAGGACACTCGGTATTGGGGAGAGAGCCGAAATACTAACCGTTTGCCTTTGCCACTGATGGTTGCTCGGTCGACCAGCATCGCCTTCTTGGCGGGAAGGTCGAATCTCAAAGCGAAATTGTGATACTTGAAGCGAAAGCCGAAGGTTTCCGTCTCGCGCACGTGGCGCGAGAGCTTGCCATTTTCGATCTCGAAGACTTGCTCGCCGAGGTCCTCGCTGGTGATTTTGGTCGTGAAGACGACGTATTTGGTGACCCCATCCAGGTCATCGAGGGGCAACACATGCCAGCCGAAGCGGCCAGTGCCATACGCGCCGCCGGTCTTGAGGAACCTGAACGGATTATTGAGTTTATCAAAACTGGAGAAGGCAAGCAGCCCTTCGCTGTCGCGAGCTTGAGCGAGAGCCTCCAGCTTGGCAAGGTCGATGTCCCGAAGAAGGAGTGCTAAGCAAAATAACGGCATCAGGTGGGGTACTTATACCTGTTGAAGCCTCTCCGCTTGAAGTGCAGCCGCGTAAAGCGGGATAATGGAGTCCGCGTGGCGGCGTAGCTCAGTTGGTTAGAGCGAGCGGTTCATACCCGCTAGGTCATCCGTTCAAGTCGGATCGCCGCTACCAGGCAGGGGCATGTCCCGAAGAAGTTCGATCAGCGTCCGCAGCTCCAGATGTCCCTGACGCGCCAGTTTTTTGGACGAATAGCGGCCTACGATTCGCCACCGACCGTTCGGATCGAAAAGGCGAGAATCCCACAAAATGGCGGGACCGTCGCCGAATATGTTGTGATCGACGACGAGAAAAGCGGTGGATAGAGCCCGGCCGCCAGGCAAAATATCCCAAGCGAGCAACTTACCTCCGGGTTTCGCAAGAAGCAGCGAACCTTCGATGCTGTCGCAAGGCGTCGGCTCACCATAATCATCCAAACGGTAATAGATAGCTCGCTGCGCCATTACGCTACATTTACCCGATGTTCCATGTGTTGCCCAGGACGTGGGAGGTAAACTTTTGGTTCGCCACAAACCTAAGACTATTGGAGACCGCATTTTGGCAACCACAGCATCGGCGGCCAACGCCGCGAAGGATAAATCCAAGGATTCGGAACCTGAGCAGCCCGCGCGGAGACAATTAGCGCGTGAAGATTATCACGAAATCCTCAGCCAGCTTTATCTCGCTCGCTATTTCGACGTTCGGCTGATCAAAGAGAAAAAGCGCGGGCGATTGAGAGGCACGCTGTACTCCTCGCACAATCAGGAAGGAATCATCGTGGGGTCGCTGTACGGCCTCAAGCCGACCGATTGGATCAGCCCCATCCACCGCGACATGCCGGCCTTTTTCATGAAAGACATGAGGAACGGGTGGCGCAATCCGGACCGAATGGGCATGAGCGTTCAGGAAGTGTGCGCCCAGGTTTGGGGCAAGGCCGGCTCACCCGGTAGGGCGCGGGACAACTGGTCGCACATCGGAAGCAAGGCGAAGCGAATTATTCACTCCACTTCCATGCTCGCGGGCACGATTCCGGTAGCGGCGGGAGTGGTCCTGGCGGACCGACTCGATGGGGGCGACGCCGTCGTGCTCACTTATAACGGCGAAGGATCGACAGCGCAGGGGATATTTCATGAGGCGATCAATTTCGCGGCGGTTCACAAGCTGCCAGTGATTACGATCATTGAAAACAATCATTGGGCTTACGGCACTCCGGCCGAACTCGAGTATTCGCTGCCCGATTTCGCCCGCCGAGCCGATGGGTACGGTATCCCTGGTTTGATCGCGGACGGCCAAGACGTTTTCGACGTGTACGACAAGGTCATGGAAGCGATTGATCATGCTCGCTCCGGCAAGGGTCCCAGCATCGTGGAATGCAAGACCTTCCGGGCGTATGGACATGGCGACCATGACGACGACCGGGCCGCTAAGTACCGTCCAGTTGACGAAGTCCGTGAAGGCCGAAGCCGTGATCCGATCGCCATTTGCAAGCGTCACATGGTCGACTTGGGCTATATGACTCAAGACGATGCGAAGCTGTTTATGGCGGAGAATAAGGGCGCAGCCGAGGTTCGAGAGGAAGATTTTCCGCCCGAGGTCGTCGACTACTTGAAGGAAGGCGTCGAGTTCGCCTTGCAGTCTCCGCTGCCGGAAGCGGAAGAGGGCGGCATGTGGGTCTTCAAGTAAATTAGTTTCGGGTGCCTTCGATTCGCATCGCCTGGTCGTGGAAAGGAGCGAACCACGAGACGAGATTCCATTGAAGTTCTGCGCCGAACCCCCATCCTGGATTCGTAAAAAAGGCTCGAGTACCGAACGGCTGCCTGCTGCTGAAGTCAAAACATTGACGAACCGTTGAGAAGGATGCAATGGGCGTCAGACTGATCCAGCTCAAGCCATCTAAATCTGCGTTTAGATTTTCCGTTCGAATCTCGTAGGTGAGTAAGCGATCGATGACCTGCACGAATATCCTGCGGCCATTTTCCGGATGATAGCTTGGTGGTGGTGGGCCAAGAGGCGCCTTCTTGCGAAAAGTTGAAAACACGGCGGAACGTACTCCGCTCAGCCACTTCGACGATGATCGGTCCACCAAAATGCTCATGCTGTGAATGTGCCAATGGTCGGCCTTGACATCATCGACGATGTATGTGCTAAACGTGGGAAAGTCGGGAAAGACCTGGTTGACGAAGCTTTCAGGACGAGCGTTCAGAAGGTTCGATTGGTCCCAAAGCACTTCCGCTTGGGAGGCCGAGCATGCCGCTAAGGCAAGGATTGGAACGAGGATATTCATTGCCGTCATCTCCAGTTACCATGCTACTATACAAGAAAGTGAGGATGTCCTGGCCATAGCCTCACGGAACATGTATCAATCCTGTCAGAACGCGCCTCGTCAAGAGCCCAAATAAAGCCTCTTGAACTCAATTTGAGGCACATCTCCCCAGTCCACCCGTAAAAACCAGTATCTGGGCGATAATACGGAACATGCGGGCAATCCTGTGTTTCCTCGTTCTCGTTCTCCTCACGGGATCTTTCTCCCAAGACGTCAAGGCGGAAAAGGCCAAGCTGGCGAAGCTCCGAACAGCCTATGCGACTTCCAAGAACGCATATGCAAAAGATCGGTCGAACGCAAAAGCCAAGAACGCTTATGCGGGTGCGACCCTCAAGTACGCCAATGCGACCATGTATTCGCCCGCGTTGGGGCCCAAAGTTAAGTATCCTGCGGCGTTGCGGCTATACCGGGAAGTACTCGTCGTGGATCCAAAAAACAAAGTGGCAATTGCCAGTCGCGATACGATTGAAGCGATATACAAGAGCATGAAGCGGGAGATTCCAAAGTAAGCCAGAGCGCCTCCGCTGCTGCAGAAACCCCCGCCTTCAGACGCGAGAAAGTTCGACGATTCGCGCGGCAATTAGGCTTAGCTCTCGCATTCCTGAGCGTTCTCCCAGCAATTATCGGAGTCCTGGCCACCCCCACGGGTTCTCATTATCTGGGGTTCCAAACGAACACAGACGACCAATTGGTGTACGCAGCCTGGATGCGGCAGGCGATGGACGGGCATTTCTTCTTCGATAACCGGTTTACTTTGGACGCCCAGCCAGGCTTAACCGTCCATTTGTATTTCTTCGTTTTAGGCCTATTCGCAAGAGTGCTCGGCATTCCGTTTGCCATGAATCTCGCGAGGGCCGCTCTCAGCTTCGCGTTCGTCCAACTCTTAGCGACGCTTGTCCTTCAGCTCGATGGGGACGTTTTCGTTTCCAAGCTCGCGATGGTCCTTGCCTGCATCGGAGGAGGTCTGGGATTCCTATCCTGGCAGAACTTCGGGCAAGCTATCGCGAATCCTGCGGCTTGGCAGCAATGGTTGCTTCTTGGCCGTTTGCCCACCGATGTTTGGCAACCCGAGTCCTTTGGCTTTCCGTCCATGCTAACGAACGGCCTCTTTATGGCCAGCTTATGCCTCATCGTGGCGGTGCTTCTATGCGTGCTTCGGGCAAAAGACTCCTGGCGAAATGTGCTCACGGGAGCGATCGCTTTGGGCTTGTTGATGAACATTCACAGCTACGATGTCCTACTGATCGTGCTCGTTCTCGGAGGATTCTTGGCGATGATGCTCGCTCAAAAACAAGCGAGTTGGGGCTGGACCGGACGGGTGTTTCTCATCGGCTTGGGTGCGGCACCGGCGGCCCTGTGGTTCCTCCACGTTCTCCGCGTCGATCCAGTGTTCCAGTCGCGCGCCGCGACCGAGACTTTTTCCCCGAACTTTCGCCAAATCATGGTCGGGGTTTTGCCATCCCTTCTGCTCTCTCTCACGGCAATCTTTGGCCATGACGGAATTTCCAGGAGACGCACGGTCGGGGTTGCGATGCTGGGCGCCTTGTTGGCAGGCTTGTTCGTCCTCGCTCCCGGCCATCTCGGGGGCTATTGGGCTAGCTTTCCAATTTGGTGGTTCGGCTATGCGGTGTGCCTAGCCATTCTCGCCGTGGTCGCTTGTGGTTCCGTGGCTTGGAATCTGGTCGTCGCGTGGGCGATTATCGGGCTTTGCGCACCCTACTTCCCCGCTCTGTTTCAGCGCAAGCTGCTCATGGGCCTTGGCATTCCTCTGGGCATTCTCGCCGCCTATGGCTTAGCCGAAATCATGAACAAGCTGGAACGATCGCCTCGCAATTTAGTAGCTGCGCTGGGAATTCTCTTGCTTTCGGCAAGTTCGCTCAGGTGGTTCCAGAGGGAGCTTCTCCTCATTCGGAACGACGTTTCCAACACAACGGTACACCCGGTTTATCTAACCAAGGACGTGGGCGCCATCCTCTCGTACTTCAACCAAAATCCTCGGCCCCATCGAATCGTGCTTGCGATGCCAGGAGTTCCCCAACCGACCGACGATCCAGATATCTATGAAACGCCTTACATTCCGGACCTTAACCCTATCGTGACCGGTCTCACTGGCAGCTATACGTACGCCGGCCATTGGAGTGAAACGCCTCAGTATTCGGCTCGACGAAATTCTCTCACAAACCTGTTTATGATCGGGTCGACAGATAAGGCGGCCTTTCTTGAGTCGACGAAAGCCGACTTCATTATCGCTCCCCAGCCCGAGGCGTTTCCCAAACTGCGGCTGGACGCTCTCAAGCGTTTCGGAGTGGTCGTTTACGAAGGGTCGCAGTTCGCTCTCATTAGACTGCGTTAGCAGGTAATGATTGAAGTTCGATGACGTTCGGCTTCCAATCAAGCCGATCGAGAACTTCCAAATAGTCCTTAGAAGTTAGCTCGGCCGGGCGCTTGCCTAAGAGGGTCACCAGTACTCCTTCCATAACGTTAGTGGCGAACGTCTCGCCGCCCATAATCGGGGTCGTCGTGATGATTCGTCTCGCCCCGCTCTTGGCCAGCCAATCGATGTCCGATTTTCGAACGCTTTGGGTCAAAATCGTCTTGCCGGTCAGGTCTTGGGGAGCATATCGGCGGATAAAGTGCTTGTCGCCGCAGATGAGGGTTGCCTCTTCGAACGCCCAAGAGAATTTTGGAGCGCGTTGATCCTGCTTTTCGCCGGTCGGATAGAACCACTTAAAAGGAAGTCGGGTGATGATCGGAAGGCTTATGGCGCCAATCAGTTTTACCGTCGCATAACTGCGTATCCGAATCGGAAGCCCAATGCCGAACATCAAATCACCGTAAACTACATTCGGGCAAGTGGCGTCTAGAGCTTGCGCCATGCCGTATCGATCGACCGCGGATACAAGCAACACTTGCTCCTTCGAGAAATCGACGATTCCATCTCGCTGGAGGCTGTTGACGGTTTCCCGCTCGAGAGTATGTTTGAGCCCGCTGCCATCCACGACGGGAGTTATCTTCGCCCCTTTGATGAGATCGGCGATTTGGCGAAAGGTGTATCGTCGGTCGCCGATGACGACGTAAATATCTGCCCCCCCCACTCCAAGGGCATCCACTTTGCCATCCAGATCGGTGAACATCCTGGCAAATCTCTGGAGATTGCCGTCGGTCCCAATTCTCTCGATTTTGAAGGTTGTGCCCAGAATTTCTACTTCGTGAGCTTTGTCGTCTTTGCTTGTGCCCAAGCTCACCGACACCACTCGCTTCATGATGCTAATACACCGCGATCGCTTCGATTTCTACGTCGACCCCGCGAGGCAACCCGGCAACCGCCACTGTCGACCTGGCCGGAGGA
>JBBREX010000022.1:0-25055 GCA_038225245.1 Fimbriimonadales bacterium | reverse complement strand
AATTACGTCCGAGGCGATCTCGATGAGCCAGATAATTGGCGGCGGCCATGTCGGCAGCCAACCAGTCCGCGCACTTGCCGAGCTCCGGATTGAGGGCGAGAGGCGCCATGCCTAGTTTCCCCCGTTCACGGTTCGTCAGCTCGAGAATCCTTTCAACGAAAAAAGAGCCTTTTCCCGAGGGTTTTGTAGCGTCCGCCCAAAGCGAAAAAGATGCGACCAAAAGCGCTACCACCGATCCAAAGTTCATGCTTCCCCAGGAGCAATGCGCATCGCTGAGGGCGAGGACCCAAACCACTAGTATCAGGGTCTTATTTGCCTGCGATCCGCACGAACCGGCCGGCGTGACGCTTTGGCCGGGCTCCGTACCAAATCATCGGCACCTATGCGGGAAAGCTCTACCCGTACAAAATCCGTTTCTGAAGGATATGTCGAGCTCTACAAGCCACGCGACTACATCACAATCGCGCCATTGAATCCGTTCGGGAAGAAACCGCCTCGACCGCTTGTCGAATCGTAGAGGATGTTCAACACTTCCCGAGTGGTGCGCATGGCGGAAAGGCCATTAGGATCGAGCGAGAAATAGTCTCGGCCGGACGGGGGCGGGAGTATGTCTCGACCGTCTACGCTGCTCGTGTCGATGCCTCGCAAAGCGATCTGATAGCGAATATTGCCGGTGTGCATGGCTTCGGCGGCTATCATTCCCGTTGCTAGTCGAACCAGTTCCTTGTCGATAAGAAGCCTCAGAAGCTCGCCATAAGCGCTCACGATGACATCTTCAAATGCACGCGCGAGCCCTAAATAACCAGGCTCACCAAGAAATCCAACCCCTTGCGCGGCTAGGTTGATCGTTGGGCGAGCAATGGCCTTTGCGCCGAGAGTATTGCGCAAGAGGCGAACGTTCGAACGCTCATCGGCGGCAATCTCGCTCGCGATGTCTTTACCGCGCTGGTCCGCGAATGAGATTCGCTGGCCTCCAAGAGTCTGTCCCGGCGCTCCAACTCCGGAAACGCCGATTCCAAATTGCTCGATGCCTTGCCCAGTCGTCGAATAGGTGTAAAATTCGGCGAGCAAGTATTCGAAATTGAGGAGAAAATTGAGGATATCGATATCGCTCGTTCCCCTGTTTCCGATCTCGTTGGTGCTGGATGAACCCCCGCATCCAGCGACCAGCCCTGCCCCGCCAAGAATTGCCGCCGAGAGACCGATAGCTTGCAGCGCTTTCCTTCGACTCAATTCCGCCAGACTTCCTTTCTCGTTTAACATCTTTTTTAGTTCCCTTGGCACCTAGCAACGCGACCGCGTTTTTTGCTCATTAATACGCACTTTCTACGAGCGTGTGCTAAATTTCCGACTTTCTTGGTACAAACATCAGAATAATTGGGTTACACTTTGCTTCTTGGGCAGCAAAGCTCGGGCTGTTGAATTTGGAGGATTGAAATGAGAATGACTGGACTGCGTTGTTTTGCACTTGGCTTGATTTCCACGCTGTGCGTGGGCGCTCAGGCGACCGTCGTTGGAGTGGCACCTTTTACGGGGCTATATCTTGAAAACTTCGATTCGTTAGCCCCTGGATCGTATACCACGCTCAGCGTCTTTTCGGGCAACGGGGTTTTGAGCCGAATCGGCACAGGCGGGGCTATGGTAGTGGGTGGAGGCACCGCTTTGCCACCATTCAGCCTGCCAAACGCGATGTTCGGTCGTGGAGTAGACACTCGCTGGGTAGTCAACACGCCCGTCACGCGGTTTGGAGGTCTGTTCCGAATGGCGAATGCGGGGGTTACGGTAACGATGGCATCGTTCAAGTTCTATGATGCATCGAACGTCCTTGTGGGAGCGGCGACTGCGCCAATAAACCCCACCTCCTGGCAGTGGATCGGCTGGCGGTCCACCGTACCTTTTGTGAGAGTTGACGTCAGCGGCAACGGATCGCTGAATGGCTACGTCGGCCAAGACAACATCAGGGTCAGTAATGCCTTCATCCTCCCGCCCGTCCGCTTCCAAGTTTTCCGCGGGCGTCTCATATCGGGGACTCTCAACGATCTCGTCGAGAGCGATGATAGTTATCTAGTGGTTCGAAACGGCACGGTTGCAACCCGTACGGAATCACCCATAACGTTGATCGTTGCCGGGCATTCTCCGATCCCTTGCGGCTCGTCGCTCGGCTTTGCGGAGGAGTGCCACGTGTCTATCCGCGGTCTCACTCTGCGGGTGGATCTGCTTAACGCGGCAACCATGCAGTATGAGCAATTCGTAGCTCAGGAAGCGGCTCTGCGAGACGAGCGCATCGTTATCACACCGCCCGATCCTTGTCGATTCATCGATCAAAATACAGGCGAGGTGGTGTCGCGGCTCCGAATTAGAGCCGACGGACCGATCTTCACCAACACCTGGGATCTATTCGCCGACCAGGTTCAATGGGAAGTCGAGCCCTAGATTCGGACCGCTCTTGACGTGCTCAAGCTTTAGATTAATTCGTTTGGACGAGTTCGAAGGCTTCGATCGCATCCCCTGCTACGAAAGCTTCCCAGCCTTCGAACTGGATGCCGCAGTCTTGCCCGGCCGTCATCTCGCGGACGTCTTGCTTGACGTTCCTTAAGGAACTGATCTTCCCTTCCCAAACGACGTCTTTTTCGCGTCGGACACGAACCGACGCGTTGCGCGTGACCCTTCCATCGGTGACGTGGCAGCCTGCGACCTTGCCCTGCCGAGACAGGTTGAAGACCATCCGAATCTCGATCGCGCCCTGATAGACTTCTTCGAACCGCGGCGCGAGCATGCCCTTGACCGCCGCTTCGATGTCCTCGATCAACTCGTAGATGATGTTGTAGGTCCGAATCTCGACCTTGCTGCGCTCCGCCTGAATTTTGGCCCCCGGCTCCGGCTTGACGTTGAATCCGATGCAAATCGCTTCCGCCGCGCTTGCAAGAAGGATATCGGACTCCACAATCGAACCCACGCCGCTGTGGATGACGTGAACGTTCACTTCATCGCTGACAATCTTTTCAAGCAGTCCTCGGACCGCTTCAACCGAACCCTGCACGTCTGCTCGTACGATCAAGTTGAGGTCCTTTGTTTCTCCGGACTCGATCTTGCGCTTGAGATCGCCAAAAGTAAAACGCTTCCGGGTTCCCGCCAGTCCCCGAATTCGATCGTCAGATCCTCTCTGTTCAGCGATCACGCGGGCGCTTCGCTCGTCTTCCGCCGATTCCACTCGGTCGCCCGCGTTCGGCACATCGCTCAATCCGAGGATTTCAACAGGCGTCGATGGGCTGGCGACCTGCAGGCGTTGGCCCAGATAGTCGGTCATCGCCTTGACGCGGCCATAGGCGCTTCCGACGATCACCGCATCCCCCGGTTTGAGCGTGCCCTCTTGGATTAAAATAGTGGCAACCGGACCCCTTCCCTTCTCAAGTTTGGCCTCGATGACGACTCCCGAAAGTTTCGCTTTTGGATCGGCGGTGAGACTGAGAATTCCCGCCTGAAGCAGAATCATCTCCAATAGGTGTGGAATGCCTTCGCCCGTAATTGCCGACACCGGGCACGTTATTACGTCGCCACCGTAGGCCTCCGGGATCACTTCATGCTCGGGAAGCTGCTGAAGCACACGATCAGGACTTGCGTCCGGCCGATCGATCTTGTTGACCGCCACAATGATCGGCACTTCGGCGTTCTTAGCGTGGTTAATCGCCTCGATGGTTTGCGGCATGATGCCGTCGTCGGCGGCAACGACGAGCACCGCAATATCGGTCACTTGCGCTCCCCTCGCCCGCATTGCGGTAAAGGCGGCGTGCCCAGGAGTATCGAGGAAAGTGATTTTGCCTTCGGGAAGATCTACTTGGTAAGCGCCTATGTGCTGGGTAATCCCTCCGTGCTCTTTACCGGCGACGTTCGCCTTTCGAATATAGTCGAGCAGCGAGGTCTTGCCATGGTCTACATGGCCCAAGATGGTAACAACAGGTGGTCTTGGTTGGGCGCCTTCAACTTTGGCTGCTTTTTTAGGCTTCGCCACTGCTGCTGCTTTAGGTTTGTTTGCTTCAATCCATCGGACTTTAAATCCAAATTGCTCGGCGAGCTGTTCGGCCACCTCGGGCTTGAGAGTCGTGGTCAACGTCGCCATAACCTTCATTTTCGTCATGAGGGTCTTTTGAACTTCGGGCTGAGGTATCCCAAGGGCGCTCGCAATGTCTCTCGGCGTCTTGTTAGGGGTTAGCGCGATTTCGTTTGAACCTCGCAAGTCCTGTAGCGATTGACGCACCAGGTCAATCGTTTCCGGATCGCCTTCCAGAACTTGGTTGTCGAGAATGACTCCCAGGTCCGCAAGGACTCCCGTCACCTGGCCTGGGGCCAAGCTGAATTCTTGCGCTAGATCGGCGATCGTAACCGGCATATTCTCTTTCTTTACCTCAGTTTGCAAGTGAGCTCCTCTTGGAATCGGATCAGTTCTTGTGGATCAATTCTTGACTTCAAGGCTCGCAATAGCCTCTCTTTTTCAAACGCCTTTGCCGCGCATTCTGCGCTTCGACAGACGTAAACTCCGCGGCCGGGAAGACCGAAGCCTTGCATCAGGCGCCCGCTATGGCCCGAGATGCGAAGCAAGGACGACTGCTCAGCCTTAAGCCGGCACGCTATGCAAGTTCGCTGCGGATGACTCACAGACCCTCACGCTCCATCCGCGGCTTGCGTCTTAGCCCTTCCACTTGCTTCGGCGGCCGCTTGAGCCTCGCTTCGAATATCGATTTTCCAGTCGGTCAACCTAGCGGCGAGGCGCACATTTTGGCCTCCTTTGCCGATGGCCAATGAAAGCTGACTGTCTGGAACCACGACGTAAGCGCTTTTGGTTTCCTGATCTAGTTTGATCGAATTAACCTTTGCCGGGCTCAAAGCATTCACGATAAAGGTCTGCGAATCTTCGCTAAAGGGAACGATATCGATCTTCTCATCGAATAGCTCGTCGACTATCGCCTGAACTCTTGTTCCGCGCTGCCCCACACAAGCGCCGACGGCGTCGATTCGTTCGTCGGTGCTGATCACGGCGACCTTGCTGCGTTGGCCGGGCTCTCTCGCCACGCTCTTAATCACGACGATTCCGTCGGCGATCTCGGGAACTTCAATTTCGAAGAGCTTTCTCAATAAGTTGGGATGGGTACGGCTAACAATGACCTTTAGACCCCTATAGGAGTCATCGACGCGAAGCACATACACGCGCATCCGATCATTAGGCCGGTAGTTCTCGGTAGGGACCTGCTCGCGTTTCGGCAGCTCAGCTTCGACGCGATTAACTTGGATCAGAACGACCATTTCCTCGCGTCTTGTTACTTGCCCGCTGACCACTTCGCCGATCCTTTCGCTGAACGTATCGTGGATATTTCGATGCTCGGCTTCCCGCAGTTTTTGCGTAAGAACCTGCTTAAATGTTTGGGCGGCAATTCGACCGAAACGGTTAGGATCGATTTCTACGTCGATAAAATCGCCGATCTCCACGTCGGGTCTTCGTTTTCGGGCTTCTACCACGCCAATCTGCAGCGATGGTTCTAGCACTTCGCCCACAACCTCCTTTTCGATGACCGCGAAAAGGCCTTTTTTGGCGTCCAAGCGAACCGTGACATCACCGGTTGCATTCACGAATTTTTTGTAGGCGACCGCTAATGCTTCTTCCAGGTCCTGGGTCAATCCTTCCAGCGGAAGGTCCCGTTCCTGCGCGATTTGGTTGAGCTGCTGCAATATATCCATTTTTCGCCATTCCGACCTTCGCGAAGCAAAAAAGGCGGCAGCCCGCCGCCTTTCGGCTCTGCAACTTATACCTGAGAGTTTAGCACACTTGACCCCTCCAATTGGTGGGCTGAACGCGTCGTTACCTCGGCATGGGGCCAAAATGTGGTGATGGTTACGGTGATTATCGAGGGGTTGGAGTTCTACGCCCACCACGGCGTCTCTCAAGAAGAGCAGGCAATCGGCCACCGATATCGAGTCGACGCCGAGCTAGACCTCGACGCGGGCGCTTGCAGCAGCGATGACATTGCCGAAACCGTAAATTATGGCGAGGTTTGCGCGACGATCGAAGAAATTGCCCACTTATGGAAAATGCGAACTCTTGAGAGACTAGCCGACGTCATATGCGATAAACTTTTGGCGAAGTTTAGCCTAGTCCAAGAAATTAGGCTAAGCATTTACAAAGAGCTTCCACCTGCCCCATATATTGTTCGTCGTGCCGGCGCTAGAATTAGCAAAAGACGCACGCGAGAGAAATAGGCATCCGAACAATACTCGCAAGTAATACTTCCAGAGTCGAACAATCATCGTATTTGTTCCGGTCCAATATATCAATAAGCCGCGTACAATGGCATAAATGTTGTTCAGTATCCTAATGCGACAGGAATTTGCATTAGTTAATCGGACACTGTTTTAGCCAGAATCTATCTGGAGAAGGAGAAGGATGATGAAAAGACTAGCGATTTTGCTATTAGTTGGATCGGTAAACGCGTGTTTCGCGTTAACTATCGATGACTTTACGACTGGGCCGGATGATGCACGAATTACCTCGGGAAGTCGCGTCGAGTTTCAGGGCGGTTCGATGATCGGGGGCGAGAGAGACGTCGAACTCCGCGTATTGAATAATCCTTTCGTACAGGCGCTTGAATATACGATAGGCTCGGGGTTTGCGATTGTTAGCGATGGATTTGGCCTTGAATCCAGAGTCACTCTTCAATATGATGGCGTCGGAGATGAAACTTACGGCGGAACGAATCTTCACGACGGACCCGGCTTCAATCCCACTAATTTGACGGGCCAAGATAGATTTGTTCTTAGTTTCGTGGGAAATGATCTTCCCCTTGATCTCGGAGTGAGAGTCGAAAGCGCGAACGGTCATGCGTCCAGCACTGTGATGCACCTCGGTTCTAACGCGGGCGTCGTGAATGTTTTGTTTAGCACTTTCACCGGCAACGCGGACTTCGCGGCAATTACCAAGATGCAGTTCACGTTCGAGCCTTTGGCGAGCGGAGACTATGCCTTGGGCTCTATAAAGGCGGTGCCTGAACCAGCTACAATAGCGATTGTCGCATTAGGCTTGACATCTCTACTCCTCCGTCGCCGAACACTAAAGACGTAAGAGCGAACGTGCGCGGGGCGCTGCGGTAGAATTAAATGTGGACAGAATTCTGCTGGCAGCGCCCCGCGGTTTTTGTGCGGGAGTAGCCTACGCCATCGAAGTGGTTGATCTTGCCCTAAAAGTACACGGCGCTCCGCTCTACGTGCGCCACGCCATCGTCCATAACGAATGGGTTGTTCGGAGCTTCGAGGCTCGTGGCGTCATATTCGTGGAGAGCATCAATGAGATTCCGAAGGGCATGCCCGTTGTATTTTCAGCTCACGGCGTGTCGCCCCAGGTTCGAAAATCTGCTGAAGCGCGGGGACTGAGAGTCATCGACGCGACCTGCCCGTTAGTCACCAAGGTTCATAACGAAGCCAAACACTTCGCGAAAAAAGGCTATTTTATGATCTATATTGGACATGCTGGTCATGTTGAGGCGGAGGGAACGATGGGTGAAGCTCCCGAAAAAATGGTTCTTGTGGACACACCGGAAGATGCCGAACGGCTTCAACTTCCCCTTCATGACAAGCTCGCCGTACTCACCCAGACGACCCTGAGCGTGGACGAAGTCCAACGAACCCTGGATGTTCTTAAGCGCAGGTTTCCTCACCTGGAAACGCCACCAAAAGAGGATATCTGCTACGCTACGACAAACCGCCAGGCAGCCGTACGCGATTTGGCCAACCAGTCCGATTTGGTCCTCGTCGTTGGCTCCGCGACCTCGTCCAACAGCAATCGGCTTCGCGAAGTTTCAGAGGCCCTTGGAGTTGAGTCGCATCTAATCCTTGGTCCGGACGAAGTGAAAGAAGAGTGGAAGACGGACTTTCTTACTGTGGGAATCACGAGCGGAGCTTCAACTCCTGAAAATCTGGTGGAGGCGATCGTCGGCGAGCTTCTTTCTGGTCAAAAGCATCCAGTGAGTGTAGAGGCCTTGGAATCGATTGAGGAAAATGTGCAGTTCATTCCTCCGAGAGATTTGATCCAGCTGGCCGCCGCGCGCTAGGTTCGGCGTAAGGAATGAATAGTGTCTAATCTCGATCCTCGTAAGAACGCCATTCTTAGGGCCGTGATCGTTGAGTACGTCGCGATCGCCGAACCTGTGGGCAGCGAGCTACTGGCCCAGAAGTACGAATTCGGCGTTCGCAGCGCTACAGTTCGCAACGAATTGGCGGAAATGGCGGATTTGGGCTACCTCGAGCAGCCGCACACAAGCGCAGGCAGAATTCCCAGCGATCGCGGCTATCGGTATTTTGTGGACCATCTCATTCTTCACGAGCAGCCCACGCCGGACGCCAAACATAAACTGCGTGGAGCGGCCGAGGATGGCGAAGCTCTTCAGGAGTTACTGCGAGAAAGCACGAAAGCGCTGAGCCGCATGACTCAACTTTTGGCGGCTGCGACCACGGTTAAAGATGCGACCGTCAAGGTGCGGAATTGCGTGATCAGTGCCCTAGGACCAGACCGCGCCCTCCTTGTCATCATTCTTCATAATGGCCATCTTGAAAACCGTCTAATAGAATGTCCCCCCGGTCTGACTCTAAACGATATTGGCGAAGCCAACGAGGCCCTCGCCCAACATGCCGAAGGGAGGTCTTTGAGGAATCTCACGCGGCTGAAAACCCCGACCATTGGCCGTGCCGCCCTCGATCGTCTGCTCGCCACTGCCTGCTCCTCTTTGCGAGGCGCGGCTAGAGACTTAACGCACGGGAAACTAATCACCGAAGGACTCGAGTACATGGTCGCCCAACCCGAGTTCAAGCGGGACGCCGAGCATTTGAGCGAAGTGCTTCTCGCCCTCGAGGACGCAAATCTAATTCAAGAAACATTGGCCGAGCAGCCTCAGCCGGTGACGATTGGCCGCGAGAACCGAGCGGAGGTCATGTATCCAATGACCATCGTTCGGCAAAGCTTCTTCGTTGGAGACGACGAAGCAGGCACACTCGCTCTTATCGGCCCCACTCGGATGAACTATGACGCAAGCATCCCACTGCTCGACTTTACCGCCCGTGCCATAAGCCATACCTTGACGAAACTTCTGAAGTGAGATCCGTGGCTAACCGCTAGCCGCCAACCGCTAACCGTCATCTGTCAACCGCCATACTACGTGACATGGCTTTGGTCTTTTTGCCGGCAGGAGCGATGCAGATGCAGCAGTCCGTATCGATGAATTCGAAAGAGTTGCGGGTGCGAGCGGTTCACACATGGAGCGAAGTAGTCGAGGAGCTATGGGCGAAGGGTTCTGACGGAAAACCTCACCTCATTTTGGTGTCTCCTACCCACCCCAAAGTTTCGCCAACCGCTAACCACCAACCGACAACCGCCCTCTCTCTGGGCGCCGCCGGGCTATTCCCAACTGCTCCCACTTTTGGGTTTTCCGAAGCTCATCGGGATGGTTCACAGCGACTCGTCCTAACCGGGAGCAACCGTCTAGCTTCGTTTGTGAAAGTGCTCACCATCGGCAAGACACCGGGAATGCTCCACGTAGACCTGCGGGCGCGCTTCAAACAAGAAAACCCCCGAATTCACTTTATGCTTTGCAGCTACGCGTTTGTCCCCGATGGCAAAGCGATGGGCCGATACGGGCGGCCCGATACCACCTTCAGCCCCGCGATTCGCCCTGGAAACGGAAACGTGGTGGGAGACCACTTCTTCCGCTCTCCGATGGTCATGGCTCAATTGGAATCGTTGTCGGCAAGCCTGATGCCGGACCTGGACGTTCTCGGCAAAAATCGGCCAATGCCCACCATCATGGATTTGGATTGTCAAAACGGGGTCCTCGACGCGCCTCTTCTAAGTTATGGATTCTGTGAGCATACGCTGGCAGGGCACGTTTATTTCAAGACCGACCCATCGATGACCCGGCGCGTTCCTCAGGAACTTCACCTTGCTTTCGATATCCTTCTCGACGCAGATACTCCCGATCACGCCGGCTACGAAAAGCCAGCCCGACAGATGTGGGAGCGGTACGGTTCAGCGAATCTGCGCAAGGTATTGCCTCAGGCGATGCCGTTTCGGGATTACGCGTCCGAATGCTACGAAGCGGCCTTCAATGAGGCGTACGGCGAGATCAAGCTCGGCTGGTTCGAACGCGAGATCGATGGGCATGTTTGTGGCGGCCTACCTTCCGGCTGGGGCATGACCGAAGGCTGGGTGAGCTGGCAATGTTGGTTCAACCAACTACGCTCGGCGTGGGGACTCAAGTGGTGGGGCGCGAAGTTGAACGTGGAAGAATGGCAAGAGCGCGCGGAAAAGATGCTCAACCTGGCCCTTGCCGCGCCGATCGATCGAGGTGCCGTACCGACCACCTATCAATCGAAGGAAGGCAAATGGAAAGGCAGCCTGATTGCACCCAGTCCGGATTGCTACTACGACGTGCCCAGCATGGCATGGAAAGGGATTTGGCTCCTGAAATGGCTGGAATTCAAGGACTGCCCACGCCGAGCCGAGATACTCAGCCAGTGCCGCGCGATGGCTCATCTCATGGCTTCCAAGCAGAACTCCGATGGCTCTTTCCCTTCATGGCTCGATCGAAAGCTGAACCCGGTGTCGGTGCTCGATCACAGCGCGCAAAGCGCTTTGCCGGCGTGGTTCTTGTTCGAGCTAATGAAAAAGATGCCAGAAGAGGCTGATCGCTATCGATATCGCGCTCTTCATGCGGCGGACTTCCTCATGCAGCACGTGGTTTACGGCCAGTACTACTATGATTTCGAGACGTTCTTTTCGTGCTCGCCAAAATCGTGCATTCAAACCCCAAGCGCATTCGATAGCGAGGCAATGCGCGATCCCCATACGCTTCAGCCTCCTCAGAACACGCTCAGCATGCAGTGGACGGCCGAAGCCCTCTCTGCAGCCGCACATCTCATCAATCCGGACGGGTCGATTCCCTTTCACACAAGGTTCTATGAGCCTGGCGCCCTGCAAGCCCTGAGCATGATGAGCCTCTACCAGAACGTCTGGCCCATCAGCTACCGAAAAGTCGCCTACACCTACGGTGGGTTCGGCGTTCAAAATTCGGATGGGGAATACAACGACGCAAGGCAAGCTCAATTCGGAGTGACGCTCTGCGATTTCGGAGCCGAATTGGGTCGAAAGGATCTTTTCGAAAGAGGAGTCGCCGCAACCAGAGCAGCTTTCACCCTCATCAACGATCCCACCCATGACCGCAATGGCATCTATCCCAATCCCAACTACCCCCGGGGCCTTCAGCCCGAGAATTGCGGCCACGGCGGCACCGATTCTCAGGATGGGCGAACGGGATTCGACTGGGGAGAGGGGTCCGCATTGGCGAGCGCCGCTCTTCTCTTGCAGTCCTACGGCGGTGTGTACGTAGACGATGTACAGCGGTGGGCGGTTGGAATCGATGCGGTGACCTGCGGCGGAGCGGGCGGAAATATCGAGAGCCCCCTGATGAGCTACCATTTTCCTTACACCGGATTGGTCCGGGTGGACGTCGTTGAGAGATGCGGAAAACGCAAACTCAACGTGCTGGCCGAACCCAAATTGGCCATTCGCACGATTACTGCTCGCCAGCAAGACGGAATTTTGGAAGTGGTGGCAATCCCTGGTTGGACGAGTACCACGTCAAAAGCGCCGCAGGGAAACTTCGTGACATCTACCGGCAAGAGGCTTCGTAGCAAGCTTGGTGATATTGGTTTTGTTGCGCCGATTACAGAGGCCGAACTCAAGGGTCCAATCTCGTTCGAGGGGTCAATAGGTTCGAAGAACATTCTCTGCTCACCTCAGCAGGTCTATCTTAACCCAACCTTTCACTTCGACGACTGGCGAATACCGGGGTGGACCGTCCGAGGTCAATTCGGCGAATTGCCCTCACGTTCTCGACGGGCCGACTTCAACGCCGGTGGGCACGGTTTTATCGGGACGTGCGAGGATTTGATCGGCGGATACGACGATACCTACGATGGCGTAATTGAGTCTCCCGAATTCGTGGTTACCAGGGGCGCGATACGAATACTAGTCGGAGGCGGCGGCAATAATGGAACCTACGTCGAGCTTTTGAATGCTCGAACCAACGAGCGCATCGCAGTGGAGCGAGGCTTCAACGTCGAGCGCATGACTCCTCGAGTTTGGGATGTCTCACCGGTTCGAAATATCCCTCTCAAGATTCGCATCGTCGATAAAGAGCACGGGTCGTGGGGACACATTAACGTGGGCACGATCGAAACCATCGACTGGGTGCGCTAAATCTCATCACGCTTGTGGCTCGACCTGGCCACGATCTTTATAGGAGTTCCTGGCAAAGGAAATGCCTTGCGGAGTTTGTTTTCCAGGTACCGCTTATAAGAAAAGTGCATGATCTCAGGCTCGTTGCAAAAGAGCACGAAATAAGGCGGCCGCGTGCTGACTTGCGTCGCGTAATAGACTTTGAATTGCTTACCCTTGGTGGTATAGGGTCTTTCGAACATGGCCTCTTGGATCACTCGATTCAACTGGCCCGTGGAGATTCGGAAATTCCAGGACTCGAGCGCGATAAGGACCTGGTCGAGGACCAATTCTAGTCCAGCTCCAACTTTGGCGCTTGTGAAACAGACGCTCGCGTAGGCGATTTCGGGAAACTCATTGCGGATGATCTTGGTGAAGTCCTTTTTGATCAACGAGTTCTTGCGAGGCTTGCCGTCGGGAGGCTCTTTCATGTCCCACTTGTTGACGGCCACAACGCACGCTCTTCCGAAGTCGTGAGCGGTCTTGGCGACTCGCTTATCGCCATCGGTCAATCCTTCGGTACCATCGACTAGTACGAGGGCGCAATCCGCTCGCTCCATAGCGCGAGTCGCACGCAAGGCCATGTAGTACTCGACTGTCCCTTGCACCTTCCCCCGCCGCCGAATGCCGGCAGTATCGATCAACCGAAATCGCTCCTTCTTGAATTCGATTAGGGTATCGATCGCATCTCTGGTAGTTCCGGGGATGCTAGAAACGATGACCCTTTCTTCGCCGGAAAATGCATTGAGCAAAGAGGATTTGCCTACGTTTGGGCGACCGACGATGGCAAGCTTGATTTCATCCGGCTCCTCTTCCAGGTTTTCCGCTTTGGGTATCTCGGAGACAAGGCGATCGAGCACGTCGGCGACTCCGCTCCCGTGCAAGCTCGAGATCGGGATCACCTCCCCAAGTCCGAGCCCATAAAACTCGGGGGTCATTTGCTCGCGCTTCTTGTTGTCGGCCTTATTTGCGAGGATGAGCACCGGTTTGGTGATCCCGCGCAATTTGTTCGCTAAGTCCATGTCATCGGGGCGCAGGCCATCAATGGTGTCGACTAGAAAAAGTACCACGTCCGCTTCTGCGAGGGCGATTTCGGCTTGGACACGGATCTGCTCGACTAGCGGATCGTCCTCGCCAAATAATATGCCGCCGGTATCGACGACCGTGAACTTGCGGCCCCGCCAGTCCGCTTCGGCGTATAAGCGGTCACGAGTAACACCAGGAAAATCCTCGATGACGGCAACGCGCCTTCCCACGATCCGGTTGAACAGCGTGCTTTTCCCAACATTAGGCCGGCCGACGATCACGATGGTGGGTAAACGAGTGCTCATGGGCGGAAGCCAATGTACCTGATGCCCGCCCGTTCATCCAGAATAAGGCATCGCTACCAGGCTCATTCCTTTCGATAGTCTTTGCTTGGCCGCCATCGTTCATGATCTGCGGCAGCTCGTTGGCGCGCGGGTGCAAAAGGTGGTGCAACCCGAGCCGTTGAGCCTCGCAATCAGTCTCTACAAACAACGCGAAACCTGGTTGCTGATTTCCTGCCATCCCCAATTCGCACGCGTCCATTTCATCACGAGCCGCCCGAATCAGCCAAAAGAAATACCCGTACTGTGCCGCGAAATGCGAAAGCTCGTCGATGGTGCTCGCTTATCGGGAGTCGAGCAGCGCGGATTCGACCGCATCTTAGATTTGACTTTCGAAACGAAAGAGGGAACGATGACCTTAACTGCGGAGCTGATGGGAAAGCACTCGAACATGATGCTCATCGATGCCGGCGGTAGGGTCGTCGCCGCTGCGAAATGGTTGGGGCCAGCAAAAACCAAGCGACCGATTCTGCCCAATAAACGCTACGAACCTCCCCCATTCCCCCCTAAGCGCTCTTTGCTGGAAGCGTTACCCGAGGACGATCTTCGCGAATTCCAGGGTTTATCACCATTCCTCAAATCTCTGCTGGATGCGGAAGGGCTGCCTGATTCGCTCTTCAAACTTCAGGATGTGGCTTCTGAAAGTCGATATCACCCCGTCTTTTCCTCAGGACACGGTGCTTATCCTATCTCGGTCCGAAGTCTTGGTTTAGCAGAGTCGCCCGTCGCATCACTCTCGCTTGGCCTCGAGAAGCACTTCGATTGGCTCATTGCCGATCTATCGGCCGGTCAAGTGCGGCATTCATTGGAATCCCAGCTCGAACGCGTGCTGCTTGCCAGGGAGGTCGCACTCGCCGAATTGCGCCAAGCGGCCGACACCGCCTCCCGAGCGAGCGAGTTCCAGAAGCAAGGCGAATTGATCCTTGCCTATGCTCATGAAATTCTTCCCGGCGCCGATCGGCTGGATACGCTGGACTATGAGGGTAATCCGATATCGATCCCTCTCCTTACCGGTATGTCTGCGTTGGAGAACGCTCAAAGGCTCTTCGGACGATCCAAGCGCGCGAAGTCGGGAGCCGCTCATGTCGGCGAGCAAATCGCGCGGAACGAAGCCGATGCAGAAGCCATACGTGATATGATGGCTCGCTTGGAAAACTCCAGAGGCTTGAGCGAGCTCGAAGCCCTCCGTGAGGAAGCGGACCGCCATCGGTGGCTTCATCACCAACCGGTCGTGGCGAAGAGGAAAGAGGATAGACCATACGAAGGTCACGCAATTCGTGAAATGCTGGGACCCGCAGGCTATCGAATTCTTTTCGGGGAAAATGCAGAGGCGAACGATTATTTGACTCTGCGGGTCGCAAAACCCAATGACTGGTGGCTTCACGTAAGGGGCAGCGCTTCCGCTCATGTCATTATTTCAACCGGAAATAAACCCGAGCGCGTACCTCGAGAGGTGCTTATGGCGGCGGCAACCTTGGCCGTGAGAAATAGTCCGAGCAAGCATTCCAGCTTGGTGCCGGTCGATTACACGCTAAGAAAATATGTCCGCCGGGCAAAGGGAGCCTCACCAGGAGCCGCTTTATACACGATGGAAAAAACTCTCCACGTTTCCCCTTCTTAGTCGCAAGCGCGTATAATCCTGACGCTATGAGCGATCCGATGGACCTGATGGAGCAAATCGAAGGCGGAGATGAACACCATGAGAAAAAACACCGCCTGAATGCGATGGTTGCCGTAACTATTGCCATACTCGCCACCTTCATGGGTATATGCAAGGTCAAGGACGATAATATCGTACAGGCGATGCAGCTTGCCCAAGTCGACCGAAACGATCACTGGGCCTGGTATCAAGCGCGCAATATCCGCGAGGAAATCCTGCGTTCCACGGCCGCCCAATTTGCTGCTCAGGCAAACGTGCAAGCCGGACCGGCCAAGCAGGCGTTCCTAACCCAAGCGCAGACCTATCAAAAACTAGCGGGGGAACAAGGCAAGAAGAAAGACGACCTCAAGAAGCAGGCCGAGGACGATCAAAAGACCTATGATCGGCTCAATCTCCACGACGACCAATTCGACCTCGCCGATGCGGCCCTAGCCCTTGCCGTCGCCTTGCTTGCTATCACCGCGCTAACCCAGAAGACTTGGCTTTACTTAGTGGCGCTGATCCCATCTGTTTTTGGCGTCGTTATGGGTGTTGCAGGATTAATGGGGCTGAGTATTCATCCTGATGCGCTTTCGAAGCTACTGTCATAAGTTTCCCACTGCGTTTGGTGAGGCTGCCATCATTTAGTTGCAATGCAACCGTTATCGAAGTATACTAAGATATGGCACTCGGCCCCAACGCGTTCAAAGCTTTATCTCTTCTTGTTCTTTTTGGCCTTGCTGGCGTCTCGTCGGCTCTGCTGTACCGGGTGACCGACCTGGGAGTGTTGCCGTTTGATTCCCAAACCGTTCAGGCTACGGGCATAAACGATCTAGGTATGGTTTGCGGGACGACGGACAACAGTGGCGGGCCGACGTTCATTTGGGATCGGCAGAGCGGCCTCACACGACTTGGACCGGATTTCAACCGCGAAATGCAAGGCGTCACTGGGCGAATGAACAATCGGGGCCAGATCGTGGGATGGACTGAATGGTTTGCCCATGGGCATATCACGGGATATCAACCCTTTGTCTGGTCGCATGATACCGGCTACAAAATCCTGCCCACTCTTAACGGTTACGGAATAGCCGTTGGAATCAACGATCTTGGCCAGGTGGTGGGCTATGCTGATGGCGCGCCGACAAAGGCTTGGCTTTGGGACTCCGTGGGGGGGGATCATCGAGCTAGGCGCTTTACAAAATGGCGCTCCCTCGCTGGCTTTTGACATCAATGCGTCGACCACCATCGCGGGCTACTCAGCCGTATTGGTCGGAAATTATTATCGGGCCAGGGCGATGCGCTGGACCAGGCTGGGCGGCATGGAGAACCTTGGAGTGCTACCGGGTTACGATGACAGCGTAGCCCACGGCATCAATAACGAAGGTAGTATCTTGGCCACTGCTTCAAAGTCGGGCTTGAGGACCAGTCGTTCATCTTCCGCGAGGGAAGGGCGATGGAATCTCTAGGCCGCGTTGCAGGCCAGTTAGCTAACGAAGCCGAGGCAATCAATGACCACGGTGAGGTCGTTGGAACAACGTTCGGATTCGGTTATCAGTCCATCTACGTCTACCGCCCGGGCGAGGGAATGTCCGACCTCAAACAGCTTCTAGCTGAAGGATCCCGTGATTGGAGTTTTATCAATGCGACTGCGATCAACAATCACGGCGCCATCGTGGGCAGCGGATTTACAAACGGCCATCTGGGAATGCAGCATGCGTTCATCGCCGAGCGCGTCGACTGAATTGTTATTAAACTCTTCGTCCATCTGTTTGCGGAGCAACACTTAGCGACTTATTCGTGCTATGGTGGTTGCAGGCGTGTTTTTAGAACACCCAGGAGATAATCATGCACCGTTTACTAGCAATCAGCATGGCGATGGCCACTCTGGCCGGCGTCGCATTCGCACAACCATCTTACCAAACACGATAAAGTGCTACCGCCTTTATGACACGACCATGAAAGGGTTAACGGCGATAGCCAGGTCTAAAAGAACGGGAAGAGAGAAATAAAGTCGCACTTCTCCCAGGTAGGCTCTTACGATGCCAATCAAACCCCTACTGGTTGCCTCGAATTGCCTGGGTGTGCTATTGAACCGAAAGGACAAAAGTTAATGATCGAAGTGCAAGAAATGAAAGAAGGCGAAGGTGAAGGCGCGGAGATGGGCGACACCGTCGTGGTTCTCTACTCGGGAAGCTTCCTAGATGGCGATAAATTTGACAGATATCTCGATAGAAACAAACCGCTCACCGTGGAGATCGGCAAAACCGGACTCATTCAGGGGTTCACTCAAGGATTGGTCGGGCTCAAGTTGGGTGGCAAGAGAAAGGTAACCATCCCCTATCACCTTGCGTACGGAAAAGAAGGCAGACCGCCGGTGATTCCCCCCATGAGCACTCTCGTATTCGACCTCGAGCTGGTGAGCATCAAGCCGAAGGAATCGCATTCTAAGGCATAATTCTCGGGAATGCTGAAGGTCGAAGGGATCAACGTGTATTACGGGGCAATCCATGCTCTCCACGATGTGTCCTTGGAAGTCGACCAAGGCGAGATCGTCGCGATCATCGGCTCCAATGGTGCGGGCAAGAGCACCCTATTGCGCACGATCAGCGGCTTATTACGCCCACGTACGGGCAGTATTGACTTCCTAGGCGAAGACATCGCGGTTTGCCCCGCCGACCACATCGTGAGGCTCGGAATTAGCCAATCACCGGAAGGCCGCCGCATTTTCACGAACATGAGCGTGCACGAAAACCTGCAGCTCGGGGCCTATGTGCGCCGCGACTCGGAAATCCAAAAGGACATGGATGAAGCGTTGCGTCGCTTTCCTCGCCTCAAGGAGCGGTTTCGGCAGAATGCAGGCACCCTCAGCGGGGGAGAGCAACAGATGCTGGCCATCGGACGGGCTTTGATGTCCAAGCCAAAACTCTTCCTTCTCGACGAACCATCGCTTGGCCTCGCCCCTAATTTGGTGACGGAGATCTTCAAAATCATTCTCGACGTGGCGGCCGATGGAGTAACCGTCTTGGTGGTCGAGCAAAACGCCCATCGAGCACTCGAAATTGCCAATCGCGGCTACGTTTTGGAGACTGGTGCTATCGTGCTTACCGGGAGCGGCAAAGATCTTTTGAACAATCCGAAAGTTAAAGAGGCTTATCTCGGAGGTTAATCTGAAGAACCTGCGATTCGCGCGTCTGGAGGAATCGCATTTAGCGGCGGTTATGCTCATCGAAGCGGAGGCAAACTCCGCCCCCTGGTCGGAGCAAAGCTTCCGAAACGAACTTACCCACTCAGGCGGAGTATTTCTGGTTGCATTGCTCGCGGGAGAGGTCGTCGGCTACGGAGGCATGTGGCTGGTGATCGACGAAGCGCACATTACCACGGTCGCAGTGGCGACGGAGCATCGGCGAAAAGGGATTGCACGAGCGATCATGGTCGAGTTGTTAGCGCGCGCGAAGAGAGAAAACGTCGAGTGTTCCTCGCTCGAAGTACGCGCTGGAAATATCGCCGCTATAGCGCTTTATAAGGCTCTGGGTTATGGGGAAATCGCCGTTAGGAAAGGCTACTATCCCGACAATCGGGAAGATGCGGTGGTGATGTGGTTGTACGATCTGCAGCAATGGGCCGCAAGTTGACTATCGACTACCATCCCGGTCCGCTCTTGGCAATCGAGACTAGCTGCGATGAAACCAGTGTGGCTGTCTTGGCGGGCAGGACGGTACTTTCGAATGTAGTCAGTAGCCAGGCTCAGCTTCACGCCAAGTGGGGAGGGGTGGTACCCGAAGCGGCCGCCCGTGCCCATGTCGAGACCATCATTCCCGCACTACGCGAAGCGCTCCAAGAAAGCGGAGCTGGACTTTCACACATTCAGGCATTGGCGGTCACCAATCGGCCTGGGTTGGTGGGCGCTCTTTCGGTGGGGATGACCGCTGCAAAAGCGTTGGCATTTGCCCGAGATTTGCCCTGGATAGCGATCCATCACCTCGAGGGACATATCCTTAGCTCTCTTGCCCAAACGCCCTCGAACGACTTCGATGTAGTATTTCCCCACGTCGCGATTGTCGTGTCCGGAGGGCATACCGAGCTAGTTCTGGTTGAAGCACCCATGAACTATCGGATCGTCGCCGAAACCCTGGACGATGCGGCGGGCGAGGCCTTTGACAAGACCGCTCGGCTTCTTGGTCTAGGATATCCAGGCGGCGAAGCCCTCCAAGAACTGGGCCGCTTGGGCGATCCGCACCGGTATCGCATGCCGAAAATGCTTCAAAACGATCCGGAGCATTTCAGCTTCAGCGGGCTAAAAACTGCTGTACTTCGCCTAGTCGAAAAGGAGGGAGCAGAATTGCGAAAGCATGATCTCGCCGCCAGCGTGCAGGAAGCCATCGTACAAACTCTGGTGGACAAGAGCTTAATGGCGGCCGAGACGCTCCAGGTCAGAGCGCTGAGCTTGGTCGGCGGCGTGGCCGCCAATGAACGGCTTCGAGAAGTGCTCAAAGCCGAGTGTTCGCGAAGGGACATGGCTTTGTATACTCCCGAGCCTGCTCTATGCACCGACAATGCGGCCATGATCGGCATCGCGGGAGGAATACGGCTCGCCGCAGGTGAAAGGTCGAGCATGGATATCGATGTTATCGCCACCGCTCCCTTGCCAGAGAACATTTAACGGTGCTACCTTGCGTCACTAAGTTATGTCCGCCAATAACGAACCCGCGACGAGCCCTCCCCCATCCGAGCCCTGGACCATGAGACCGGCGATAAAGATGATGATCGCCGCCTTAATTCTGATCCTTCTCATTGGCCTGATTGTCTGGGCAGGCAATCTTCACGCCGAATCGGTGCGAAACGAAACCTTCGCTCGGGACCTCGACGCGTTGGCGGCCGCCTGCGTGCCAGTTATGCTCGAACAGAATCTGGAGCACAAGAAGAAGCTTGCGGCATCTCTAGCAGATGCTGGACGCTTCAGCGAAGTCACTTTGACCGATGGCTCCGGCCATGTGCTCGCATCCACCAACCGGACTTTGGAAAGACAGTCTATCGAGGAACTCCAAAAGCCTCCAGTTAAAGCAATCATCAAAAGAGATCAGGGACGCGTGACGGGATTTCGAGCGATTGCGGTCGGGGGCGACAACGCTTTTGCCGGAATTAAGATCGAATACGTGCCTTAGCGTCTCGGATGTGCGTCATGGTACTTCTTCATCACTTCGTCTAAGTCGAGCTGAGTGTAGACCTGGGTGGTAGCGATCGATTCATGGCCAAGCAGCTCTTGAACTGCCCTTAAGTCGGCGCCCCCTTGCAATAAATGAACTGCGTAAGTGTGGCGAAGTACGTGAGGACCTGCGGTTTTTGGTAGGCCGGCCAAACGTGAGTACCGGGCGAGGAGGCTGTAAACCGTTTCTCTCCGTAAAGGATTTCCACGCACTGTGACGAAAAGATAGGCGCTTGGCTTCGAACTCAGCTTGGATCGGGCGTTCTCCAAGTAGCGCCATAACCATTCGACAGTTTGGGCTGGCAGGGGGATCCAGCGTGTTTTTCCCCTCTTTCCGGTGACCGTGACCGACCCGGATTCTAGGTCGAGGGCCTCTAAGCGAAGCTCGCTCGCTTCGCTAACTCGCAGACCGGCGCCATAGATCAGCTCCATCAGGGCGCGGTCTCTAACACCGGCCGGGATGGCAAGATCCGGCGAGTCGAGTAAACGCGAAAGCTGAACGATACTCAATGCTTTGGGCAAAAGTCTTGGCTTACGAATCCCACTCGTGGATGGAAGATCTATGGCGGGACCTTGCCCTCTGCGCTTCAAGAACTTGAGAAGCGACCGAAGACTGCTGATTCTTCTGAGCGCGGTCGATCGGGCCAGAGGCGGTCCGAGGGATGACTGGTAAGTACTCATTTCCAAAGGTCCAAGTTCCGCCCAGCCGCGTAAGCCCTCTTGATCGAGGAAATTGGCGGCATGTCGAAGATCGTTTCGGTAAGCGGCCACGGTGTGCCTGCTGACCCCTCTTTCCACGGAAAGGCTATCTAAGAACCACTCCACGGAATCAATCAGTTCGCTATTCGCTTCCAAACCCAAAGCCTAGGACGAATGTACATGAGATCATGGATCGCCGGTCCACCGAAACCATAAACGTGCTCCAGTCGATACGACGAACTTAGGGCCTTGAAAAACGTCCGAACCTGTGCGATTTGAGCTTCGAATCCGCCTCCTTGGTGATTTCTTTCGAGGCGCTCCAAGTCATCGATTTCGAACGAGCTATAAACGACGAACTCGGGTTTTTTCTCGGTTATCAGACGCACGTCCCAATCTTCGCGCCGTTCCTGCTCAGGCGGAACATAGCGCCCCACGCGCGGTTGGGTGGCCGCCCGCATCAGTTGATCCCGGATCGCGAACGGAACCGACCTGGGTAGGGCGGCATCCTGAAACACGGATGGAGTATAGAACCAGGGATCGCTAACCAAACCGACTTCTGTGGTAGGCGATGCATCCGCGATCAGTTTACGGCCGGCGGCGTCACGCGGATCCTCCCCGCTCATCCAGATCGTAAAGGTCAAAGCTTGGCTAATGGCCAGCCCTAAACCCAACGCGCCAAGGCCAACCAAACCTCGCCATCTCCTATTTTCTTGCATATGCGCCCAACCGATAAACCATCCAAAACCCACGGCAAGGACGGGTATGAGGGGAATCGCATAGCGAAAAAACTTGACTTCCGCTCGCCCGATCACGACGTAGTCGACAAAGGCCCACAATCCAAGTCCGAGAACCCAATGCTGTCGTTGCCAAAGGCTTGCCACAAGACCGGCGAATCCGATGACCACTACCAGAGGGCCCATTCCGGCAAACAAATTGCCGATATGATAGAAAAAGCCAGAGCTTGTGCCCGCGAAAACAAGTCCATGCCCTTCGTTGGAATGGGTGAACTCGTATCCGACATCTTGCAAAAACTTGGACGAATGAAGGAGGCACCCTGGAGTCGTCAAGATGAATACGAAGACGCATGCTAGCGAGGCCGACAAAAGAGTCTTTAGCTGAAGCGATCGAGGGAGGAGCCATAACGCCGGAATCAAAACCAGCAGGGCAAGGACTCCAGTGTACTTTGTGCCCGCGCTCAAGCCCGCAAACACGCCGGCCCAGATGGCGCACTTGAGCGGATTCTGCGATTGGACCATTCTCGAGGCGAAAAGCAGGCTGGCAACGAGAAACATAGTAGCGAGGACGTCTACGGTTTGGAACCGCGAATGCATGACGTGTCCCGGTGCCATCGCCATTGCCAATCCACCCGCCGCCGCCCCCAATAGGGAGATGCGTCCGAACAAAATAGAAAAGACGATCCAGGCGGTGGCCGCTCCCGCGAAAGCACTGATTAGCCTGCCCGCCAAATGCCCGGAGGCTGTCGATTGCCACGAGTTAACAGACCGATCAGGCCCATAAGCATGAGCCACGTCGCTTGCTATCCGCAGGAGCGTGAGATAGAGCGTTCCGTAATTGTAGAATCCTGGATCGAAATTGCCCCTTGTGGGCTCGATTTGCTGGGAATAAACCCAAATAATAGGCTCGTCAGGATGTAGGCTCTGATGATGAAGACGATTGGGTAAGCCCCATCCGATCCCTACCAATCGCAGCAGTAACGCCGCTAGGAAGATGGCCAAGCCCAGCCACGCCCGGCTTTTCTGCCAACGAATCAGAGTCTCTCGCTTCGGAAGCACGACCGGATATTAGCACTCGGACAAGAGCGTCCACTATCTTGGGATCCCGCTTTGTGCCCCGGCCTTCGGAAAGGGCAAATTTGGCCACGATGGCACTTTGGTGGGTCTCGATCCAGGCATATTCGGTAACGGCAGCCAAGATGCGAGCTTCGATGGGGATGTTGTCCTTTGCCGGATAGAACGGACCAGTCGAGCCATCATAGGCCGCATGATGACATCGAACAATTCGGGCGACATGGCGCAGCGAGGGCACCAGTTCGAGCATAGCTCCGCTCACATCGGCATGGCGTCCATAGGTCACCTTATCGGCTTCGTTCCAAGTCCCCAAAGCTTTTTCATTCACTAGGCGATAGGGTATGGCGCACAATCCGATATCACGAAGATAAGCTGCCACTTCGAGGTCGCGCAGGCGCTTGCGCGACAGCTTGATCTCCGCCCCCGTCAAAAGGCTGAGCTCAACCGTTCGGTTGCTTAGACCTCGATGAGAAGGAAACCGCAGCTCGATCGCCGTACTGATCGCTTTCAGAGAATCGGCGAGCTTGTTGTGAACCTCATTAGGAAGCCACACTTGAACGTATATCAGCAAACCGAGTGTTAAGACTGCGATAGCGGAGAAAATAATAATCGTCAACAATTGCATTACAAATTCCCTCCCGCTGCCATCACAAATCCAAAGGCGCTGACCACTGAGGGATCAAACTGGGACCCGCTACATCTTATGAGTTCGGCAAGGGCCTCCTCCGAGCTCATCTTCTTTTTGTAAGAACGATGATCTCCGGGCAAGCCACCACCGACCATCGCATCGAAAGCGTCGGTGACCGCAATGATGCGGCTTTCCAACGGTATTTCGTCTCCCGATAGGCCTAATGGATAGCCTTTCCCATCTGGCCTCTCGTGGTGGTACAGAATCCAGTTAACGATGTCTCGAAACTGGTCAGACTTATCCAGAATTTCAGCGCCATGTTCGGGATGAAGTTTCACATGTTCGTATTCCTGGGTTGTTAGGCGGCCCGGTTTATCGAGGATTTCTTCATCGATGGCAATCTTTCCAATATCATGGAGAACGGCGGCTGCTCTCAGTTGACGGGCGCGGGCGGGAACAATTCCAAGCTCCAGCGCCACTTGTTCAGCCATTCTTGAGACTCTCTCTAAATGACCGTGGGTATAGGGATGAGCCCGCTGCAACATAAGAGTCAGAGCAATCATACTTTCTTCGTGTTGATCGTGCATTCGAGCTTTCATCTGAAGAGCTGAACGCAGGGCTAGTACGGGAGCCATCATCAACGGAGTAAATTCGTACAATCCGTCGCGAATCAACAAGGAGACGCAAACTCCGATTAGCCCGTAAAGAGCGAGCCCGATCGCTCCGGGCTTAAGCGATTTGAGCACATTCTCAGAAAAGGATAAGTTGGAAATCAACCCGTTAAGATGGGTAACGAGCAAAAAGTTCACGACTACGTACACGGAAGTAAAGATCAAATTTGCGGCCAATCCCTTCATCGGGGGTGAGGCACCTAGAACTTCGGGCAACGACATAGCGATTCCGGCAGAACCGGCACTGCACAACGAAACCGCCAAATTAGCGCATAGCCACCGCACCACAGGTTTCTCCCCAGTTCTCACCGTTAGAACGATGCCGGCCGCCAAAGACACCAGCAAATCTGCGATCAATGCGGCAAGGGGTCCCGCGGCAGAAGCCATGCCCACGATAAACGGTAAGGTTAGACTTATTCGGAGTCCATGCCGGGAAAGTTGAACCGGAAGGAACTCCGCTAGCATCGCCAATGCAAGCAAGGTTAGTATCACGGGCCAACCAGGATTTGCACGCTGTTCGAGGCCGAATACAAGCCATGCAAGGACCCCGCCGGCTAAGTAAATAAAGAAAAGCCGGGTCCCTAGAGATTGTTTAGTTTTATGCGTCAGGGTCACAACGGCTGTGCCTAACCCGTTAGAGGCTGCTCATTTGACGGCGCAGAAGGTGGATAAATGCTTAACTTTTCCCTCATCGAAGTTAAAAACCCCCAGTGAAAATACTAGACGCCCA
>JBBREX010000021.1:0-25728 GCA_038225245.1 Fimbriimonadales bacterium | reverse complement strand
AACCCTCGATCTTGCCAAGTGCTTCGCAACATGGTGGGGCTTCGCGGAAGCCTCAAGTCGATGAGTGGCGCATTCGTTACGGTTCGTTCGCGAATGCGATTGTCGTAATTCATGACGATAGGGAGGCTCCAAACGACCATTGCTTCGTCGCGGCTAATGATTGTGCCGTTGATCGTCACTCCGCCTCCGCCGACGCCGATGTTTCCTCCTCCCACGAAGTTGGTATACACCACGGCGTCGATTTGATTGACGCCATCGGCGATTCCATTCAGGGTCGCATCGCTGAAGGTGCTCTGATATTTGCGGCGGCCGGTCCCATCCACTTGCATGGCGTCGTAAGCGGGAATCCAGTTGTGGTTCTCATCGTAGCGTCCCTGGGTGAATGGGGGAGTCATGTAGGTGAGTGGATAAGGGAAGCTGAAACCGGAAGGATTTCCCATAATGACGGATTGCCGGGCGGCGAGGGCGAGCATGTCCTTCTTCTCGTTGGCGTAATCCACCGACTGCATGTTGGCGCCCCGAAAATCGGGCGGGGCCGCATAGCGAACAGAACCGACGATGTGAACGTTTCGGCCCGTATAGACTGTGCCCTGGCCCGAAACGGTGCCTTTGATTACGCAATCTTGGGTGAAGGTGACGGGGCCGTGAATCTTGATGGGGTTGGCGGTGGTACCAATGATGATCGCCGAACCGGTTACGACGCCGTTTGTGGTGATACGCCTGTAGGCTCCTGCTCCAGCGTTTAAAGTCTGATCCCAGACATCGATGTAGGCAGGCATGCCGAAAAATGGGTTGGCGGTGCCGTCACCATAAGCAGCTTTCGGGTCAGTATAGGTTTGGCTGAGGTTTTGGTAATAACCGAGGTCGCTCAAGTCTGGCATGATGACCTCTTCGGTGGGAGTCGTGTCGAGCAAATTGTAAGTGGGAGCTGCCCCCACGGATGTTCTCGACCACCCGCGAATGCCGGTCGCATCGGCTAGAGCGGTTCCCGACAAACGATTGTTGACTAAGCTGCCCGTATCGTCGAATACGAAATCGCGCCAAGTTTCATACGTGTTCGTGCCTTTTACGCCGTGGTTGGTCGAATTGTAAGCCTGGCGCATGCGGGGATTGCCGGCCGCTTGGCCGGCGTAAGTAGCGGTGGTCCATTTAACTGGAGCCATATTGATAAGGCCGGCTGCAGGAGGGCTCAACTTCTCGTTATTTGCGGCATAGATCGACCCATTGACCGTTGGCGATCCGTTTAGGATATTGAAGTTACCGTTGGACCGCATGTCACCATTGACGATCAGGTCGTTGACTCCGAAGCCGTCCATCCAGCCGTAATTGTTCACGAAATAGGTGTAGTCGAAGACTTTGCTGCGGGCGAGCTCGAATCGGGCCGTCACATCGACAACTTTGCGGGTCTCACCATTGTCGAGCAGATTGTTATTGTTCTTGTCGAACCATCCGACGGACCTCACTGTGACGATACGACTATAAGGGTCTCCGCCCGGGCTGTAGTATTTAACCACGGCAGAGCTGTACTTTCCAATATCGGACACCGGCCCGAGTATGCCGGCTCTGGGATTTTCGACCGATGCGCCCGCGCAATAGGTTTCCAAGTTGGTAAAGTTTTGATCGACCTTGAAAGGACGCCAAAAATTACGTAAGACGGATTGGACGCCTGCCTCGCAAAGATGAGCGGTCTGCACATCCTGGGTTTGTCGCATCGAATTCCGTATCACTTGGGTGGAGCTGTTGACATAAGTCACCGCTCCCACTGAGAGCAGTGTCATGAGCATAAACGAGGTGATCAGCGCTGAGCCGCGTTTTCGATTCTTTTTTCGAATGATCTTGAACATTCGTGTTGACCTCACTGAGTCAGACTGGGGATGTTGCGCAAATAGACGGTTTCCCTAATCCGGCCCGTTACTGTTTCATTGCGGGCGCTGTTCGTCCGCGTGACAACCATGATCGTGAGCTGGCGAGTTATGGCGCCACCTCCGGCAGTGAAAATGTTATAGGCGGCGCTTCCTCCATTAGAGAGAGGATCGGTTAGAATGACATTTCGGCTAACGATATGTTCAATGCCTCCGGTCATGACCCGCACAGTTCCATTGTTATATTCGGCGCGGCGAACCACGTTATCCCAAACCACGGGCACCACATAGTCGCCATTGACATCGACGGCGGGCATTCGATAGGTGAGTCCAAGTCCATTGACGTCGACCGTTACCGACATCGCCTGTCTCAGCTCTTGGCTAAGCGCGCGAACGGCTCGTTGGGACTGAGATTCTGCATCCATCCGTCCTTGCCCGCGAATCCAGTTGGTCATCCCGCTGAGGAAGGCGAGAATGGCTCCAAAAAGGACGAGCGTGGTCATTCCCGAAGCCACCACGATCTCTACTAAGGTGGCTCCTCGCCGGCGGCTTCTGAAGGTTCGTTTTGTTTTCATAAATTTGCGATCAACGTGCCGAGCCTAAATGTTTTGTTCACGCTTCGGTCGACCCACCGAATTTCGATCACCACTCGACGTAAATCGAGATCGGCCTGCTCGATCGTTAGCCTCCCCTCACCGTTAGGCAAGATTCGGGCCGGATTGTCCAAAACCGTGGAATCCACGTTACTAAAGCTATAGGTATTGGCCCCGATGGTTGTCGTGCTATCGATCAGATTGTAGCTAAGGAGCTGATCGGCCGTGCAGTTGGCATACCCGAGGCCTTTGATTGCTTCGATCTGCTTTTGGGCAAGACTCGTCGCCTTGTTCGAAAAGTCGGCCCGGGCCCGGCTTCGGTTTGCGACGGGAATGGTTGCCGCTAATACCATGGCCGCGACCGCCGTAAGCATGATGGCAAACATCACTTCGACCATCGAGAATCCGCGTAGTTTGTTTCGCATGGTGCTAAATTTCACCGTCTCAAGTCATCCAAGGGCGTGCGGTTGAGTACCGCCCGCCCTCAGCAAATCAACTGGTCGAGAATTACAGAGTGTGAGTTCCGCCGATCGAGCAAGTCGGCGAGGTTTGCACGTTGTTAATGGTGTAGGTGCCGCCGCTAGGTTCGATAGGCCAGACTTTAATGTATCCGGTTGCGCCTGATCCTTCGAGATCGGCTTGGACAGGGGTGTCGGTCGCACCCTTCTTCATTTCCATGGCCCACTGCTCCTTGGCCGACTCGATTTGCTTCAGGTTGGCAACGCAGGTCTTCGACCGGCTAGTTTCACGAGCTTTGATAAAGTTCGGTACTGCGATCGCTAGCAAAATGCCAATGATTAAGACCACGATCATGATTTCGACGAGGGTAAAGCCTCGATTTCTTTTTAGCTTGTTCATTGTCTCCAATAGTTCCTCTGATTTGCGAAGAACTCTCCACAAACTACTGGTTCCGCGTCGTCGTCAACTTGGAACCAGTACGCTCGACCGTTTTTTCTTATAGGGTATGGGTGCCACCGATCGAGCACGTCGGAGAGGTTTGCACGTTGTTGATCGTGTAGGTGCCGCCGCTCGGCTCCACGGGCCAGACCTTAATGTATCCGGTTGCTCCGGATCCCACGAGATCGGACTGGAGAGGGGTATCGGTCGCTCCCTTCTTCATTTCCATGGCCCACTGCTCCTTGGCCGACTCGATTTGCTTCAGGTTGGCAACGCAGGTCTTCGACCGGCTAGTTTCACGAGCTTTGATAAAGTTCGGTACTGCAATCGCTAGCAAAATGCCAATGATCAGTACAACGATCATGATCTCGACGAGGGTAAAACCCCGGTTCTTGGTTAATTTCTTCAAAAGCGTCTTCCTCCGGTTGGATGCGGGGCTTCAGCCCTCGAATCACAATTTCCACACTTCCATATCGGTTGTTGCAGGTATATTTTTGAGAGTTGGCCAAAAAGGAATGCTTGAGCCATTCGTGAAAGCGCCGGGGTAATATGCGGAATCCGATGGACCCATTTGCCGACGAGCATCCCGAGCTCACTGGCAGCCTTATCTCGATGGAGTTTGGCCCCGGGGGCCGGATTATGCAGCTCTGGGCGTCCGAGCCTGCCCGTCCAGAAGAAGGCGAAGAGTTCCAGTTCGTGCTCCCACCGCTCAGTGTCGGCGAAGAATCTGCGGAAGACTACTACCCGGGAACCATTTTGATAGGAGCTCGCACGGATCCCAACGAGCCTTGGATGTTGAGCCGAAACAGTCGAGCGCAAACCATATACGATCTAGACGCTGAGGGAGAGGAGCTGTTTGAAAGTGGTAACGTGGGTTTCACCTACGAATTTCCCTTCTTGCCGGATATTGAAGCAAACGGTAAGTTTTTCGAAATTCCTGGAATGATTCCCCAAGTGGCCTGGGACTTAGAGCTTCGTAACCGTGGCCGGGCGAGTATCGAGATCGGCGAATTAGGGTTTCCCCTTGCCTTCAATAACTTTTACGATGGATTCGGGTGGACGGACGAGCAACTTAAAAAGTTATGGAATTCTCGTCTCTACATCCACAAATTCATAGGGGGGGCCGCCAGTTGGCTGTTTGCGCAAAGGATGACTGCAGAATCGCCTGGCTTGCTAGTATTTCCTGGCGAGAATACTGGGTGGGAGTTTTTCACGCACGTGCCGAGCAGTCTAACCACCCCCCATCAATGGGAAGGTTTGCCCATCGTCTATGTGTATAGCAGAGCCTCGGCGGAGCGCGAGGGATGGAAGGGATGGCCGAACGACCACAGTTCCCTCATCCTCGAGCCCGGTGATGCAAAAAGCTTCCAAATGCGTTTCGTACCGACGGAGCGTGACAAGCAAGATGGCGTTTTTCAAGCTCTCGCAGCCTGTGGGCGGCCCGCCATACGCTTGCTTCCAAGCGCGGTGGCCCCGATCGACGTAGGGGTTGCGGTGGAAGTGGCAGGCGCGACTCCCGCTAAGTTTTTTGTAAGCAGGGAAGCACAAATTGAAACGGATTCCGATGAGGAAGGAGGCTTTTGCTTTGTGAAACCGAGCGAGCCTGGCCCTCTAAAAGTAAGTTTCGAAGACACCAAGGGTCGGCTGAGCCACGCCCATTTGATGTTTACCGAGCCGATCGAGTCATTAATAAGAAAGCGGGCAAACTGGATTGTCTCTCATCAAGTCCACAATGATCCCTCGCTTCCCATCGACAAGGCCATCTTGCTTGCCAATTCCGCTACGGGAGAGCGAGTTATCGATCAGGAAGAGTATGCGGGCTCCGCTGGCGTCGAATGTAGCCTCGCCGACGCCCTCTTTTTGGCCGAGAAGAACGCCCATTACCCGGATCGGAATGAAATCCGAATTCTAGATGAATATATTTCGGATTTCTTGCTAGACGATGTTCAAAACCCGGGAGACATGTCGGTCGGCAGCGTTCTTGGCGACATCGCAATGGTGGGTTCGTATGCGGGCAGGCCGCTGAACTATCCACACGCCTTCAACCTCTATCACGCGATGTACTCGATCGCTGCGAACTACGGAGAAACCAGGTTACAGCCGGAAGTCTATCTTCAAAGAGCTTGCCAAACGGCGCTCGCTATGTTCAAGTTTGGGTGGCGCCATTATGTTCGAACGGTCGGACTACTCGGCTACGCCAGAATCTATGACTTGGTTAACGATCTTACAAAAAACGGAATGAATGAGGATTTGGAGAAGTTGATGCCGGCGATCGAGGAGCGGGCCGAAGAGATCACGGCCCAGCAGTACCCCTATGCAGGCGAATCGGTGCTCGACACTTCCGGCTTCGAAGATGTGTTTAGTGCCGCGCGTTTTCTTAAGAACGATGAACACCTCGAGCGGACGATGCGCTGTGCATTTGCCGCCCGCTCGTTAAGTCCAAGCTGGTGGTGGTACGGTAGCGATAAGAGGAGCTGGGACGGAGCCGATTCGACTCCTCTGCGCGCATTGGGAGATCGAGGTGAAGCGTGCCTGGCCCATACCACGATTCCCAACTCCCTTATGTTTTTCATGTCGATGGACCGGGATTATCTGGCAATCTCGGACGCCCACATGCGGTTGGCGTTTGGGGGAATGATGGGTCCTTGGGCGCTTATTCGTAAAGACGGAGCGGCTTCGATGTGCTACTGCCCGGATTTGAGCTCGAAACACCACGGCTACAATTCTTATACAGGTAGTTCTGGGCTTGGATATTTTCACTATTTGCGAGGAGCCGGCGCATACGTCCTTCCCAACCGCACGATGGGCGTTTACACTTTCGGATGCCATTTCGAGCAGGACGAGCGAAGCTACATCGTTCGACCTTGGGACGGCCTTGGGCGGCGAGTCATTTTGCGGCAGATCGGGGCGGAATTCGCTCTTTCATTCGGTAAAGTGATCGAGCTAAAACTCGATATCCGCAAGCGTTGGGTCGAAGTGACGATCGAGAATCCATGCGACAAAGATGTGCGTGCAGAACTTCATATCAAGGGTTTGTGGGGGGCTCAAATCCAAGTCTCCGGCAAGGTGTACGATAATGTCGATGGCGTGGCAGTCGTGAATATGGTTTTGCCCGCTGGCAAGCATACACAAATTTCTGGAAAGGTTATCTAAATGAGCGAAATTCCGATGTGGTGGTTGGTGATCTCAGGGATCTATTTCTTCCTGTCCATTCTTGTCCTGCTCGCCCTGGTGATTGCGCTTTTTTATGTTATCGGGGTCCTGAAAGACGTCCAGGCGAAGACCGGCGTTTTGACCTCAAGAGTCGATGAGATCCTGGTGCAGGTGCGCGATACGACTCGTTCGTTAGGCTCTCGCGCCACCGGGGTCGCGGAAAGAGTGGAAAGCGCATCGGGCCGCATCGGTCCACTGTTCGAAAAGGTTGCCGTCGGCGTCCTTGCCTTAGCTGCGTTTTTGAAGGTGCGATCGATGCTTGGAGGCAGCGAGAAGAGGGAGAAGCGGGAAAAGCGAAAGCGCTAGGTGCTTGACTCTCAACCCTGGGAGGGGCCATAATAAGGCCTGCGTCGCGGGGTGGAGCAGTCTGGTAGCTCGTCGGGCTCATAACCCGGAGGTCGCAAGTTCAAATCTTGCCCCCGCACCCAGTTTTTCAAGCTACGGTAACCTTTCCGCATGCTCCTCGGATTTTTCCACCATGCGCTCCTGACCATCCAGCATCAGCCGCCAGAACCTTGGCTCACCGTGTCCAAAATTATGATGATGCCGGGCACGATGGTGGGGGGAGGATACCGGCTCGGCGTCCTCAGAGCAGACCTGAAATTCAAAAATGCGCTCGGAATGGAGATGCCGCCTGGGCTTGGGATGGAATCGTACGCGGTTTTCTCGGGAACGAGGAGCAAGGCCACGGCATATGGGCAGTTTTGCTTGCGACCCTTTGAGGTTAATCCGGTCATCGACGCACTTCGGGCGGAAAGAATCCAGGTCACGTCGCTCCACAACCACGCTCTGGGAGATGAGCCAGCTATGCTCTTTCTTCACTTTGCCGCGGCCGGTGAAGCGGCGCGCATGGCTTCCGCATTGAAGCCGGCGTTCGATCTGGTGGGCAGATATCGACCTTTGCAACAACCGGAAAATCCGCCGACGGAGATGGCCGTCGATTGGGGGAAGATCAGCCGCATTCTGGGTGCAACCGGACGAGAAGGCCGGGATGGCGTTCGTACCTATTTACAGCCCAACTCCGATGAGTTGGGCCGGGCGTCGTTTTACCCTTGCCCTTGCCACCGGATGATGATGATGGGGGACGTGGCAGGGAGCCTCGAACAGATTCAGCGCGCGATCGACGCTTTGCGGCGCCGGCACATCGATATCGACTCGATTTACACGCCCTTGCCGGATGTCCGGCGGCCGGTTTTGGTGGTGCATTTCGAAGGGGAGGGCAAATGGGAGGAGATGGCGATCGGGGTACGCGAGAGTTGGAATCAGGTCGTCGGGCAGCGCCCATAGAGCTGGAGCTTCGCGGACCCTAATGATCGCGACTACAGATTGTAATTCGGTTTCTTCAGCCACGCCTTCGGGATCGGGCGGATGCCGCAAAGTACGGAATTGAATATGGTACTTCGCAGAACTGTGGTGGAAACGATCATTTTCACTTTTCCGTGAGGCGTTCTTACGGTAACGGTTTGCAGATTTGGCAACTGCATACGGTTCTTCTTGGGAGCGCGGAATTTCCAAGCGCCGGAGTGCCGGTGCCGAATGTGCTTCGCGTGGTTGCCTTTCTTCCCGCTGACCTGACAAATTTTCGCCATGATTGAACTCGACGCTTCCGAAGTTGGAACGAGCACCCAGAATACTCGGAGGGCGCTTCGAATTGCAAGCGCGGATGGTTTGACCCCCACCCCCTTCCCCCTCCCCCTCCGCGAGCGCAAGGGGAGGGGATTCTGAGTAACAGCACTCGACGAAGCTCAAGGGGAGGGGATTCTGAACAACAGCGCTTGACGATGCTCAAGGGGAGAGGATTTGGCCGAAATTATTCCTATTTGGTTGACAAACCGGCTCGAACTGCGCCTTAGAAAGTGTGCAGGAGATTCTCGAGCGGCTGAAAGGAAAATGGGAGCCTCACTCCGGACAGCTCGCTTATTTGCAGTCCAATGCGAAATTCAAGGTGCTGGCATGTGGGAGGCGATGGGGCAAGACGGATGCTTGCGCGGTGGAGATCGCGGCGGCGATGCTCGGCCAAACCCCCTGCAAGCATCTGATCCTTGCGCCGACCGCCGATCAAGCGAAACTTCTATTCGAGCGCTCCCTGGAACTGCTTGAAATCCTCATTGGCAAGAGGCGGGCAAAGGCGGCATTGGCGGTGCGCCGAACCCCTTATCCGCATTTGCGCCTGGGTCCTCATCTGCTCATGGCACGATCGGGCCATCTGGGGCGCACGTTGCGAGGCAACGAGGCAACCCACATCGTGGTGGACGAAGCGGCCTATCTGCCGGAAGCGGTGATCAACGAAGTGGCGATGCCGATGTTGGCCACAACCGATGGGAAGCTCACCTTGATCAGCACCCCAAACGGGCTCAACCATTTTTGGCGGTTCTACCAACTGGGGGTGGAGGGCAAGCATGGGGTGTGGAGCCGTGCCGGTCCAAGCTCGGAATCGCCGATGGTCTCTTCGTCGTTCCTGGCCATCCAACGCGAGCTCATCAGCGACCGGGCGTTCCGCATCGAGTATGAGGCGAAGTTCATCGACTCCATCGGGCGGGTATTCAGCACGGCGGGCATCGACGGATGCCTGGTCTGTGAGCTGCCAAGGGTGGAAGGCCCTTATTACGTGGGGATCGATTGGGGTCGCTACACGGATGCGACGGCGGTCGCCGTGCTCAGCGGGGACGGCGGCGAGAGCTATCTGGTGGAAATGCACCGATTCGCCGATGCGGAATGGGACGATCAGGTCGAGGCGATCGGGGAAATCGTGGACCGGTATTCGCGGGCGCTGGTTTTATGCGATGGCACGGGGATGGGCGATCCGGCGGTGGCCATGCTGCGACATCGATTAGCGAAGCACGAGGTGCAACCCTATGTGTTCACAAACGCTTCCAAGCAGGTGCTGGTAGACCGGCTTGCCCAGCTCGTCACTCGCCGGGGGGTGAGGATGTTGCCAAATCCCGACCTGATCCGCGAGCTCCAGCATTTCGAGGCGAAGGTCTCCTCGACCGGTAAGCGGACGTATGGGGCGGTGCACGGATATCACGACGACATGGTGATCGCCTTGGCGCTGGCGGCGCACCAATTGCCGATGCCCTACCGGCCGGAGATTTCGGTGGGCGGCAAGAGAAAGTTTGGCTATTTGTGCTGATTCGGTTTTGGAGGGGAAGAGTTGTTCAAGTTATTTGCAAAGAAAAAGAAGGGCGAGACGAAGGAACTGGCGCCTCAGTTGACGCTATTCGAGCGCAGAGCGTTGGAATTTCCGGGGGCGACGGCGGGCAATCTCACCTATTCGGTGCTCGATCAGATGCAGCGCGACGCGATGGTGCAAACCGCCCTCACGATCAAGAAATTGGGAGTTTTGGCGGCAGATTTCAAGATCGTGCCCGCCGCTGATACGCCTTCGGCGCGGGAGAAGGCGGCGTTCGTGGAGGCGAGCTTCGACGCGATGGAGGGCTCGCCGCGGACGATCTTGCTGGGGGCGATGGATGCGTTCGCGAAAGGCTGGTCGGTGCAGGAACTGGTGTTCGAGTCGGACATGGGGGGCCGCGCGGCTGCTCTCCGAGCGGTGCGGGCGAAGGACCCTGCTTTGTTCGGCCTAGAAACGGACGCATTCGGCACGCGGTTGCCTTGCGGCTGCAGCTACCGGGAGAGGCGGCGCAGGTCTTGCCGCGCTCGAAGTTCGTACTGTATGCGAACCGCTCGGGATATGGCCGGGTGAAGGGGCTCAGCGACTTGGAGGCGGCCTACAAGCATTGGCAATCCAAGCAAACGTTGCTCGCGGCATGGAAATTACACCTCGAGCGGTTTGCCATGCCGACGGTCTTGGGTAGCTATGAGCGTGGGTTGCCGGCGGACGATCAGGCGGCGATTTTGGCGGCTTTGCAGCGGCTGCAGGACAATACAGCGATCGTGTATCCGAATCAGATCGAGATCAGCACGCTGGGCGGAAACAAGGAGCAATCGACGGGGTTCATGGACGCTTTGGACTTCCACAACCGGGAAATCGCACGGTCGATCTTGGGCCAGACGCTGACGACGGACGAGGGTCGGCGGGTGGGTTCGCTGGCATTGGGCAAGGTGCATTTGCAGGTGTTGCTGCTGCAACTGGAGGCGGTTCGTCGGGAGCTCGCGGATACGGTGATGACGGAACAGGTGATCCGGCCTTTGGTGGAGCTTAACTTCGGGCCGGGGGAGATCCCTCGTTTCGAGTTCGCGGGGGCGGGTTTGGACGCTTTTGCGACCGGGCAGTTGGGGTAAAGCGGTTGCACGCGGCCTAGGCGTGTGCCATCACCTCCTTGGTTTGTTCATTAGAATTGCAAGACCTGCGGCGGGGGCGATCAGGGTGGCAGGCTGGGGTACGGGGTTGTACCAGATAAATCCCTGGGGGACTCCTTGCTGCCAAGTTCTTGGAGAGTGAATTCGTGCCGAGTTTTTGGGGGTGGTCCGACGGGATTGCGGGTGCGTTCACACTTCGCTCTGCTAGCCGAGAAGCGGCAGACTTTGATGCTCCGGCGACCGCGTTTGGCTGGAAGCAAGCCGGGCACGAGATACCGCAGGCTGCAACTGCGGTCTATAGCGAGCAATTGACCCACTGCCTGAATTCCGGCGTAAGCATCGGATTTTGCAGAGTTGGATGGGTTTAGATTAACCAGACTCGCCTGTTTAGACGGCAATAAAGGAAAGCCTTAACCGGAAAGCTAAACCGCTTGTTCTTCCTCGGATCTATCTGCTGTATATTACTAGGGAATCATATGAAATCGCTCGTACTTCATATCGCTTTCATCACACTTTCGTTGGTTTTCGCCGAGAAATCGGCCGCTGGCCCTTCGACTAATTTGGGGAGCGTCTGTTCGCGCCCAAGTGCGACGATCTTACGACCTAAGCATGATTTCGGAGTGGGCATATCGAGATGCATTCATTAGGATGAACCAAAGATGGGGACAGGCTGAGCCGAATACTATTGCGCCGGAAATGTCAACGACACACCGATTTATGTTTGAGGAGGCTGGAGATCGCGGATTGTATGCGAGTGACCTGGCAAGCGAAGCGCAAATGCCCTATGACCTATTCCTGGCAGCGTTTCCTAGTGCAAGCGTTTACGAAAAGTCCGCCAATCCCATTCCCAACTTCTAATTCTTCGCCCAACGCTTTGCGGCTGCATTCTTAGCTATTTCAGATCGTCGTTCAGGGCTGAGCTTCTCAGCTCGCGCCTTTCCGCCCTTCAGCCCGCCTTTGCGACCAAGCGAAACGGCGGCAGGGTCCTTGCTTGATTCTTCCGGCTTCGATTCGCCGACGGCTTCCTCAAAGGTTCTGAATGCGGTTTCCGCGAAGTCCGGCGGTCCCTGATGTTTAGCTCGCTTTGGCATATGTCTTTAAAGTATAGACCATGACCGGTCAAGCATCTGACCCAATTTCATAATGATACACCACCCGATTGCGAACGGGATCGACGAAGATGGCAACATTGTCGGCTACGTTTACTCCTTCTGGAGAGATAGCGAAGCGGTTTTATGGCGAAGGGTCAGGTAGGAGTAGCAATGCCCCCAGCTTCCCCTCCTCCCAGGCCCCTCCCCTGTTGGATTTTTGTTATGGGGCGGAGATCCCGGTGGGCCTGCCCGATGCCACCAACCGCTCGGCGATTTGGAGGGCGTTGAGGGCGGCTCCTTTGAGGAGCTGGTCGCCAGAAGCGAAGAGGCAAATCGCGTTTGGATTCGACACGTCCTGACGAATCCGCCCAACCAACACGTCGTCGCTTCCCGACGCCTCGGAGGGCATGGGGAAGTGGTTGGCGGCGCGATCGTCGACGACTCGAATCCCTGAAGCTCTGGATAGCGTTTCTCGGACAGCTTGCTCGCGGGGTGCGGGGTGGGCAAATTCCACCGTGATCGATTCGCTATGGGCGCGCAGGACGGGCACCCGCACGCAGGTCACATTGATGCGCAGATCGGGCATGCCCATGATCTTGCGGGACTCCTCGATGACCTTCCATTCCTCCTCGTTGTAGCCGTGCTCGTTGATGGGAGTGTTATGGCTGAACAGATTGAAAGCGTAGGGATGAGGAAGGAGCTTTTGAGGGCGACGGCCGTTTTGAGAGTCTTGCAAGGTGGCCTGGGTCTCTTCGAGGAGTTCCTGCATGACGGCGGCGCCGCCTCCGCTCGCGCTTTGATAGGTACTCACGATGAGGCGCTCGATCTGCCCCAACGCGCGCAAAGGAGCGACCGCCATAAGCATGATGATGGCCGAGCAATTTGGGTTGGCGATCAGGCGGGCATCGGCGATGGCATCGAAATTGATTTCAGGAATCACGAGGGGCACATGGGGGTCCATGCGGAACGCGCTGGAGTTGTCGATGACGATCGCGCCTGCTTGCAGAGCATGGGGGGCGAACTCCCGGGACCGGGATGCGCCGGCGCTGAAGAAGGCAACGTCGATGCCTTGGAAAGCGTCAGGCGTCACCAGCCGAACTTCGACTTGTTCGCCTCGAAAGGCTAGTCTCTTCCCGGCGGAGCGTTCGCTAGCGAGCAGGCTGAGCTCTTCGATGGGGAAATTCCGCTTCTCGAAGAGGGCGAGAATTTCCGCTCCCACCGCTCCCGTCGCGCCGAGCACGGCAATGTGAAGGCCATTGGACATCGGCATAGGAATACCTCAAATGGGAGAAGGTCGTGCTGCTTCGGGGCTTTCGGCGAAATCGCCCGACCGTGAAAGATGCTCATGAGACGCATGAGCTGGAAGATCGTGCCGAGGCGGAGCACGGGGAGAGGGCGTCGGGTGAATGAAGGGCGTGGCATTTGGGCGTATTCTTAAATATGGGGTTTGCGAATTGGCTCGCGGAGGCATAGGACCTCGCTGCACTCTATGACCGATCGTCCAGAAGTCAAATTCATATCGGACTGCGGAGACTCTTCGCCCATCGAGCGGGAAGCGCTCATACGCCGAAGTGGGTTGCTGGTCGAGCGTCACCGAGGGTCATCGCGGCGGTCGATCTACGCGAAGATTTTCTTGGATTCTGACTATCACACTTTAGTCATCAACCTTAAGGGTACTTTCCTATCCCACCAAGTGGCGAAAGACGGGTGGCACGTCACCCCGCCGCAAAGCTTGGTCTATGCAAGCAGCCCGGCTCAAATGCTAGCCCACATCGCTCGCGGAGATCATGAACGACTCCTTCTCGTTTGGCATCACTCGGAAAGCGCCGGGTTGAGCCGCTGGATAACCGAAATGATCCGTGAGCGCGGGCTCGGCAATCCTTATATATCGCCGATTTTGCCTCAACATAGGGCCACGGTCGAATTGGTCGTTCGGGCTTGCTCGAATGCGGGCCCGTCGAGCGAGCCAGTGATTTTGGGATGCGCTCACGAATTGTTAGCGGTGGTGATGACGGCGGATCACGACTTCTGCTGCCTCGCCACCATCCCGCCCGAGGTGCCGGACTCGGTGGCAGAACTACTGCGCCAGGTCAAGGAAAACCCGGTCAAGCCATGGTCCCTAAAAGATGCTTCTGCGCTGGCCGGCTATTCGCCATTTCACTTGTCGCGTACATTCAAGGCTCTGGTCGGATACGGTTTCCCGGAGTTCGTAGATCGCAGCAGAGCGGAATTGGCAATCAAGCAATTGGGGGGCACGGACGACTCGCTGGACGAGGTGGCGACGGCCACCGGCTTTGGCTCGACTCATGCTCTGCGCGAGTCGATCAAGGAATACCTCGGTTTGCTCCCAAGCGAGCTGCGAGCGCTTCCTCAAGACTTTTTGTTCTAACCAAGCACCGCTACCGGGGCCGTCACAACAGTGGAGCCTCCGGCGTTTAGCCGGACTCCTTATTTATGATTCTTAAACCGTTGTTCGGGTGCCCCCGCCTAGCAATCGCACAATGAGCACGACGACGGCGATTACCAAAAGGATATGGATGAGTCCGGAGCCGATATGGAATGCGAAAAATCCGAGCAACCACATCACGACGAGTATAACAATGATGGTTTCCAGCATGGTATGCAAGGGACCGCATGAGTGGGCTCTAAGGTTCGCGTCCCACGCTGGGTTTACGTCGTTCCATGCGAAGACTCTCTGCTCCAATGTTTGGAGACCGAGATCCTTCACTGCGTTCAGGATGACCGGATGAAGTCATTCTGAGCCCGCGAAGTATTCTCTCTTCACGTGCGTGCTAATTTACCGAGATCCTTCACTGCGTTCAGGATGACCGGATGATGTCATTCTGAGCCCGCGAAGAATCTCCTTTCCCGTGCGCGCTAATTGACCGAGATCCTTCACTTCGCAGGATGACACGGCGCGCTCCTAATAACTTCGAGACTCCTACTTGCGGATGACGGGTTGGGGGTCGGATAGATCGATATTGCCAAGCGAATCGATCGCTTTGCCTTCGACCAAGAATTGTGCGGAATGGATTTCGGGAAATTGACCCAGTGACACGAGAATGCCCTCGATGAGCGTGTGCTCATCTTCCGTTCCGTATGTCTGCCGAAAGGCCCGGCTGAAGTTCAGCTTCGCCACTCCGCCTTCGATGGTGCAGGACACAAGCTTTGCATCCTTGGGGGTTATTCCGGCGTGGGCCAAGTAGCTGTTCACCACGTAAACCGCCTTATCTTGGCCCGGCTCGACTTTCCCTGCCGTCTTATCGAATTTAAGTTCTTCCTCTACATAATGAGGGGTCAGAACGTTCACGCTCGTTTGCGGCGCCGATATTTGCCGAGTCGATGACCGCATCTCACTATCTGGCACGCGGCCGGCGGGTGTGTATTTCACGTAGGCCGCGAGCACCCCGACCATCAACATGCCGAGTGAAAGAAGCATCCAGGCGATCGAATTGGCCGGTTTATTTTTTGTTTTCTTTCGAGCCATCGCCCACAAACACCTTTAACCCTTTTACCACGGCAAGCGCAACCGAGGACTGGAATTCCGCTTCTTGCAATCTCTTTAGGTCTTTCGCATTATTGATGAAACCAAGCTCGAGGAGGACGGCCGGCATCAGGGAATTTCTGAGAACGGCGAAACCGCTTTGGTAAATTCTCGTGTCGCTCCAGATGCCAATGGCGGGCAGCTTGGTCACCTTCCCCAATTCGTCTTCGATGCATTCGGCAAGCAGGGTGCTCACCGGTTGCTGGGCATGATAAAACGTGATGCTTCCGGAGCGGCTGTTGGATAGCTTGTTGGAATTGATATGCACGCTCACGAAGATGTCGGCGCGACTGCGGTTCGCGATGGCGCTGCGTTCTTTGAGAGGAATAAACGTATCGTCACTGCGGCTAAGGATGACCGATGCTCCCTCTTGGGTTAAGTTTTTGGCGATCAGCTTGGCGATTTTTAGGGTCAGATCTTTTTCTTGGACCGTCTTATCGTCGGACCGAGCGCCGGTGTCAGCGCCACCATGTCCTGCGTCGACGACGATGACCTTGCCATCTAGCTGCCCATTGCCCGCGGCTGGGCGCTCAAGACGCAAGACGATTTGCTTAACTTGCTGGCTGAGCTCGAACGCAAGCGGAGCACTGAGCGAGACGATCGCGCGAATGCTTCCCCGGGAATCGGACGTGAATTGAACCGTCTTCACGAGGGTGGACTTGAGCTCGGGCAAAATCGATGGGGCGGCTGCTGCTCCTGGAATTAAGATGTCGATGGTCGTCGGATCGACGTAGGTTGCGGATGGCCGCCCGGCGAGATTGCCGGTCACCGAGAAAGTGAGAGTTGCATTCCCGTCTTTTTCGCCACTGATCAGAGGAGGGCCGATAATCGCTTTCGCAGTCACATCTTTCATAAGTGGCTTGTCCTGGTGAAGAGGAATATCCCCTATCGCGCTTTCCTCCGTAATGTTTTCATATAGTTTGGCCAGGTCGAGATCGAAAGTGCGGCCCGGTTTCCAGTCGGGCATCTGCAGCCGCTCGACACCTGGTTTTTCGATGACGATGCGAAAGGTATCGGGCTGAAATTGGCCAAAACGAAATTCCCCCGGGAGATTGAACTTAAGACCCTTGACGAGGGAGGCGCCCTTGAAATCCATGACCAACCGGCTCGGCTTTTCAAGGCGAAAGATAGTGGCGGAGGCGGAGAGGGTTGTTTCGAGCTTTAAATGCTGGCCCTCGAACACCAGGTTTTGGGCAAGGCCCGTGATGGTGTAGACATCGCCCTGCCAAGCGCCTTTTCCGCCCAGCTGATCGATCGCCTCCTGCAAGGGCACGAAACTTCGTCCCGAAAGCGGGACTGTATGCACCCGTAAATGCTTACCTTCGACCTCCAAATCGGCGTCTCCGTCGCGAAGAATTTTTACTTGCCAGCCCCACGATTGGAGCAAGAACGGAGGGGCAAGGCAGGCATCGCCCTGCCTCACGGCTTCTTTGCCGAATTGGCCGAGATGGGTATAGCTGACGGTGGCGGGACGAAGTTCTTGCCCCCATACCGTCGCTGTCATCGCCATCCATGGAACCAGACAGATCACGCTTCGGGTCATGCGTTTCAAAGAGGGTTACATGTTTTGTACGGGGAAGTCAAGGAGGGGAGTTCCTGGCAGGGGGGTTGATTCGAAAGTGCAGCAGTAGAGACCACCAGAAAATTCTGGTCGTAGCACCAGAAACTTCTGGTTCATAGCGACCCATGCCGGCAACGGCAAGCAGCGGAGGCATTCGAGGAATTATTGTGTCTTCGTGCCTATCCAGCCCGAAAGATCGTCCCATTGAATTTCATGAGCGTAGCAAGGACAAGCGAAGACTTCGGCACGAGTAATACCATGGAAGGAGGGTGCGAGCGTTAGTGCTTTAGGGTCAAGGAGGTGATAGTTCGGTGCGCGACCATCCATTCTTGGTCGTGCTGCGTCCGCAAAGAGAAGCCGCGCCATGCGATCAAATGGTGACAAAGAGAATCCCACAATGTAGACGTTGTTCGCAAAGTTAAGGGCGTCCCGAGCCGTAGACCAAAGGCGCGCCAATCCAAGTACATCACGAATGGGTTTCCGACCCCCCATCGGATCTAACCCAAAAGTCCACGGATAGGTGGAACGGTCATTAACAAAGTAATCGAACCATGAATCTAGGTCCAGTGCCCTAAAAAGCGCCCTGCTGTCGGTCTGATCATCTATTTCGCCCTGGGTCATTTGGCCAGTCAGCAGCCGACCAAAGCCGAAACAGGGGAGCTTCAGAGTACCAAGATGTGGAGCCGATCACCCAGTTCACCGATCCGTGAAGCTTTAGAACTCGGACTTCGTCACCCCCATGAAAGTCATTCAGGCCGTAGCTCCAAGGCGTTTTTGTTCGCGTCAGCGCTAGACAAGAGTATCGAAGTTAAACGTTATGACGCTATCGCCGCTCCTGAGAGTATTGACAAAACTTGCTACAGGATTAATGTTTGCCTTTCGCTCCTCGTCCCAAAGCACCTCGACTAACGAATGTCGAAGGCGGAAAGCGCTCGCTGGGTCGTCTGCCCACGAGTCGAGCATGCTGGGCTGACGTGGGTATGGCGGTTCCCGCACTTGTTAACTCACTCATTGTGTAAGCCGCCTCAAACAAATCTTCGGCATTCAGGTGGTCAGCTGACATTGGGTTGGACACAGCATTAAACACGCCGCGAATCCAATCCCGGAATTCTTCGGAGGGCCAAGCGTCAGTTGCTCCTTTCAGCACTAGCGGGCCAAGCTCCGTGGCCAAAGGCATACCGGAGGAAGCCGTAAAGCCCGCCCCTAAGACGAAGATTCGATAATCAAACAAGAACTTCTCCGATCCAATGCATTACCCGGCAGGAAGAACCAAACTTTTTTACCCTACTGCTTGATGTATAGGGTTATCAGTGGGAGAGATAGCCAGTCGGGAAAGGGGTTGCGCCCCAAGCCACCACAGAAGCAGTGGAGGCATGAAAGCAGCTATCAAAGATGCCTTGAATAGGCTCGCAGGCCGGCAACGATGAATGCTGCCAAGTCTCGTTTTCCGATACTAGGCGCCGGACGGCTGTGTGCCCATGTTGCCAGGCGCGGAGGCCGCTCCTTACACTATGAGTACAATGCTGCCTTGAACAAACAAAGTGAACTACCCCTCGATAGTGAGGCTGACGCGTTCGTCAGGCCCGAAAAAAGGGCAGGCACATTGGCCTCATATCCGGCGCTTCGCCTAACACAGAATAATCAGTTGTTCTTCTTTGTCACGATGCCGGTCGCCGATATCTTTCCCTACTGCTACGTCATTAGTAGGACGGATGACCCGATAAAGGGCTTCCAGCGTTCACTGAATCGAGATCGGGCTTTGGACATCGCACACTACCTCGATGACTCTAAGGGATCCATCCCAACAAATATTGTTCTTTCCGCACAATCAATTGCTGAATTTAGATATGATCAAAAGTCAAAAACTATTAAATACAGACGAAAGGCCAATGCGTTCCTTGTCCTTGACGGGCAGCACCGTCTATATGGCTACGGTCTGTCGCACAAACCGCATCGTGTGCCGGTTGCGATGTATCAAGGATTGACAAGACAGCAGGAAGCAAAACTCTTTATCGACATTAACACTACGCAACGAGGAGTCCCTGCAGCACTCCTGCTTGACATCAAGCAACTGGCCCAACAGGAATCCGAAACAGAAAGCCGGCTCCGGTCATTGTTCGACCGTCTTGCTGCCGACGCAACTTCTCCGTTAAATGGCCTTCTAAGCCCTGCGAAGTCCGCCCCTGGCAAGATCTCGCGAGTATCGTTCAACAGAGGCGCGGTCTTTCTATTGGGCAACCGGGTAATCATGAAGCTTGACTCCGAGGATTCGTATACTCTGATAAAGAACTATTTTGTCGCACTTGAATCGTCCTTAGCCGATCCAAAACTTTTGCGCAGATCCGTGTATTTCGAAGCTTTCTGTGAGTTCTTTCCAGACGTGCTTATTGTATGTCGTTCTACGCATGGGAATTACAAAACTGAGTCTCTGGCCTCCGTATTGGCACCATTACAGAACATTACGTTTTCCCCCGTGGCTCACGACGGATCCAAAGCAAAGAAGGCCACGATACTGGCCGTCCTGAAGGAAGCGCTAGAGTCGGAGTTAGACGTGTCCGGTGATTTGGTTTGATTCCAATCGGGCAAATTCAAATAGACCTTCGCTCAAAGATGCTTGCGACTTTCCCTGCCGCAAGCTGGGCGCCGTACCAACCGAGGCGAACGCTCGCGGAATGGCTTGACGCAGGCACATTTACCGTTATCTCGGCGACCAGTCGCGCGTTTCGCCTTAACGTTGCTCACGATGACTTTTCGTCCTGCGTTCTGACGGACAGTGAAGCCTTACTGAATCACTGCCTTGAGCATCAGAATGAGCTGATTCGTTTCTCAGATGCTCATAGGGCGTGCAGCGATGCCTGGGCCATAGTGACCCTTTACTACTTCGGTTTCTTCTCTGCGCAACTGTTCTTAAGACTGGTTGGTTCGCCTGTACTGTTTCTGGACAAAGCTTTCGTTAAGAAGCTCATGGAAATGGCTCCCTTAGGAAGCACTTCTCCACATGCCGGTGCCTATTGGGTCTCCAGCATCACTCCCGTTTCGGCGTCGCATAGCGAAATTGTTGTTGAGAAAAGCCAGCACACCACGATCCATGATTTAACCTGGAGCCGATCATTTGAGTTAATTCGTGGTCTTGTTAAGCAGTATCGAGGCACCGGTAAGGCAGAAGAGGTCACCTTGTTTGATGCCTTGGCTGACGATTTGCCCCAGTTTCGATCACGCGGCGGGCAATGGCCCGCAAGCGTTCGCGCGGCTGCAAATTACCGACCCGGTTTTGCATACCAGGCCGTGGATAATGCCATTGTGGGAAACGTATCAGCTGCGGTCGGAAGTTGGCGAACCCTTACTAGTGCTGAATTTCCTGGGCATGTTGATAACACGAGGCTACGGGCCAAGGATAGTTTGGCTGTCTTTGGCGAAGCTGTTTGCCATTTGGGATCGGTGTCGGCTGGTCTCTTCCTTGTCTCGGCCGGTCTGCTCGAAGAGCTCAGCCAACGACGGAAGCGGGACTCGCGTTGGAATCGCGCTCGCTTACGGTTTGAGACTAGGGTGGGTGGCGGAAGAGTGACGTGGCCCCTTTTTGACATGGGCGCGTAATTCTGTGTATCGTGGACGATTTAATGTGACGGGCTGGGCCAGCATAGCTTAGACGGTCGGCGCCAAACTGACGTCGTTGGAATGGGACGTGGAGCGGCCGGGCTGGCGACCGCAACCGGACCCGAGCATATCGCGAGTGTGATCCTCGCGAATCCCCTCTCCAGTTGCCTTGCTCACGGTCCCCGAAACCTTGGCTTCACAGAAAGCGAAGGCGTGCGGCCGAGCGGTACGAGGCAAATGGCGGCGGAAATCGCGGTGCCGAGAAGCCAGCCATAAAGCACCTGGGAAGGATAGTGAACCCCGACGTAGATCCGTGAGAGGCCGGTGAGAAAGGCGACCAGAATCCAAATCGCCCCTTTCCATCCGAAATGATAGGTCAGAGCGAAGGCAACGGCGGACATCGATGCGGCGTGGGCGGACACCGTGCCGAAGCTCGTCAAACGATCCACCCGAATCATCAGATTGGGGTAAAGATCGACGCTGGGACGTGCAATTTGAAACCCATATTTGAACAGATCGGCGGCGAAATTTGCGATGGGCCAAGCGATCAAAGCGCAAAGCCCTCCTCGGCGAGTGTCTTTTCGGAATAGCAAAATAGCGGCGGCCGCGGCAAGCATGATTCGAACCGACCACCACTTATTACTTTCGCTAAAGAAGAGAAAGACTGGGCTGAGAGAATCGGGCCAACGGTTAATCCAGTTGAAGATCGCGCGGTCCAAAGAGCCCACTGGCGCATTTTACTTTCCCAGGTTCGGGTAAAAGCAGAGAGCGACATGGCGGCGAATGTGGGGAATGCGGTCCGGGGAGCGGTGATCGGCGCCACTTTCGGTGCCCCATTCCGGGGCGCCGCCTCCTTTCGAGCGATCAACTATTACGAACCGATCCCCGCTCGGATGGCGGCGGTTGAGGCCCTCGACGCATGGCTCGTTTACGCCCAGATGAGGAAGGAGCATGCACCTCCGGAGCAGACCGGGGAAGTGCTTACCCGCCATTGGTCCTCGAATACGGCGGAAAGCGCGTTCGGGATGGCGAATTTGGCGGCGGGGTTCCGACCACCTTTTTCGGGCAGCTTTCGCAACCCTTTGCCTGGGGGTTCGCAAGCATTTGGCCGTGCTGTTTTTTGGGGACTGGCTTATCCGTCCGACTTAGACAAGGCTTGCGAAGCGGCGTTCTACGATGCTTCGATCGACCACGCCGGTGATGGTGTTTGGTGCGCGGTTGCCGTTGCGGCGATGGCGTCCCAGGCCGGCCTAGGTTTAAGCATTCCAAATTTGCTTCGAGTGGCGGCGGGAGTTCTTCCCAAAGCGAGCTTGGCTCTTGGCGCGTTGACCAGCCTGCTCGTCATTCATAGTGGAAGCGGTGACGCGCAAGCGGCCTATTCCACGCTGCCAAGCGCGGTGCCTACGCAAGACCCGCTAGCAGCGCCGCTCAACTTTGCGTTGGTTTGCCTGGCCTTGCTCTACGGCGAGGGAGATTTCGGCAAGGGAATTCGGCTTGCCGCCGGTTGCGGGGGAGCGGCGGACCTCAATGCGCTGGCGGTGGGGGCGATCTTAGGGGCTGGTTCAGAAGAGCTCGAGCCAGATTGGATGCGCCCACTTGGCACGCCTTACGTAGCGGGATTCGCGTTGCAAGCTCTCGCCGTTCCCACCACGATCGAGGAGTTTGTGGCAACGGTTGCGGCGGCGGTTTGTGAGCCTGAGAAGGCGGAGCCTTTACCCCCAGTTGAACCCGCGCCAACAGAATCCGCACAAGCTAGCGAAGGAGATGGGGTTGAAGCATCGCCGGCGCCTGCCGTAGCCGATCCTCCAGCACCTACGCTCCCTGCTTTAGGCGATCGGATTCAGCGCTTGCTGGCCAGAGAAGCGAACTGGATGGCGGCTCGAATTGGTGAAGCGCACGTCGAAGTTGAATTCGTCGATCCTCCGGTGCTGATGCCGAATCGCACGAACAGACTTATTTTGCGGGCATGCAATGTGGGGTCCGAAGAGCAAATTGTGAATGGCAGCTTGACCGGACCGAGCGGCTGGACGGTGGCCTGCAAGATCAGTAGCTTTCGCCTTCGAGCAGGAGAAGAGTCAGCTTTTGCGGCGGTCGTCCTGGCGAGCGATCTCGTCGGGAAGGCAGGAAGTATCGATCTGCCCGGGCGCACCATCGATCTGCCTAGGCCGATAAAGAAGGCCAAGGTAGACCAAGTTACTTTGCATATGGGGCTTGGCGAGACGCCGGAGACTCGGTTGGACATCGGCGTTCCGTTGCTGCCAAATCAGCGTTGGTATCAAGTGGGTCCGTTTGCCAACATCGAGGGTACTGGATTCGACAAAGCGTATAAGGCAGAAGATGTTTTGAAGGTTGGAGAAGTCTTCAATGGCCGGGGAGATCTTCCGGTGAGCTGGCGGCAAACGTTTTTTTCGGGCTTAACCTTCGATCTGGAGCCAATGTTTACGAACGGACCGGGGGTGGTTTACCTTTTTGGCAAACCGAACCTGGGAGCAGGACAGAAGATGCGGATTGTGGTGGCGGCATCTACGGGCGCCGTTGTTTGGGTGAACCGAGAGCGGCTCACTCGCTATCACGATATCCATGCGACGATTCCTCGAGCGATTCAGCCTTATGTCGGGGAATTCACTTCGACGAAGCCGACCGAAGTGCTGGTGAAAGTGCTTCGCGACCGCACACCCTTGGACGCGGTGGTCATTTATTTCTTGGACGAGACGGGGAAGGTAGTGTGGCCGGACGGTTTTGAGAGGATGGATTGAAGCCCTATCGTCATTTTGAGCCCCGCGAAGAATCTCCGTTCCCGTTGCCAGCCTAAGGCAGGGATCCTTCGCTTCGCTCAGGACGACACAATGCCGTCATTTTGAGCCCAGCGAAGAATTCGCGTTTCCATCGCCAGCCTAGGGCAGGGATCCTTCGCTTGGCTCAGGATGACACAGTGCCGTCATTTTGAGCTTCGCGAAGAATCTCCGTTCCCATCGCTTGCCCCCTCCAGGGATTCTTCACTTCGCTCAGGACGACCCTCGAAGTAAAACGTCGAGGCTGCGTCGGGCGAGGTCGAAAATGCGCCGCTGAGGGGCGGGCATGGGAAGGGTGGAAAGCTCTTGTGGCGGAAACCAGACGAGATTGGGGCTACGCCTTTCTGTGAGGGCCACGTAAGCCTCGAGGGTGATTCGATGGTGGGTGACGGTATGACGGAGTTGGCCGAGGTGGTGGAGCCCGCACTTTCCGATCGAGTTTCGGAGTGCGATGGTCCCGATTTCGTTGGACGGCTCGCGAGGAAATTCCCACATTCCGCGCCACCACCTGCCTTCGACGATCTGACGCAGACCGAAACGGCCCTCATGGTAGGGCACCCAAACCAACTGGGACAGATCTTCAATTGGGGGTTTTGGCTTCGGACGCGGAAACTCCGATACGCGGCCGCTCATTTTTGCGACACAAGAGCGCGCGACCGGGCAATGGGCACATTTAGCTTGGCGAGGTGTACAAATCAGCGCTCCCAGCTCCATCAGCGCCTGGTTCCAATCTCCAGGACGGTCAAAGTCCGCCACGCTTTCCGCCCATTTCCAAGCGGCGCGGGTCATGAGTCCACCTGAGCTTTCGCATGCAGTTAGGCGCGCAAAGACGCGTTCCACATTACCGTCCACAGCGGCGCATCGCTGGCCTAGGGTGATCGATGCGATGGCCCCTGATGTGTAAGGACCGACGCCGGGCAGCGCCTGCCATGCTTCCTTTGATTCTGGAAATCCAGAAGCGACGATGTGGCGAGCCGTTTCAAGCATTGTTCGGCAGCGTCCGTAGTATCCCAAGCCCTGCCAGCACTGAAGGACATCGTTTTCGGAAGCCTGCCCAAGCGACTGAACAGTAGGAAAACGATCCATCCAGCGCGTGAAATAAGGGAGCGCGGTCGCGATCTGAGTTTGCTGAAGCATGATTTCGCTCACCCAAACCGCGTAGGGATCGCAACCAGAGCGCCAAGGCAAGCGCCTTTTGTGTTGGTCATACCAGGTCAAAAGGCGCTTGCGGTCGGCGTGTTTCAATGGGCGTTGGCTAGGGGTCGAAAGCCGGCCAGCGCTTTTTCCGGGTCGGGCGCTTGGATCAAGGCTCGCCCCACGACAAGGTAGTCGGCCCCATCGGCCAATGCTTTCTCGGGCGATCCCACTCGGACCTGATCATCGTGGCTGTGATGGGCGAGGCGAATGCCGGGGGTCACGATGATGCCTGGATGAAGCACGGCGGGCCTAACCGCACTTACTTCGGGAGGCGGACAAACCACGCCGTCCATCCCGCAGTCGATGGCGAGCTTGGCCATGTATACGAGTTGCTCCTGTACGGTACGCGTCACCCCCAGATGTTCCGTAAGAACACGCTGATCGAGCGACGTGAGCACGCACACTCCGATGAGAAGGGGCGCGTCAAGCTCTTCCGCGCAACGAGCCTCCTCGACGGCGGCCGTCATCATGGCAGGCCCGCCGCTCACGTGGAGGGTCATCATCCAGACGCCGAACTTGGCCGCTTCACAAACCGCGAGAGCGACCGAGTTGGGAATGTCGTGGAATTTCAGGTCGAGGAACACGCGCTGAGCGCCTGCATCCTGGATGCGCTTAACTACTTCCAGCCCATTTGGAAGAGTCAGCGCGTGGCCTATCTTGAAGGCGCCTACGTGGGGCGCCAGTCGTCGCGTGATGCGCAGGGCCTCATCGAGGTCGCTGGTATCCAGCGCGCATATGATCTTTTTATTCATGATTCCCTCGCGAGGACGCGATTTCGCGTCTCCATTATCATTGTAGTGCACGCGACGGATTTTGGCTTTGGGAATTTGGGCCTTATGACGAAAATGATTACTGAACAGCTCTTGATCGACGGGAAATTGTGTGATGGCAGCGAGGCGCGGGCGGTGTATTCGCCCTATGATGGGAAAGAAATCGGGAAGGCGGCGGCTGCCAACGATGAACAAGCACAAGGCGCGTTGGATGCGGCAACCAGAGCCTTTGAAAGTTGGCGATCTTCGAGTCGGCTGCAACGGCGGAAATTATTGAGGTCGGTCGCGGCTTTGGTGCGGGAGCGAGCGCCCGACCTCATCGATCTTCTCAGCCGCGAAGTGGGTAAGCCGATC
>JBBREX010000020.1:0-25895 GCA_038225245.1 Fimbriimonadales bacterium | reverse complement strand
AGCTGAATCGATATTCGCAACTAACGATGTTGCTCTAGCTCCATGATTGTTTAGCCATTCCTGAGCCGCCTCCGGACCGTCGAAGCACTTGGCATCGCAAGCCTTTACTAGTCGAAGAAGTTCTTTGGCGGCTTCGACTATGACCGGATGCTCGTCCGCGTCCGGATGCTCGATACAACGATTTGCCCGGTCATAGAGGGCGTCGAGATTGCGCCACAGATCCGAATCGGAATATTCACCTTCGAAGGGTAATTCTGGTAGTGGTGCGAGCAAGGCAAGCAACTCTTCTTTGTTGGCCGCAAGCTGAGCCTTCAAGTTATCTGGGAGCATGCCCTGCGGCTTGGCCTTCAACCGGCCTTCGACTACCGACAACTCGACGCCAAAACTACGTACGTCAATCAGAAGCTGAGCCGTACTCAAGCGATGTCCTCAAATTCATACTCTTCATCCTGTTCGGAAGTCAGACGTACCGCGTCAAGACCGTCATTACCGTCATTACCGTCACTACCAACCGGTTCTGAGTTCAAATAGCCTGTCTTTCCCAGTGACGGTCGCCCATTCTGCTCAGATGGACCGTCACACCGACCGTCACTGCAATTGTCGTCTGTTTCAGGTTCGGTTGCCGCTAACCGTGACGATTGTGACGGTTGTGACGATTCCGCCCCTACCCCAGACATTTTGCGAAGCAGCCAATCGCGGCTCTTGCCCGTTCTCGTAAGTCGCTCGACTTCAAAACCAAGCCCTCGCAGAGCCGGAGCGATCCGTGCAAGCTGGCTCGACGCTGCCCGCGCATTCTTTGGCCAATCATGGGGCGGCCTGTCGTTCCCCCGTTGCCGGTTTAGTCGTTCGAGCAATGCACCGGCAGAAAGTCGAAGCTCGCTTGCTTCTTCAACCAGCACAATCACCGCCTGTGCGAATGCGTCATGCTCAATGGCCGCCCCTTGCAGCTCGGCGCGGTTGCTTTGAAGCGCCGCCCGCAGAACCGGCTCATCTTCGGTGGAAGCAGCCGCGAGAGCCCACAACCCAAAGTCTTGCAGACGAATGCCCGCCGGCTCTACGTCTTCGCAACGAGCCAACGCCCGTGAAACTGCGTCGAGCAACCCTCCCAAAATTCGCGGCCTTGCCTGCTCGAATTCGAGTATTAGCTTTTTTGCTTCCTTCCCTTTGCCGTCCAGCCTTCGGTAGCGAACCAAAAGAGTGCGGTCTGCTAAATCCGGCCTTGTCACTATCTCACCAATCCCGTTCAGGAGAATGGGTCTGCGGCTTTCTACTACGGTCTCATCGGCGGTCGTGAATAACGTTCTCGCAGCAAAGCCCGCACCCGAGCAAATGCAGCAGAGTGCGTCCGACATGTCGGGGCTTAGATGGCTCAGGTTATCGAACGCCAGTAGGTAGCCAGAGTTAAGCGCGGCCATTAAGTGCTCGTGGTCCTTGGGAAACCTTCTAACTGGAACTTGGTTCGGGTCTATTAGTTGGCGCAAGCATGAAGCTCCGAAAGACTTTCCCGAGCCCTGTTCCCCGACCCCTGCGAAGAGAGGGAATTCACCTTCTGGTAGGAAGCATCCAACCGCGAAAGCCGCTATTAGGGGCCAATCTTCATCCTCCACATTCACAAAGGCTCTAAGGTCGTCGAAGCTACCCTCTCGCATGGGCTCAGCTAGCGCCCTAGCGCTTGCAGGCTTGACGAAGCGAATGGGAGAGGAGCGGCCCTCGATAAGCTGCCAATCTGTCTTCGTAATCTCGACCACACGGCCTGATTCGTCATGTAATGCAAGATAGACCGATCCTTTGAACCAGCCTATCCGGCGTTCGACAGGATATTGCGGCCCGTCATGGACCGCTCTTGCCGCGAGCACCGCTATAGCAGAGCCTTTGGCGCTATCGCCCATGGCTTTCTTGGTTTCCCGGTAGTAGAGGCGTGAGCAATAACTTTCAAACGCACCACCCGAACGGATGGAGCTGTGGTGTATGCCTTCACCTCTCGAATAGCTGGCGTATGGATCATCGCCGGAAGCGTGCCAGAGCTCTACTTCTTCCTTCTCGATTAGCTCCAAGAGCTTCGCTGCTCCGTCGCACCTGCCTTCCTTGCCTTCTGATTGCTCGACGAGAATAATGAGCTTCTCGGGTGTCCCGCCGGACGCGAAGTAATCATCGAGCCCTACCTTCTTACCATCAGCGGAAGGAATGCGCAGGACTTTGACATCGGCCCCCCTGGATCGAAGAAACTCGGCAAGTCGGTGCTCTGCGGTCTTTACCTGTGGGTTACGAGCAGCATCGGAATCGTAGGCTATGTAAACTATGCGATCCTTCAAAGGGATATTTTCGAAATCTCCGATTGGTACCGATCCATCGTATTGGTTCCTACCTTTCCAGTTCCAGACACCCATGAGCGAGATGCAGCAAAGACCTCGTGAAGCGGCGCTGTCTGCTTTCCTAACTCCTTCAGTGATCCATAGAGGAATCTGGGGATCCGCGATCAGTTCGCGAATTGTCGGCGGTACGTCAATACGAGTTGGCTTGTTTGGGATTGACTCGTACTTAATGGGCCTTCCTTCCTTCGTTTCCCTCGGATTGTCGGGCCGGTATTGATGGCTGACTACTTTGCCGTTAAATCCGAAGATTGGAACCACAAGGCCGGGAGTCTTACATTGAAGCTTTACGTCAAAGCCGAGCGGCTTTAGCTCCTGATAGCTGGTCGCCGTCCAATATCCGCGCGCCGCGATTGCTTCATGTGAAATACCCGATGCTTCGAGCATTGCCCTATGTTCTTTGCCGAGTTCTTGGGTCATCGCCTGCCTCCTCGGAACCGGCGTCCGTTGAACCTAACTCGCTTGAGCTGGAGGTACAATAGTGAGTGAATCCGCATCGCGCATGAGTTAGAAGGCCCGTGATTTCCTCCACGGGCTTTTTTGTTTGCGTACATTCAGGCCGCTACCTCCCCATCCCGCTGCTGTTGGATGAAGTCTGCCAGGTCTGCCTCAGTGACCCGCCTAAGGCGACCGATCCGAAACGAGCGAATCTTGCCGGAGCGAATCAGTTGCCAAATGGATGTGCGACCGATTTTGAGTTGCGCGGCTGCCTCGTCAACCGTTAATGTGGCCTGCAATGAACCCGAAACGCTTTGAGTGATATTGTCCATAGCCGTAATTCTATGGTAATCTCTTAGTTATGATTAAGACGGCGCGTACTCGTAACGCTCTCCGTGAGATCAGGGTACTTGAGCTAGCAGGCTTTCTAGGTATGCCTGATGGCTTTGATGATGTCGAGATGCAGATGCTGGGGCGCGGCGCAAAACACCAAGCTTATCTAGATGGAGAGGTTACGCTGGAGGATGCTCGGTTGGATGCTCTCGAGGTCTTGGAAGTACTGGACGATATTAGAGATGCGAAGTTGCAAAAACATGCAGCCCCCGGCGAAATTTCCTTCAAGGGGAAGGATAACAAAGATTTGCAAGTTTATCGAAGGGCTCTCGCCGCTTTGATCGGTGGGCTCATCGAGCGCAATCATGGTGATGATATTGAGCGTATCCGTTCGCGGTGGGTCAGACCAAACGATACACCGGAAGCAATTGTTGTTCGTCTTCGAGAGGCATCAATGGGCGAAGGGCCGATCGGTGAACCAAGCCCCATCAAGGGCGAGACGCAATTTCACCAACTAATGCGGAAGCATGGCGTGCAGGGCGCGCTTGTCTTCGACGCACCGGATAACGGATTTCACAGCGTGCTCTATTTTAGGTCTGTGGCTAAGGAAGGGATAATTGCAGTACACCATGAATTTGCCAAATTAATTGCCCTCTCATATGGTGTCACCACGGAAAGTGTGCTTGGCCTAATATTCTTCAGGCTTCAACCGAAATTGGAGCCTGATTTTAGATCTGAATATGCGTTCACCCCTAGCGTGCTTTCGCGTTCGCGGGTCGTATTAAGCGTGACCGCTGACCTTTCACCGAAAGCCGTCGGGGAGATTTATGACCAAGCAAGAAAGGCTCTGCCCGGTGTAGATACCGGAAGGATGCCTTCCGAGAAGTCGCTCGAAACTGCTGTTTTCGCATACACGGTATGCCCGCGAGAGATGGCCTGGGATGAGCGGCTAGTCCGCTGGAACGAGCGTTCTGACGTCAAAGAACGAGGATGGACTTATTCCAACTTGACCAACTTTAAGACTCGGGCGTGGGAAGCACGCCGCCGACTGCTAGGATCGGAAGACGCCGGTTCTAAGGAGAAAGACAATGAGCAAACGAGCTAATGGCGAAGGCTGCATTTACCGGCGGCCCGATGGACGATGGACAGCCTCGATTACGTTGGGCTGGAAGAATGGGAAGCAGGCTCGAAAGCATTGCTATGGCAAGGCCCGCCAAGAGGTGTACGATAAGCTGAGCGTCCTACAGGAGGCCATCAAGCAGGGGGGATCGGTAGCCGATGATCGAATCACCGTCGCCGCCCATTTCGAGAATTGGTTAGCGTCCGTTCGCCAATCGCTCGCGCCAATGACGGTGGCCAAGTACGAGATATTGGCTCGCGTCCATATCCTTCCCCAGTTCGGCAAGACGAAGCTAAATAAGCTTAAGCCCGGTCAAATACAAGCGTTCCTGAACGGGAAGCTAGATGAAGGTTTGGCTCCGGCTTCAGTAGTGTCGCTCCGAGGCCTCTTCTCATCGGCCATGCGGCAAGCAGTGGACTGGGACCTGATCCGCTCAAACCCAGTGGCAAGGACCAAGAACCCGAAGATGGAGCGAAGGGAATTCTCTTCGCTTTCGCCCGAACAGATGGCAGCTCTGCTCGAAGCTGCCCGGCCAACTCCGCTTTATGCGCTCATAGCCGTTGGGCTGGGACTCGGCTTGCGAATATCCGAAGCGCTCGGCCTTTGCTGGAAGGAGCTTCATGCCGAGAACCGTACTGCATTCGTTCGTCAGCAACTCCAATGGGTTAACGGCAAGTACGTCCTTCGGGATCTGAAGTCGAAGACATCGCGCCGGGTCGTTCCCATGCCCGAGTTCGTGATAGAGGCACTCGAAGAGCAAAGACTAAAGCAGGCGATAGAGCCCTATGCGAATGAGCCGAACCCTGAGTCTGCGGCCTGGGGCCTGGTATTCCGGTCACAGCTAACCGGCGGGCCGCTCGACCGGAACAATGTCAATCGCGATTTGCAGAGGCTACTCGCCAAGTCAGGACTGCCAAAGCTTCGATATCATGATTTGAGGCACACGTTCGCAAGTCAGCATCTTGCCTTCGGCACACCGCTACAAGTAGCTCGGGATTTGCTGGGACACAGCACGGTTACGACGACAAGCGATCTTTACGGGCACTTGGTGCCCAGCGCATTGCGCGACGCGGCCAACCGAATGGACGTCCTAATGAAGGCCTCCAGAGAGGCATTTTCAAACGGGTAGCAGTCACGGTAGCAGTCAAACCGGTACGTTTGGATAAATGCCGGTCAGATATGTTCAGTTTTACAGGCAGAAACTTGGTCGGGGCGACACGATTCGAACGTGCGACCTCTTCCACCCCATGGAAGCGCGCTACCAAGCTGCGCCACGCCCCGACGAGCCTGGATTATACCGGTACCTAGCGCGGAGGAACGATGAGTGGAGTGCGACCGTAGCGCCGATAATACTGCCAGGCGGCCTGGACGTTCGGAATCGACCGCCCCTCCAGATTCGCCTGATCAAGCTTGATCGCTTGGTTGAGAGCGTTCGTCATCTCGATCTGAAGCTTGTCTGCTTCAGCCTGAAGATCGGCGGAAGCCTTGCGGGCTTTTGCCACTTCTTCCGGCTGCTTGAGATCGGCATACCGAGCGATATCGCCCTGGGCTTTGGATTGCCGCTCCCGCAACGAGGACACTTGGGGGCTCAGAATTGCGCTCAACATGTAGCGCGCAGGAGCGTATTCGGGTCCTGCGGCGATAGCCGTGCGCGCCATCTTTTGAGCTTGCGCGGGATTCTTCTCGAGGGCGTAAACCACCGCCAGACCGGTTAGGGCTTCGAACGATTCCGGTTTCGCAACGAGAGCGGTCTCGAAAAACACCTTTGCCACGGCCCATTGATTGACTCGCTCTTTCTCGTCGACGCTGCCCGCGTAGGCGATCGCGAGAGCCTCGTTCGCTCGCTCGACATACATGTCGTAGAAAATCGGCTCGGTTAGAACGGCGCGCTCGAAACGTTGACGGCTGTCGTCGAAATCGGCGATTTGGTTGTAAATCGTGGCAAGGTAGTAGTTCACCTCCGCAAGCTGGCCCTCGTCTTTGGCGAGATCGGCGGCAAGCTTCTGGGAAACTGCGGTCTTTCCGCGAGCGAGAGCGAGATAGGCCTGGGCGGATCGAACGCCAAGATTGTCGGGGTCATTGCTGACTGCTTCCTTCTCTTCGTCTTGAGCGCGGGCGGTATCTCCAGAGCGCTGGTAGACGATGGCGAGAATGGCATGTCCATAACTGTCCGGCTGGCCGTATTTGCGATAATATTCTGCCGAGTCGAGGGCTTCTTTGAAACGCCCGGCGCGCAGCTGAGCATAGATCAGGCGATTTGCCACCGCCGGCTTTTTCGGATCCCTGCGAAAATGGGGGGCAAGTTGCTCGATCGCGAGGGAGTAACGGCCCGCGCGAATGGCAAGATCGACGAATGCCATTTTATTGACATCGGTAACCGGGCCGAATTGGTCGATCAGGTTATCGAGAACTTTTCGACGATTCTCGACGGCCGACTTTAGGGCGTTTCGGATGATGTTCAGGGTTTCGGTGCGATCTCCGCCACGGTTCACCGTGGCAAAAGCCTTCTGCAAGCTGATCGCGGCAAGCAGTTCGAGGGCGCCCGCATTGTTTGGGTCTACCGCAATAACGTCCTCCGCGGACTTTTGCGCCGCATCATAGACGCCTTTGCCGAAATTGGCACGAGCCATGACCACGCGAGCCGGCGCATAGCCAGGTTTGATTTTCAAAGCTCGTCGGGCGCTGATGATTGCGTCGTTCCACTTTCCGGTGATGAGCGATTCTTGGCCCTGTTGAACGTGAAAGTCGGGACCTTTAGAAAGGCCGTTGTCGATTTTGACGGTAAGGGTCTTTTTTACATTTTCGCCTTCCGAGGTGTAGGCGGCAAAGGTGACTTTAAGGTCTCCCTCGGCCTCAGCGAGGGTGTCGATGCGAAAAGTGTACGGAGTACTGGAGCTGCTATCCCTGAGGTCGCTACCGACATAAAATTCGACCTGCGTGACCAGGTGCTCTGATTCCACCGTGGCTTTGAATACGAATTCGCCGGAAATGACGTCGCCGTCTTTGGCGTTGACATTGATTTTTATCGCCGCTTGGACGCTAAGCGCGCTGACGGCGACGGAGAAGATGAAAAGAAGTCGAAAGATTGCCTGCATAGAACCTCGCTGCCCAATTATGACGCCTAACTCGCCGACGAGATTCCTTTGTCCCAGGAATAAGTTTTCCGGTGTAGAATTCGCACGAGATGATCGTAGCCGTTTTGGGAGCGGGAAGTTGGGGTACCGCCTTGGCGGTAATCCTCGCTCGCAATGGACACGAGGTGCGGCTTATCTGCCGGACCAAAGAAGAGGCCGATGAACTGACATCGACCCGCGAAAATCTGCCCTACTTGCCAGGTTTCGTCCTTCCAAGAGAAGTCGAATTCATGTCTTTGGAATCGGACCTCCCGGAGTGCGAAATGTGGGTGATGGCAACGCCTTCGGGAGCGGTACGGCAGATCGCAAGCCGAATCGTGGGCGAGAATCCGATGGTGGTGATCGCCAGCAAAGGACTAGAGCCCGGCACAGGCGATATTCTTCCAGACGTGGTGGCCCACGTGCGACCCAATGCGACGGTCGCTGTTCTCAGCGGCCCGAATTTGGCGATCGAACTCGCGCGGGGAATTCCCACGGCTGCCCTTGCCGCATGTGGCGATGAAGAACAAAGCCTGCGCGTTTGCCGCACCTTTATGTGCCGGTCGTTTCGTGTTTATATCAGCGATGATGTCATCGGAGTTTCCGTGGCAGGAGCTTTGAAAAACGTGCTCGCAATTGCCGCCGGAATGTCCGACGGACTAGCATTCGGAGACAATACGAAAGGCGCTCTTTTGGCACGAGGTTTGCGAGATATGACGCATTTGGGAATATCCCTGGGGGCGAAGATGGAAACTTTCTTCGGAATCGCCGGGGTTGGGGACTTATTCGCCACGGCCAACAGCACCCTCAGCCGCAATTATCGGGTTGGATATTCTTTGGGAAAGGGAAAGACGTTGAAGGAGGCTCTCGACGAAGTTCGACAAGTGGCAGAAGGCGTCTCGACGGCTGAATCGGCGATGATGCTGGCACGCCAAAAAGGGGTATCGGTTCCCATCTTCGAGGCGGCGGAAGCGGTAATCCGCGGACGATTACAGCCGAAGGACGCGGTCGCGCAACTCATGGAACGGATGCCTAAACGGGAAGGCTTTCTGAGCGAGGACTGCTTCGAAGGACGGCCATGCCTCGATTGAAACACCTTCCGGGGGCCTGCGGCTTGGACGAAGCAGGTCGGGGGCCGCTGGCGGGGCCGGTGGTCGCGGCTGCCGTAGTTCTTCCCAAGAATTTCAATCGTAAGGGCCTGAACGATTCAAAGCAGCTTACGCCATTGCAAAGAGAGGAGATGGCGGAGCGGATCAAGCGGCGAGCGGTCTGGGCGTTCGCCGTCGTCGAAGTCGAAGAGATCGATCGCATCAACATCCTGTGGGCGAGCATGGCGGCGATGGAGATCGCCCTCTCGCTTCTAGATGAATGTCCAGAGGAAGCTTGGGTCGATGGGAACTGCTTGCCTCGCAATCCACGGTGTCCGTGCCGGGCTCTGGTGGGAGGTGACGGTCGAATGGCATGCATCGCAGCCGCCTCGATCATCGCGAAAACGGAACGTGACCGTCTCATGCGAGAACTTGCCGGCTCCTATCCGGGTTACGGATTCGAAAGGCACTTCGGTTATTCGACGCCCCAGCACTTTGCCGCGTTGAGAGAGCTTGGCCCGTGCGCGATTCACCGGCGTACCTTCGGACCGGTGCGCGAGATTCTCGATCAGCCATGCCTAACCTTCGACGCGTAGGGGCGGAAGCGGAAGACCGAGCGGCGACCTACCTCCTCGACAAGGGCTACACGATCGTGACGCGGCGGTATCAGCTTCGCGGGGGCGAGATCGACTTAGTCGCTCTAGATGGCGAAATGCTCGTGTTTGTCGAGGTCAAGATTCGTCGAACACAGCACTTTGTGCCCGAGGAAGGCCTTACTGAGCAGAAGAAACGATTCTTAGCAGCGGCCGCCGGGCAATACGCGTTTTGGCATGGAGAAGAGGAAAGACCTTGGCGGTACGATCTGGTGGCGATCGATCGCCAAAGTCTTCGGCATTATCCGGACGTCTTTCGGCCCGAAGACTAGATTTGTGGACTCCGCGGAATGCTTGGCCGCTGATACGTGCCCATCAGTCCCCGTAAGGCAGCAACACGCTCCTCGATCGGGGGATGCGTTGAAAGCATGGATTCCGCTTTCATGCGCAGATTTCCGAAGGGGTTTACGATATACATATGCTAAGTGGCCCGATTCGGCTCTTTCAAGTCCTGGGGATCGGCGGAAATCTTCAGCAAAGCGCTTGCCAAGCCTTCGGGATATCGCGTAAGCTCGGCGGCACTTGCATCGGCGAGAAACTCGCGCCGACGGCTCACCGCTAGCTCCAACAAAGCGGCAAAGATGGGAGCAAGAATGGCAAGAACGAGGCCAACGATCGCCCAAACCCCGCTTGCGTTGCTATCCCGGTCGTCGCTGCTTCGCCCACCGCCGAACCACAAGGAGCGCCCCATAAAATCGGCAGCATGGGGATGAGGCCAGCCACGATTGCGAGCGTGGTCATGAGTCGAATGTCGTAGTTCCGGATATGGCTGACTTCGTGGGCCACCACTCCTTGCAGCTCGTCTCGATCCAGCTTGCGGATGAGGCCGGTGGTGACGCAAACCACCCCTTCCTGGGGGCTGTTGCCGGTGGCGAATGCGTTGGGAGCATCGTCATCGATGACATACACTTTGGGCATGGGGATGCCGGCGGCGATCGCCATCTCCTCGGCCACGTTATTCACGGTTTGCAGCTCGAGCGGAGTTGCCTCTCGCGCCTGAGAGATGGAAAGAAGCAAATTCGACCCGCTTGTCGCGCCGACCGTTGCCACGATTGCTCCCAAGAGCGCGGCTCCGCCCGCCCCGAGGAACCAAAACCGGGGTGCAAAATAACCGACGATGGCGGCTCCAAGAGCAGCCAAGAGAAATACCAGCAGCAGTGAGTAAACGACGCTCATCCGCTTGTTTGCGGCGATCTGCTGCTGGATCGTACGTCTCATCGGCGGCTAAGAGTCATAAATGCCGTCGAGCGCGCTCCACATAGCGGCACAAAGCACCGCGCAAGAAGTTTTGGCTTTTGCAAACTCTTGGTCGCTCAACTCGCCGATATGAGTCTTCAGATCTTCGACTTCCTGAAAATCGTTGGCGTGGACTCGGAAGTATTCCTTCCCCCTTTCACAAACGTCGTAGTGAGCGTTTAGGCCTTCGAGCTTAGTTTGCGCAGTATTTGGCTGCTGAACTTCGAAGGCGTAAAGGGCGCCGCACGCTTCCGCTTTGGTCCGGAAAGCTTCCGAAGCAGCCGCTCGGAGGGCATTAGTTTGAGGCTTCGTCGGGCGATTCTCCGCACTTACGGCGAAGGCAAAGTCAGCCCAGAGGCCTTCATGGATCCTCTCTTCATCGGCGTAACGGTTTTCTCCCAAGGTTTCCCAGCCATCGGCGATCGTCCCGATAAAATGGCGGTATTCCGCGGCATAATCAGCAAGTTTCTCAGTGGGCAAACAGCCGGATCGCCAATCTGTATAGAAGGGGTGCTTGTTTAGGTCGTGTCGGGAAACGATTTCGTCGAGTTCTTCGGTGCGTGATTTCATACCTCTCCTCCGCCCCACAAGGGCATCACGATTGTAGACTTAAACGCGTTCTCGCGCATAGGGCCAAATGGTAAAGGATACGACGGAAGAACTGAACGAGCAGCTACGTAAGCGCGCGCAGGGTTGCCTCAAGAGGGCCCTCGGTCCATTTGCTCGCTTTCGAACCGGACAATGGGAGGCCATTGTGCCTCTGTTGGATGGCGGATCCAGCATGCTCGTGGTGCAGCGTACGGGTTGGGGGAAAAGCGTGGTGTACTTGGTAGCCTCACGAATGCTGCGCGATGCGGGCAAAGGACCTACGCTGCTCGTCAGTCCGTTGCTCTCCTTGATGCGAAATCAACTGGAATTGGCGGAAAAATTCGGGCTTGTTTCGGCAAGTCTCACGAGCGTAAACCGCGACGAGTGGGATGCTCTGGAGCAGCGAATTCTAGCTAATGAGATCGACCTTTTGACCATTTCGCCAGAGCGATTAGGTAACCCAATTTTCCGGGAAAGAATCCTCCCTTATTTGGAGCGGAACCTCTCATTGCTGGTCATCGACGAAGCACATTGCATTAGCGACTGGGGGCATGACTTTCGACCCGATTACCGGCGAATCCTCACTACCGTCCAGCGCCTGCATCCAAATGCGTCGGTTCTCGCGACAACAGCGACCGCGAACGGGCGGGTCGTAGAGGATGTAGCGCGCCAGTTGGGTGAGGACATCATTGTGCAGCGAGGGCCTCTGGTACGGGAAAGCCTCAAACTCAGCGTATTTCAGTTTCCCGATCAATCCGAGCGCCTAGCATGGCTGGCCAAGTACTTGCCCAAGTTTCCTGGCACGGGCATCGTCTACACACTAACGGTCAACGACGCGGAGCGGGTAGCCGCCTGGCTTCGTCAAAACGATATTCTGGCCCGGGCTTATCACGCAGATTTGGCTCACGAGGAACGGGTCAGGCTGGAGACCAGTTTCGGAGACAACTCCGTGAAGGTGTTGGTTGCAACAACGGCTTTAGGAATGGGCTATGACAAAGCGGACGTCGGTTTCGTCGTTCACTACCAACGCCCGGGGTCGATCGTCGCCTATTATCAGCAGATAGGGCGAGCGGGGCGATCTTTGCCGACCGCCTTCGTCGTTCTTCTCGAAGGGGAAGAGGATGACGAGATTGTGGAGCACTTCATCCAGGCGGCAATTCCAAGCTCTGAGTGCTTTTCGGAGATTCTCAAGGCGATCACCCAAAATGCTGGCTCCCTCGAACAAGTCCTGAGCCGTACCAATCACCGCCGCGCGGTGGTGGAAAAGGCCATTCATATTCTGGAAGTGGAGAATGTCATTCGAAGAAGGGAAGGCCCCTGGGAGCTATGGGACCCTTGGTGGAAACCAAACGAAGATCATATCGCGGCGCTCGCTTCGTTGCGGAGATCGGAGTTGCAAGAGATGCGCCGATATGTGCGCACCCAATCTTGTCGCATGGAGTTTTTGGCCCGGTTGCTCGATGACACGACCGTCGAACCCTGTGGAAGATGCGATAACTGCCGCCCTCACGGCAAGGCGAAAATCGATCCCGCCAAAGTGGCCGAAGCGTTCCGTTTTTTGCGTGAAGATATTCAAGCGGTCATCCCGCGCAAGTTTTATCCCTCGGGAATATTCGGACCGAGAAGGCAAAAGATTGAGCCCGGCTTGCTCCTCGAGCGCGGTATTGCGTTGAGCGTATATAACGACGCGGGATGGGGAAAGGTCGTACGAGGCGCCAAATATGGCGACGGTCTCTTCCCGGACATTCTGCTGAAACCCAGCGTAGAGGCGATCGATCGCTTGGATGAGCGCCCCGAGTGGATCGCCTGGGTACCGAGCCTTAAGCGTCCAGAATTAGTCGAATCTTTCGCTCGAAGACTCGCGGAGAGGCTAGGGGTCGAGCCGGTCGAAGCGATCCGAAAGACTGCGAATACCTGTCCTCAAAAGCGAATGCAAAATGCGACAACCCAATTTGGGAACGTTCGCCGGGCCTTTGAAGTCATCGAGGTCAGGCCTGGCCGTTGCTTACTCGTGGACGACATGATCGATTCCGGATGGACCATGACCGCCATTGGCCAAGCGCTGTTGCAGGCAGGTAGTGGTCCTGTGTTTCCATTTGCCCTTGCCACCGCTCGACCGCGAGGGGACTCATGAAATCGCTAATGGCGTTCGCGCTCACCTCTTACCTTCTCGATGAGGTCAAGCCGGTGAGCTCTGCGGTTTGGAGAGAGCTTCGGCCCCTCATCGCAGGCGGAATGGAGCCCACGGAGCTTTGCTACTGGTCCGATAAAAACCTCGATGGGGAGGATGCGGCACACGTTCGATCGTGCGTGGAATGCTTGTCATCGATCGAACAAGCGCTTCAAGATCTAGGGGAGCTTGCCATCGGCGGGATCAGCGAGTTCGACGTCGAATATCCGTCGGCGTGGCTGAATAATTTAAAAGATAAACATCCTGCCACCCTTTTTTCGGCAGGAAATTCAGCGCTCCTTCAACGAGCGAGCCTCGGGGTGGTCGGATCCCGCGAGCTGGACCGGGAAGGATCAGAATTTGCCCAAGCGATAGCTGAGGGCGCGGTGTCGTTGGGCTATGCGGTGATATCGGGCGGGGCCCGAGGAGCCGATGAGTTGGCTATGCGCGGCGCTTATGATTCGGGCGGAGACTCTATTGGCGTTCTCTCCGACTCACTGGCCCGAACCGTGCGCAGCTCGGAGATGCAAGAAATATTGGAAAGCGGGCGAGTTTGCCTCACTTCCCCATATCTTCCATCGATCGGCTTTCAGGTTGCCAACGCGATGGCTCGAAACAAGCTCATCTATGCTCATGCAAAGGCAACGGTGGTCATCGCATCGTCGTTTGGAACCGGCGGAACCTGGAGCGGGGCTACCGAAGCAATGAAGAAGGGTTATGGCCGAGTGCTGGTGCGCGATGAGCCAGGCGCTCCGCCCGGTAATCGTAAGCTCGTCGAGCTAGGGGGAGAACCCATTACCAGTCCGCTCGACTTGGAAAATGCTCTTGGGAGAATATGTCTTCCGACTACGCTTTTCTAGTGAATGGTTTCAACGGACTCGCTGAGCAAAACGGCGTAGCCGTCGGGATCGGCCACCAGTAGGGTGCGCTCCCCATAGATCGCATACTCCAAGTCGCGCAAGACTTGGACATGGTGGCGGTTCAGGTGGTGGGCGACGTCGGGAAGGTCCTTGACATGGAATTTGATCATCTGGGCCCCTTTTCTCTCTAATTCAGGATTTTGTTCGTGGATAGGCTGTTGAAGCAAAATAATCTCCGTCTTGCCCGTGATGAGATAGGCAAGCCGATGTCCATCCATGCTGTCTTCTTCGCGAACGGGCAAATTTAGCAGCCCGTGATAGAACGCGAGGGAGCGATCGATGTCTTGCACATCCAGGATGAGGTGCGAAAAGACGCTTGCCATAAGCTTGCTCCAATCCTTCGACGGGAGGAAGAGTCGTTCCTTCCGACGACCTGCAATAATGAGCAATGCCCGACCTGTTTCCACTTTACAAGTTACATCTAGTGGATGCGACCATCGCCGATATCAAGAAACGGGCGGCCGCCCTCGATCCTGGCAAGGAGATCATGGGGAAAATAAAAACACTCGAGGAAGAGCATCGCCTCGCCCATGAGCAGGCGCATGAGATGTCGAGCGAGCTTACCGACTTAGAACTTCAGCAAAAATCAATGGACGAGAAGATCGCTCGGTTCGATAAGGAGCTTTACAGCGGCAAAATCGTTAATCCGCGGGAGGTCGAGTCGATTCAAAAAGAGATTCAGAACCTAAAAAAACTTCGAGGCAATCTCGATGGGCGAGTCCTCGAACTGTGGGAGTTGTTGCCGCCCGCGAAGAAACGTGCGTCTGAAACTGAAGCGGCTCTCAAAACAGAGCAATCGCTGTTGAACGAGCATCAAAAGCAAGCAAGGATTAAAAAAGCTGACTTGGAAGCAGAATTCAAGCGGGCGGTAGATCAACGACCTGCGCTAGCAGCCAAAGTGGACCCTGGTCTTCTCAGGCAATATACTGCGTTGCGCGATCGGGCAGGCGGCATTGGAATAGCCGAAGTAAGTCCTAAAGGGAGCTGCGCACGGTGCGGGATGTCTCTTCCCGAAAAAACTTTGCAACTGGTCAAGGAAGACAAGCTCGTCGTTTGTGAAAGTTGCCACCGCATCTTGTTTCGGGTCGCCCCGGTTTAGGTGTGCCGGGCACTGGACGCCCGACGTCTACAAATTTGCTGTATGAAAAAATTATGGGTACTTCTCGCGCTGCTCCTCGCTGGCTGCGCCAAATTCCCCGGTTCCGGATCGACCGTGGCGGGAACCCGATTGATTTTTACCATGACCGTGGATGGGAAATTTCGATCGGGTGAAGAAGAGGGTTCTAACGGATTACCCTACGTCTACATGGTTGCGTTGCGCATTAGTACCGATCCGAATCCACCCGATCAGGGTCCGATTCCGGTTATTTCTCCTCCATGGGGAAACGGATTTGTGGCTGGGAATGCTACTCATTTCGTTTGGTGGAATCCTCAACAGTCGCCCCGATACTCGGTCTATAAATTCCGCGATACGTCACTCAACGAATACTTTCAGGTTGGCGCGCCGGTGAATTACGTCGATGTTCCGCGTGGGGGAAAGAGAATACAGTTCGAACTCGACCTAGCCCAATTAGCGGGCAGCTCCGAATTGGCGGCTCAGCTACAATCCATTCAGGTTAACTTCTTGACCATGGATCGCATTCCGCAGTCCGGAACTCAAAAGTTTTGGGATGCCCTCGGGGATAGCCGGACGGTAACGCAATTAAATTCCGCGATCACCATTCCTCTGCGAACAAGTCAGCTTTATACGAATGAGCGAGCGGGCGATTTGGAGCCTCGGGGAGATCAACCCGATCCCGACCTGGACATCGTAGATTGGTCGGTAGAAGTACGCTTGCAATAAGATGCCGCAAGTATCGATACTCCTGACCTGCTACAACCACATCGATTTTTTGCCTGCATGCATGGAGAGCGTCCTCGCCCAGTCATTCCAAGATTTCGAGGTCATCGCTCTCGATGACTATTGTTCTGACGGGACAACCCAATGGCTCGAAGATCGGTTCCGCACCTTAGACTCAACGCGCTTTCGATGCATTCGCAATGACGCAAACCTCGGAACATATCGTACGCTAAATATCGGTATAGCGATGGCTACAGGCAAGTTCGTCGCGATTCTAAACGACGATGACGTGTGGCATCCCACCAAGCTCGAACGCCAGATCACGCATCTGGAATCGCATCTACGGTGCGGGCTGGTTCATACAGGCGGAACGTTTATCGACCGGGCGGGGAATCCTCTTGAAGGGGACCCCCTAGGCTTTCAATTTCCTCGAACCGAGTCCGGCGACGTGCTCCTTTCGCTCTTGTATTCGAACAAGATTATCGCCAGCGCGGCACTGGTGCGCAGAGAATGTTTCGAAGCGTTGGGTGGATTCAATGACCGCTATTTTGGATCTGGAGACTGGGAGATGTGGCTTCGAATCGCGGAGCAGTATGAGCTTGGATTCATCGACGAGGTCTTGACCTTCTACCGCGTCCACGGAGGAAATGCCAGCCATAAGCTCGAGCTGATTTGGAAGGATGACGAGATGTTGCGAGAATGGATTGCCGCTCGCGCCGTCGAATATGGAGATCGAGGATACGATCGCCGGGAACTACGTCGAGCCCTTGCCCATAATCTAGCTTGCTTAGGAACGGTGCGAACTCTAAACGGCCGCCCGAAAATGGGCCGCGAAGCTTATTTTGGGTCTGTTCGCCTCGAACCTCTGCGCATAAAGAGTTGGCTCCGTTGGATCGCGACTTTCTTGCCTCGAGAAGCATTCAGGAAAACTATTTAAGCAAAATGCTGCCGGGTGCGCTTGTCGGTCATTTATAATAATTGCCACAAGTTAACCTCGATGTTGAACAAGTTGGAGAAGTCATGAGTTGGAAATTTGCCTTGAGCTTTGGCCTGGTCGCGTTCTTCAGCATGGCCTTTGCCGAGACCCAGGTCGTCGAAGCGACGATCGTTCAAGTTAAAGAAAGGGGAATGGTTCTCAAGGTCGGGGACCGAACCCCTCTACGTGGACGAAGGCTTTGAGACCCATTATTGGAAAAACAAGGCTAAAGGGGATCGTGGGGCCTTCGCCCCCGGTGAAGCCGTACTGGCTCGCATCAAAGTCGATTCGGATCCCCCCCCCAGCTGAAGGAACTGGCCGATCGTGCGACGGGTAAGTGGCTCGACGACATTCGCAAGCAGCCCCAACATGGGAGCGTGGAAAAAGCGGACGCCAAGCGCCTGACAGCGAAATTTGACGACGGCTCGACGTTCAGCTATCGGCTGACCAAAAAATCAGAGCTGCGCCTCCACGAAAGCGCCCTGAAAGGTTTCGATGAACTCGAAGCAGGGAAGAAACTGTACTTCAAGGGACGAATGTTGCCTTCGGGGGACGTCTTTTTGGTCCTCGCAAGCTCTGACCCTTTGCCACGTCGGCCGGAGAAAGGCTCTAAATCTAAAAAAACGGCAAAATTGCCAGTTTTGCCGAGCTCGGGCAAATTCGAGGGGGAAGTATTAGGACACCTCGTCGAATTGAAAATATTCGATGTGATCGTCAAGCCTAGCCGAGCGCTTCATATCACCTACACGCTCGAAACACACTGACTTTGAACGGACGCAAGACTAAGGCGTCAATGCTGGAGCGCGGACAAGCGTGTGTTGTCCATTATAAGAGAGATAAGTACGGGAGGCTGATTGCTTCTAAAGTAGAACTAAGTAAATAGAAACATTCATAGGAGAGAAACCGTCGTACAGAGAGCAAAGGTAGAATGTGCCTTGCCAAGGAGCTTACGGCACGACTCTTGCCAAAAGCTCTATAGGATTCGTTACGTTATTTTGATTTGAAAGGCGCGAGAGCGGCACACGGCCCGCTCCGCAATTTAGGGACAACATGCAACGTGAACTGAGTGAGCACGAGGACGCAATCCCAAGTTATTTGGGAAGGCTAACGCAGGCCCCTCTTCTGAACGCGGAGGATGAATTAGCCCTAACGCGTCTAGCCCAGGCGGGCGACTCTCGAGCTAAGCAAAAGCTTGTCGAGTCGAACATGCGTCTCGTAATTAATATTGCGAAGGCATACCGCAGCCGCGCCATTCCCATGGAAGACCTCATTCAGGAAGGAGCCATCGGATTGATGCATGCGGCAGAAAGGTTTGATCCAAGCAAAGGATTTCGGTTTTCTACTTATGCGACGCATTGGATCCGACAATCCATCGGGCGAGCGATCGATAATAAAGCTAAGGCTATCCGGCTCCCCGCTCATATATCTCAATCTTTGCGAAAAATCGAACGGGAACGGTGTCGACTAGTTCGAGATTTAGGTTGCGAACCCAGTTCGGAGCAACTTGCGGCAGCCATTGGAATTAGCCCGAAGAAATTGCTTTCGCTGCTTCATACCTCACAGGAACTTCTTAGCTTGGACATGCGGGTAGGTGACAACGATAACACCACTCTCGGCACGTTGCTTCGGGATCACGACGTCAAAGACCCTGAGATGGAATACATCGGCACCGAGATGCTGCAGGAGCTTCATCACATCTTGATGGAGCTTTCCGAGCGCGAGCGGCGCGTCATGACTTATCGATTGCGAATAGAAGACGGCGAATCGGAAGGATTGCGGGAGGATCTGGCAAAAGAGCTCCAGCTTTCCCGAGAGCGCATTCGACAAATCGAAATTCAAGCGATCAAGAAGCTGAGAGCGGTAGCGCAACGCCGTCGACTACGCGATCTCCTGATTACCTAGACCGCTGGCTTTTTGTTTTCGGCATAGATCGTGAGAGGCTCTGGGCGTTATACTCGTAGAGTCGTTTGAAAACGCCCGTGAGCAAGAAAGCCCCCAGCGATCCTCGCCCGCAACCGCGCATCCTTTCAGAGAAATCGGCAGGCAATTTCTCTGTTAACCAAGCAGCCGTCACCTTCGATTCTCCACACAATAGTGCAGATTCGGCTCGCCGTTTATTTACGACTCTCGCTTGGTCTCTGCTCATCTACCATTTGGCGGTTATTGCTTGGGGCGCGTTCGTCCGAGCAAGCTTTTCGGGTGATGGATGCGGCAGCCATTGGCCTCTTTGCGATGGCGAGATCATCCCATCGTTCAGCAGCCACAAGCTCATCATCGAGTTGAGCCATCGTGCGACCAGCGGCATGATTTTGCCGATGCTTTTGGCACTGCTCATCTATGCTCGGAGATTGTTCCCGTCAGGACATCAATCGAGGAAAGCACTCACGCTCGCCTTAGTCCTCGCAGGAGTCGAGGCGTTGATCGGCGCTGCCTTGGTTAAGCTTCATTTGGTGGCCGACAACGACACCATCGCCCGTGCATCAGTGATGTCGTTTCACCTTGTGACAACGTTCTTCCTCGTAGGATCGATCACGGTGGCCGCCCTGCAGGGGTCTGCTCCGGCCCGTTTCGAAGGGAGAGGGCAGGGCGCAGTGGGTTGGGCGTTAGCTCTCGGCTATATTTCAATCATCGTTCTAGGCGTTAGCGGGGCCGTCTCTGCGCTCGGGCACACCCTCAGGCCCACAGACAATGTATTGGCGGCGGCGATTTCCTCCAACACTCACTGGATGGTGCGGCTGCAGCCACTGCATCCATTGATTGCGACATCAGTTGGGCTTTACTTATTGCTGACCGGTGGGCTGCTCATTCATTTGAGGCCAACCGAAGAGGTTAGGAAAGCAGTGCGCGCCATGGTAGGCCTCTATGCACTGCAACTCATTATCGGCCTTGTCAACATCCTCATCAAAGCGCCAATTTGGCTTCAAATGATCCACTTGGCAACTGCGGACGCGGTCTGGATCTCCTTTGTTTGCGTGGGGGTCTTCGCAACTCGACAAGGAATCCCGCGCGTTGAGCAGCCTCCCAGGGAAAAGCTATCGGAAGAGGCACCGCTCCAGGGTTGGGCGCTGGTAAAAGGATACGTCGGGCTCACAAAACCCAGGGTCATCAGCTTGCTTTTGTTCACTACCTTGGCCGCACTGATCATCGCCAAGGGTGGGTGGCCCGGCGGATGGCTATTCTTCGCAGTAGCACTGGGCGGGTACATGGCGGCGGGTGCGGCGAACGCGATCAATATGGTTATCGATCGAGATATCGATGCACAAATGAAGCGCACCGCCAAGCGGCCGACCGTTACTCAGTCGATTTCGTCCGGGAACGCCCTGCTTTTCGGATTCAGCCTTGCCGCCGGCTCATTCGCCCTGTTGTGGGGAGTGGCCAACCTACTGGCCGCGATGCTTGCTTTCGCCGGATTAGTGTTCTATATCATTGTTTACACGATTCTGCTTAAGCGGCGTACATGGCACAACATCGTGATTGGAGGAGCTGCGGGCGCCTTTCCACCGTTGGTCGGCTTCGCGGCAGTCACCAATACTCTTAGCCCTCTCGCTTGGTTTCTGTTCGCCATTATCTTCGTCTGGACTCCCGTTCACTTTTGGGCTCTCGCTCTACTGATTCAAGATGATTATCGGAATGCAGGGGTGCCGATGCTACCGGTAGTTCACGGCGAAAGAGTCACCGTGATCCAAATTGCGCTTTACGCGGTATTAACGACGGTCATCTCGATCTTGCCGTTTGTACAACGAGACCTGGGAACTTTCTACGTTGCCGGGGCCATATTGCTCAACTCGGTTTTGCTTCTGCGATGCGGACAACTCTATCGACAGCCGAACCGACCAAGGGCTGTATCGCTCTATAAGTATTCGATGCTTTATCTTGCTTTGCTTTTTGTGATCATTGCCGTAGATCGAGTGGGGGCTTAGCGCGGTAACCTAATGTTGAGCGATATGGACGTCCATCGACAAGCAGACCGGAAAGCGGCACGGAGTGCGCGCTGATGGCGCAAATTTTCAAGCCAAGCGCGAATACGATGGCTAAGCTGAGCCTCATTGCGGCGGCGACTTTGCCTTGGATCATCATGTACGGCGGATCGACGATTAGCCGTTCGGCGGCGAATACTCTCGTAGGAGTACCCCTCAGCCAGCCCGTTCCGTTTAGTCACAAGCACCACGCCTGGGAGCTGGGAATCGACTGTCGCTATTGCCATACATCGGTCGAGAAGTCGGCCGTTGCGGGGATCCCTGGAACCGAAACCTGTATGTCTTGCCATTCGCAGATTTGGACCAACAGCCCGATTCTGGAACCCGTCCGCAAGAGCTATGAGACTGGTACACCGATCAAGTGGGCAGACGATACTGAAGGCTGGAATCGGGTCAACAAGGTGCCCGAATTCGTGTATTTCAATCACAGCATCCACATTAACCGTGGCGTCAATTGTAATCAATGCCACGGCGCCGTGCAGAAAATGACGATCACCTGGAAGGGGAAGACTTTCTTCATGTCCTGGTGCCTGGAATGTCATCGCGATCCAGAGAAATTTTTATACAAGGACGAGAAGAATCCTCAGCTGTCGCCAAGCGAGCAGGTGTTCAACCTTTATCTCAAGAATCAAATGGGAGTAGAGCTCTCTGCGAAGGAGCGCAGCCTGCTTGACGGACAAGACTACGCCCCGACGGCCGAGGAAGAGCGCGAGGGGCTGGAGTTAGTAAAGCTGCGAGGCGTCGCCGCGAAGCAATTGACGGACTGTTGGATCTGCCACCGCTAGATAAGGATATCGATGAGCCTGGAAGCACGCGAAACCAACGATACGACACTCGACCTGGAGACGGTCAGGCAACGCCTGTCCGAGAAAGGTGGCCGTGAATATTGGCGCAGCCTCGAGGAGGTTGCAGAAACCGAAGAATTTCAGAAATGGATTGATGACGAGTTCCCAAATCGAGCATCCCTTATCGGAATCGATCGACGCGATTTTCTGAAATATATGGGCGCGTCCGTGCTTCTGGCCGGGCTCGGCGGATGCCGATTTCTCCCGCAGGAGCGGGTTATTCCTTATATCAAGGCACCCGAGGACCGCACGTTCGGCATCCCGAGCTATTTCGCCACCGCCGCCGTCTTCGGCGGCTATGCCACCGGCTTGCTCGCCAAAAGCTTTGAGGGAAGACCGATCAAGCTGGAGGGTAACCCAGATCATCCGGCGAGCATGGGTGCCATCGATATTTTCTCCCAATGCTCACTGCTGAACTTGTACGATCCCGACCGTTCTCAGAACGCAATCCACGAGGACATGATTACGACTTGGGAGGAATTCTTCAAGGCGGTCCGACCGACGATCGAGGGGCACAGAAAGACGGGTGGCGTCGGCTTGCGAATTTTATCGGAGACCACCACATCACCATCGTTCGGCGACCAGATTGCCGGTTTATTGAAACAATTTCCGAGTGCCCAATGGCATCAGTTCGAGCCGACCTCGCGGGACAATGTTAAGGCGGCGGCGGTGTCTGCGTTTGGCGCCCCGCTTAATCCCGTCTATCATTTCGAAAAAGCTAAAGTCATTTTCTCTCTCGACTCAGACTTCTTAACGGCAATGCCTGGAAGTTTGCGTTACGCAAGGGATTTCGCGACCGGCCGAACCATCGAACATCAAGGCGCATCCATGAATCGGCTGTATGCGCTGGATTGTGTACCGAGCGTTACAGCGGCCAACGCGGACCATCGGCTTCCGGTTAAGGCGAGCGAGGTAGAAGGAATCGCGAGGGCCGTTGCCGCGCGACTTGGGGTGTCGGCGCCAGGCGAGCCTTCCAAAGCCATACCGGAAAGGTGGCTCTCCGCTCTCGTCGCCGACCTGACCGCGTCGCGAGGAGCGAGCATCGTATTGGCAGGCGACCATATGCCGGCCGCCGTGCATACATTGGCTCACGCGATGAACGCCGCCCTGGGCAATATTGGTTCCGCGGTGACCTTCACAGATCCCGTAGAAGTCAAACCGACCATTCACATCGATTCCTTCAAGAAGCTTGTCGCCGATATGCAGGCAGGGCAAGTCGAGACCCTTCTCGTTTTGGGCTCCAATCCCGCTTACAACGCTCCCGCCGACGTGGATTTTGCGAATGCCGTAAAGCGAGTGAAACTCGCCATCCATATGGGAGCCTACAATGATGAGACGGGGGCGCTTTGTCACTGGCACTTGCCGGAAGCTCATTTCCTGGAAGCTTGGGGCGACGCGCGTGCCTATGATGGAACAGCTTCGATTATTCAGCCCCTCATTGCCCCCCTTTTCAGCGGTCGCTCGTATGCCGAGATGTTGTCGGAGCTCTTTGATAAGCCTAAACATGGATACGATATCGTTCGCGATTACTGGCGAGGTCACGGGATCGACGATAACGCTTGGCAAGAGGTCCTGAACGGTGGCCTGGTTCCGAATTCCGCGCTCCCTCAGAAAGCGCCGACACCGAATATCGCAGCGTATTCACCTTCGGCGGTTTCACCTGGCCTCGAAGTGAATTTCCGGCCAGATCCGACGGTCTGGGACGGGCGATTCGCCAACAACGGCTGGCTACAAGAGTGTCCGAAGCCCCTTACTACCGTGACCTGGCAAAACACGGTTCAGATCAGTCCTGCCACCGCTTCTAGGCTCGGTCTGACAAAGGGTGATCATGTTGAGCTATCAGCTCAAGGGAGAAAGGTCGAAGGCGCCGTGTTCGTGGTGCCGGGCCAGGCGGATGACGTGTTAGGTCTCCATCTCGGTTACGGACGAACCCGCGGAGGGCAAGTTGCCGGAATCGCAGGAAAAATGGATAGCCGGGTAGCGCTAACCGTGGTAGGTGAAGACGTCGGTGGATTCGATGCTTATCGGCTGCAATCCTCGACCGCGCCATGGTTTTTCGGCGGAGTCCAAGTTCATAAGACCGGCGGGCGGGATAATATCGCCGCCGCTCAGACCCACAACAGCATGGAAGGTCGAGACATTTTGCGTATGGGCACATTGGCCGAGTATGCGAAAAACCCGAGCTTGAAGCCTGAAGGCCACGAAGCGCCTGAATCTAGCTTGTACCCGGAGAAGGTGTGGGATACCGAAGGACATTACCAATGGGCAATGACCATCGACCTTTCGTTATGCATCGGTTGCAATGCATGCGTGATGGCCTGTGTGGCGGAAAACAACATCCCCGTGGTCGGAAAGACGCAGGTGCTCAACGGCAGAGAGATGCATTGGATTCGGGTCGACCGCTACTATAAAGTGTCTCAAAACCACGAATCAAAGGATATAACCGACCTCGATAACGATAACGCTTCGCGCATAAAGGACGCTTTTGATCCCGCTCGAATCGAAAGCGCTTTCCAGCCAGTGCCCTGCATGCACTGCGAAAATGCCCCATGCGAGCCCGTATGCCCGGTCGCCGCCACCGTGCACAGCCACGAAGGTTTGAACCAGATGGTTTATAACCGGTGCGTGGGAACCCGGTATTGCTCGAACAACTGCCCTTACAAGGTGCGGCGCTTCAATTTCCTGAACTATACGGACAATCAGACCCAATTTAGCGGAACTGACAACGGAATGATTCAAGATCGCCGAAGACTGCTTAAAATGGTCAACAATCCGGACGTAACGGTCCGCGGCCGCGGCGTCATGGAGAAATGCACCTACTGCGTGCAAAGAATCAACCATGCTCGAATCGAAGCCAAGAAAGAGGGCCGAAGGCTGGGCGACGGAGAAGTGGTTACTGCTTGCCAACAGGCTTGTCCGACTCATGCCATCGTCTTTGGCGACCTAACCGATGCTAACAGCCAAGTGAACGGGAAGCGCAAGAACGACCGCAGTTACGGCTTGCTCACCGATCTGAACACGAAGCCCCGAACGACGTACATGGGACGGCTCACCAACCCTAATCCGGAGCTAGAGAAGATCTGATGGCCGACGAGCAACTTCTCGCGACCGGCTATTCCTACGAGCGGCTCGACGACGACATCGGTCTCATGACCCTCGATCAAAAGCGGCATGGCCAGACCTGGCTTATGGTTGCCGGCATGGGATTCATGCTCGTCAATGTGATGCTGCTGACGATCACTTACCTCGTTTATATGGGGATAGGTATTTGGGGAAACAACGTCCCGGTCGGATGGGCATTCGACATTATCAATTTCGTGTGGTGGATCGGCATCGGCCATGCAGGGACCCTGATTTCCGCAATTCTGCTGCTGATGCGACAGCAATGGCGTAATTCGATCAACCGCTTTGCCGAAGCCATGACGCTTTTCGCGGTTATGTGCGCAGGGCTATTCCCACTGCTCCACACAGGCCGTCCGTGGGTCGCCTACTGGTTGTTTCCATACCCCAACGCTTTGGGGATGTGGCCTCAATTCCGGAGCCCGCTGGTGTGGGACGTTTTCGCGGTGACGACTTATATCACGGTCTCCGCATTGTTCTGGTTTATCGGATTGGTACCAGACTTCGCCACCCTGCGCGATAAGGCGAAGAATCGATTCATAAAGCCGGTTTTTGGTGTGGCAGCGTTGGGTTGGCGGGGTTCGACCAAGCATTGGCACCGATACGAAGCGGCTTATCTTATTCTCGCCGGTATTTCCACTCCGCTCGTGCTCTCCGTGCACTCGATCGTGTCCTTAGACTTTGCCATTTCAATCGTCCCCGGTTGGAACGTCACTCTATTTCCGCCCTATTTCGTGGCAGGAGCGGTTTTCGCGGGGTTTGCCATGGTGCTGACGTTCGCGATCCCGGTGCGGTCGATGTATGGCCTCAAAGGAATCATCACGGACAACCATCTAGACTGGATGGCAAAAATCATGCTGGCCACCGGGCTGATCGTGTTTTATGGCTACATGATGGAAGCCTTCTATGCCTACTATAGCGGCGAGATTTTTGAGCGCTATATGGCAGGGAACCGAGCGATCGGCCCCTATTGGCCGCTCTACTGGTGCCTCATCTTGTTCAACGGCCTTATTCCACAATTCATGTGGTCGAGGAAAATGCGTCGAAGCCCAACTGCACTGCTGCTAGTTTCGGCAGCGGTCACGGTCGGTATGTGGCTCGAGCGCTTC
>JBBREX010000019.1:0-25920 GCA_038225245.1 Fimbriimonadales bacterium | reverse complement strand
GTCGATCGCATCGACGCAGTATATGACTTTTCCAGATGTCGGGCAGGGAGGTATGAGGGAAGAGCCGGGGCGTGAAATTTCCCAGGCCTTAACGCGGGCGACCGTATGCACGCCGACGGATCAGGGTCGCGACGCTTTATTTCTCAAAACAGACATACTTTTCCACCCACGCCCACAACACCGGCTAAGGTACGACCTTCCAGGCAAAGTAATCGAGCCGGGCTAGCCAAGGGCTAACGAATACCGGTCCTGCCGGCTTCCAGGAAACCCGAACCGCCATCTGCGACTGGCCCAGTGACACGAAATTCCCGAGATCGCCATGAACGGACGCTGTTACCACAGTGTCATCGATTGACGCCGATCGTCGATCCAGCAATTCGTACCGGCCGAATGTGTAGTTGTAAATCTCGATGGTCTGAACTAGATTCAGGGCATTCACCCCCGCCTCCAGGTCGATCCGCAGCCCCGTCGGCCGAATCGGCGCGGTTGTGAAGAACTGCATTTGGATCGGTGACTCCTGGCTGTTGATCGGCGGTGCAGGCCCGAGCACGAGGTACTGGTCATCGCTTTCGCGCAAGCTGCTAATTGTTCCACTGACAAATTCGCCACGGTCGAGGTGATGGTTGGATATGTAAACCGGGAATTGATTGGAGACTACCACGACCGTCGCATCATCTCGAACGTACGCGATCAAGCTGCCATTCGGTGAAGTGGCAACGGACTTTGGGCCTGACTGAGGATTTGCGCCTCCCGTTTCAGCGCCGAAGTTTCCGGCAGGTGTGCCCTGCCCCGTGGCTACGACATGCAAGGTTTGATCGAGTACGCCTATGTATGCGGCGCGGTCATTCGGCGTCAGAGCAATTGAGCTAACCGGCTTCGGACCGAACCCAGTACCCCAGGTCGTATACTCATTCGGCAAGTCCCATCGGAAAACTTCGCCGGTGGCGTTTCCTGATAGGAGGAAGCGGTCATCGCGAGAGAGCGCAAGGGCAGTGGTGTCGCTATAGCCTCAGTTAAAGTGTCGAATGTGTGCACCCGTCTGGGCATCCCATATCGTAATGGGGCCATGTCCTGCGGAGATCAAGTACCGACCATCGTGAGTGTAAACCAAGCTATAAATATAGTAGACACCGAATAGTTGTCCGGCAGGGATGGTGAGTCGCAACGCGCCTGTTTCGACATCCCAGATTCGTATGTTGCCCTCATAACCGGCCGAGGCAATGAGTGTTGCATCCGACGATACAGTCAAAGAACTGATTCCATCTCGATCGATCTGCATGCTGTGCAAAAGGTATCCGTCGAAAGTTCGCCAAACATTTATCTTGCTCCGCAAATCTGCTGATACTAAAATAGCTCCGGCTTGGCAAAATGCAAGCGCGCTCACTTCATCTGAATTTCCGCTTACCTTCCAAATCTCGGCGCCAGTAACAGCGTCCCAGAGCCTGCTTGTTCCGTCCGAGCTTCCTGAAGCTACGAACCTGCCGTCGGGAGAGAAAGCGGTGGCGTTAACAGCAGCCGTTTGCTTAGTCACGACTTTCGCGAGGACGCCATCGAACGTCCTCCAGAGCCGCAACTTCACGTCGTTGCTCGCCGTAGCCAGCCGTGTGTCGTCTGGCGAGTACGCACAGCTCTGTACATATCCCGAGTGCCTCAATACCAGAGAAACGCCGCGGTCCAAGCTCCACAGCCTGGCCGTCGTGTCCAGGCTGGCGGACGCGACCTGCGACCCGTCGTGGGAAAACGCTACCGAGACGACATCGGCGAGGTGGCCATTCAGCATCATGCGAATCGAGTGATCGGCGAGACGCCAGACGATAGCCGAGCGATCCGAGCTACCCGATACAAGGAAATTGCCGTCGGTCGAGTAATCGATTGAGTTCACGGCGCCCATGTGGCCCGTTAAGTTCGTCACGAGGGCGCCGGTAGATACACGCCAAATTAGAATCGTATTGCTCTGACCATCGGCCGCTATGTTCTCTCCATCCGGGCTGAACGCAATGCACTTCACCGTCGTCGTGTACCCTGTGTAGATTGCACGCAGAAAGCCCGTGTCTACGTCAAAAATCTTCACTGCATTTCCAGTACCGATCGCGATGGTGCGTCCATCCGGCGAAAAGCGGCAACAGGTGGCGTCAATCGCAATGTTGTAGATCCAAAGGCCCCTGCCCGTATCGAAAATCGGGACTTGAGATGAAGAGGTGATGCAGGCAATGCGTTTAGCGTCGGCTGAGAACGTGAGGCTTGCCATTGGCCCCCTGATTCTTTGTGCAAGAGGGCAAGTTAACGTTTTGATACAAGCGCCGTCGGATTCGCGCCATAACTTGATTGTGGAATCCGCATGGCCGCCGCCAGAGGCTATCATGCTACCGTCACCGGAGTAAGCAATGGAAGCGATATCCTCTGCATGGCCGCCAGCGATCCAGACGACATCCGGCCTTGTCTGCGCCAAGCTATCTGCAGCACAACCAGTAATGAAGAATGCTGTTGCGAGCGCTTTGGCAGTTATGATTATCTTTGATATACCCATGGAAGACACTCAGCGTGCTCTGTGGAATTACTGTGTATGTTGGTCTGCCTAATTCATTGTACAGCACGATAACCGGCTGCTACATGGGAAAACTGGGAAGATGGTCAAGGTTGCGCACGGTGTCTCTACATTCACGTCAGCCGACCAAGAAATCGGCGGTGGGCACGGGCATGGGTTCCGATAAGCTGATGGAATGGCGAATGGTGGGCTGGTAAGGGAAAACCCGCTTGGCGAGAAATGCGGTATGTCCATCGCGCAATTGTGCCTCGCCAACGATCGTCACATAGGGCGAGCAGATGATCGAATGGCCGTCGCATCGATATACGGCGTCGAAGCAGGTCACGTTGAGCAGTCCGGTCTCATCTTCCAGATCGAAAAACACCACGCGTTTACCGCTGGGGGTCGGGGGGAAACGAAGCCGAATCGGATTTCCCACCACGATCGCCTTCTGCCGATCAGGCAAATGCTTGGCTTCTTCCGACGTGATCGCGTTTTTTGCCGCTACTCGCTCCCGTTCGAAGCACATCAGATGATGAGCGACGTCGAGATCGAGAACCGTTCGTTCGTGCAATGCCTTCTCGGCCGAGTTGAAATCCTCGACCGGCGCGAGAACCGGTTGAGGATGATCGAGGCTAAGTGCAGGATCGAGACTGTCTCTATTTTGCCGAATCGTTCTAGCTCGCGAGAGAGCTTCCGGAATCGACCATAGCAGAGCTCGGCGGTTGGGTTGCAAGGCATCGAAGGCGCCGCATAAAATCAGTTGTTCGAGCTCGTCTTTTTCCGGCAAGACCTTGTCGACGAAATCGAAGAACGAGGTGTATTTGAGTCCGTTCAGATCAGGAGCTTGGTCCAAAATTCTTACCCGCGTCGATTTCGATAATCCAGCGACTTGCATCAAGCCTACGCGAATTCCACCGGCCGGGAAAACCAGTTTGGGATCGGTCTGCGATTGCACATCCTCCACCGAAAATGCCTCCTCGCTCTGGTTCACATCGACCGGCAAGATCATCACCCCCCGTACGCGCGCTTCATTAGCAATCGTGGCAGGGCCATAATAACCGGCCGGTTGTGCGCTGAGCAAGGCGGCAAAATAGGGCGCAGGATAGTTTTGCTGGCAATAGATCGAGCGAATCGATATTTCGGCAAACGCAAGCGCATGTCCCTGAGCGAATCCATATCCTTTAAATTCAGCCACAAGACTAAAAACGTGCTCAGCGATGGAGAGAGTAAATCCCCGCGAGCAGACGCGGCCGATCAGCTCATCTTTGATGACCTGGCCGTAATCCTCGCGGCGGCGCTTGTGGATTTTGTCCCGAATATCTTCCGCTTCCCCTGAGCCATAACCGCAAAACTCCTGCAGAAGCTGATCGACCTGCTCTTGGAACACGACGATACCGTAAGTGATTCCCAATATCTTTTCAAGCAATGGATGCTCGAACCGATAAGGCTTGAGACCTCGCCGACGCTCGATCAGCTCGTTGATTTTTACCGCTCCCCCGACTCCGGGCCGAATCCCCGCCTGCACCAAACTGGCGTCGTGCAGATTCGCCGTTCGGATTCGAATATGAGCCTGGCGCATGGCGGGAGAAGCAGACTGAGGAATGCCGATCAATTCTCCAGAGCGCATGGCACGATAACTATTTTCATCATCGAGAGGGATGGATTCAACTTTAAAATCGAGATCAGACACTCTCACTCGCTGCTGAGTCCCCGACAACACGTCTTGGCCGCGAAGGCATAGGATATCGAATTTATCGAAGAAGTGCTTAGCGCTGCGTTTATCCCATTGGATAATCTTCAGATTGGGCGATTCAAGCATTGCCTTACCATCGATTTCCGATGCCGACCACATTACCGGCACGGTCTCGGCGAGTGGACGATCCGAAATCACCACTCCTGAGGAATGGGCGCGCATATTTCGCGGAACATCGGCGAGCATTTCAGAAAGCCGAAACACCCAACGAAATCGCTCTTTTGGAATGCCACTATTTCTCAGCTCAGGCCGTTTTTCCAGCGCTGACTCGAGTTGCTCCGGAGGAACGCCGCCATGGATTCTCTTAGCCAGAAAGCCGATAACTTCATTGGAGAGCCCGAGAGCTTTGCCCACCTCGCGTACGATTCCCCGGGTGCAAAAGGCTCCGATTGCGGCAACGGTGGCGACTCGATCTTCACCATATTTTCGCGTGAGGTAATTCCGTACATCGTCTCGGCGCTTCGCCTCGAAGTCGATATCGATGTCCGGCCGCTTGCTTCCATCTTCAGGCAAAAAGCGATCGAAATGCAACCCATGCTCGTGGGCGTCGATACGACTCAAACCCAGGCAAAAGGCAACCGCTGAATCGACAACGGAGCCTCTGCCGCTATAAAGGATTTGCTGTTCTCCCGCCCATTGGCAAGCATCCCAAATGGTTAAAAAATGTCCGGCGAAATTAAGTCGAACGATCCTTTCCAGCTCGAGATTCAGCCTTGCTTTGAGGCATGAGGACATTTTCTTGTGACGAATCGCGGCTCCCGCAAAGGTTACTTCTCGGAGGGCGTGGGCAGAATCTGGATATAGCTCGGGCAATTGAGTTCGAGATGGAAGCACATCGTCGTCGCAATGTTCAACGACGTCCAGTGTATTCACCAACAGGTGAGGCATGTCATGAAACAAGGCTGACATATCTTCTCGAGAGCGCAGAAATTGCTCTCCGTTAATGGCTCGAGCAGGACGATCCGCTATGCAAAGCTGTGATTGATGCCGCGCCGGTTTCCTGCCTATAATCTCATCGACGGTGCATAACGTTTCAGCGCACGCAAGAATATCTTGGGAGGGAAATTGATCGGGTTGGGCATGTGTAACCGCTCCTGCAGCTACACATCGCAAACCGTGATGCTCGGCCAAATCGACGAGTCTCGAGTTGGCAGTACGTTCCCAAGGCAAGAAACATCGCTCAATTTCGATGAACACATAAGAGTGGCCATAAATGCCAATCAACTGATCTACCATAGCTGAAGCTCGATCGAAGTTGCCGGAAATAACCAAACGGTTAAGAGGCCCTACGTCTCCTCCAGTCAAGCAAAGTAATCCGCGAGAATATTGATCGAGCCGCTGCCAAGTGCATAAAGGGTAAAGCCGTGGTTCATCGAGGTGACAAGCCGTGATCAGCTGGGACAGCGACTGATACCCTCGTTTGTCTCGAGCGATGAGGACCAATTCGCCCCCTTCAGGCATCTCGAACGAAGCTCCGATCAGAGGTTTAACGCCGAACTTTGCCGCCTCATAAGCGAACTCGACCGCGCCCACCAGGGAGAAAGCATCGGTTATTGCGACTGCAGGCAGGCCCAGTTGCGCAGCTCGCCGGGGGATCTCTTCAGGAAATAATGTCGACCGGCCAAAGGCATATCCGCTCAATACATGCAGGGGTGCATAAGTCGAAATTTGGTTTTCTATAAAGGGGTGAGACTTGGGAGCTTCGGGAATGAACCCACACGCGCGCTGGATCTTTTCATCACGAATTTTTCGAGGTCGTAAGGAATATTCTTCACGGCGAACATCGACGTAATCACGCTGATTCCACGGTGAAGTACCGGACATAGATAATGTGCGCTGAATCTCGCGACGAATGCCTCTCGAATCGCGATACTGAATGATTTCCAGTGGCGGTTCATCCATCCACCAACGCCCTGATTCTCTCCAGTGAGCAATAATTTCGCCGTCGACCTGTTGCATCTCAAACTCCAACCCATCCCGTGGCGCGCTTCCATGCCTGGAGAACCGCTTTCCGTCGAGGTATTTCCATATCGCTCGCGCGCTGTACGCTGCCATCCCCAAATGCGTGGTTGATGACTTGGAAAGCGGTATCTGCTTCTTTGATTCTTTCTTTCGCCAATCTGGTGGTTTGCAAGGTGAGCTGAGTAGCAGTAGTGGTTTGGAGATTTGGCAGAACAATACGGATCGTCGATATGTTTTGATCTAGGGAGATATTCTCGATGAGCTGCTTAGAAGCAAGATTCAGGGATAGATATGATTGCAGAGGTTTTTTGAAATCTTTAATGATTGGAAGCACTTGCCCGTCCTCGAATTCAATCCACATCCTGATTCGATGAGCTGTACGATCAGATCTGATTAACCGTTTGGATAGTTTGAGAGAAAGATTTTCACATGCCAATTCGAGTGTTTCGAGCGAGGCAATAGGGGATTCAAAAGATAACCGCTCAGATAAGCTATCACGCGGATAATCTGCCCGCACTTGCTGCAAAGCTTTTCCACGAGAGGCTTCATAAATAACTCTTCCCTCTTCCCCAAAGTGAGCGAGCAGCGATTGTAAAGGTGCTTTCACGATCTCGCCGATCGTCCGGTAGCCTAAAAAATCCAGTCTCCGCCGGGCTTCCAAGGATATCGGAGAAAAATCGCCGGTCTTTATTCCGCATAAAAATGAATGTTCATCCTCGATTGCTTCGACCGGGCATAGGCCGAGTTGATACGCCTTTGGATCCATCACTTCGGCAGCGAGCTTGGCAATCCATTTGCCGGTGGCCAGTCCAAACTTGACAGACCATCCAAGTTCTTTCCGAATGGTGGAAAGCAAGGCTTCGGCAACTTGTTCAGGGCGGGGATGCATCGAAAGATCGAAATAAGCTTCGTGTGGCAAATCTGGTTCGATTACATCGGTGAACCTCGCCCCCACATCGAGCCATTTGTCCCGATCCACGATATAAGCTTCTTCCTGGAACGGCTCGAAGATTCCTGATCCGACGATTGCCTTAGCTTCACTGAGCAGCATTTCAGGCACAATGCCTAATTCTTCCCCTACCGAATTGACATCGAGAATTCGTTTGTCGAGATGGACGACTCGAGGCGCTTTGTCTTCCCCACCGCACCGGCAGCCGCAGTAAAAATGAATCAAGGCAATATAGAAGACGTGCATATTTGTCTACTATATTATATCGTGAAGAGTCACGGTATTCGTTCTGGAATTTTGAAAATGCCAGCAAGATTAGGAGGGCGGTTACCCTTTCCGTAAGTCGATGCTTACCGTCTCTTTATCGCCCTTGGAAGCTTGGACAAACACCACCGCATACGGCCACGGCCGCGAGCGCGTCTCCGGGTAGGTTTGGAAGGCCGCGCCAGAACCCTCATGCCAGCTCTCGGTAAAACGGGCTCCATTTCGAACTCCGCTTACGAAGGCGCCTTTCCATTGCACATTTCTGAGAAAGGTCCCGTGATTTGCTCCCTCCGGGGAATATTGGGCAATGCTGCAAACCCGTTTGAAAATATTCCCCTTTCCATCTGCTCGGTAAGCTCCCTTGGGCATTTCGAGAGTGATCGAGTAGTGTGATTCTTGCCGTCTGCGATAGGCATCGATATAAGAGTGAGATAGCCATTTTTGTGGCAAGCAATTTCGAGCAGCACATCCGATTCAGGTTCTATGCTCACTTTGGCCACCGTCATGCCGACGCGGTGCCGCAGCGCAAACAGATCCCACACTCGTCTCTTGGGACTAAATTCAAGGCCAAAATCACAGGGGCTTGTTAGAGGTTGTCGGTCATCGACACGATACCAGCCGCCAAGATAGATGTACGGAGTATCACCCTTTCCACGGTGATTCTTTGCGAGTTTTGGACTTATATCTTTACTTGGCGGAAGATGGACCCAGGCAGCCGCTCCGCTAAAGTCTCCAGGCAGATGCACGGCGCGACGGTACGGTCCCGTGCCACTGAAGTTCCTGGGGATGTCAGAAGCTGCTCTCGAACGCGGCAGCGGAATCTTGCCCGTGCTCGGTTCTGGAATGGAATGGGGGTTATTGGCTGACAACTCGCCCGGAGGAGGTTCCCCGGGAAGCTGAGAATCTTCGGAAGATTCTCCTTTGCCTCTCGGCTCGATGTGCCAAACGGCATCACTGCCGTGCAGTTTGCCGTGAGCGTCCATGAGGGTAAATTCCTTTACTGCTCGGGACGGAAGCCCTTGCTTGGGCGAGGGTGAGTTCGCTTTCACCCTTGGGCCGATTCCGCGGGTCGATATAGTTTAATGCAACGGTTTCCGTTGCTCGCACAAGCTTTTCGGACCAGGCAAGCTTTGCCGCCTGGCCCTGAAAGAACTCGTCCTCGGCAGAGTGCTCCTGAATGGCGGCGAGAAATATGAGAGTTAGCATCCTCGCCTAGAATATACACGAGGAGCTGCTTTTCACCTCTATCCGCTGAACACGTTAGCTCCTCCTACCGTCGTCGGCGGGCCCACTTCGCGTGCCTTACGCAAGTTGAGTACGTACGCTTGGCCTCCCTGAGAGTCGTCCATCCAGCCGCAAATAACTTTGCCATCAGCCGATATGCCAGTGGCGTCGAGAAGGATTCGCCCTCCCAGATGAATTCCGGCGGCGGCGGCGATATCGGCAAGACGAAATGCGCCTCGACCTTGAATCCAGATGAAGGCATGCTCGGAGCTCGTGTTGGCTGAATAGTCGGCAAAACCGACGACCACTTTGCCATCGGCGCTGCAGGCAACGGCGCTGCTTCTCGTCCCGCCTTGGGATTGATAAAGCGTCTCCATGCCGAAATCGGTCCAACGGACGGCGTTCGAATTTGCGGAGCCCACAATCACCCGGCCATCGCGCGAGATCGCGCTTGCGCCTCCATTCCCTTCGAGGGCGACCATTCCGGTTGCTTGGGTCCACCGAAAGGGCGCGAAGCCATAATTTACCGAACTATAGCCGACCACCACCGATCCATCCGGCGTCACTCCGGTGGACGCCCCGAAATAGTCTCCGCCCGGTAGATCGCCAAGTCCGACCATTCCGGTCTGAGGGCTCCATCGGTACGCTTCATGACCGAGCTGAGAGAAGCTTCCTCCGACGATAACGTTGCCGTCGTCGGAAACCGCATTGCACTCCCCGTAATTCTCCGGCCCCGCAAGATTACCGATCGATACCATTCCCGTGGCTTGAGTCCAGCGGAACGAGATATTCATGCTATCGCCGACCACGATCGAGCCATCGGGAGTGACAGCGAAAGCATCGCTGTAGTTACCACCGTTGAGATATCCGAGATCGACCCGGCCTCTCGCTTCCGTCCATTTGACTGCTTGCTCGCCGGTCCCGATCAGGCGTCCCCCGACGATGGTTAATCCGTCGGCGGAGATGCCGTAAGCGCCTAGGTCCGCCCCCAGAAAGGTGATATGTGGGCCCGCAGTAGCCGACATCGAGCCAGCGATGAAGATGATTGCTGGAATCCAGCGGAACGAATTTGTCATCAGTTTCTCCTTAACTTTTTGGCACGGCTTGATTAATTCGACGGGGCGACCCTCCAAGAAAGTTGGGCCTTGGTGAGGCGTAAAGAGCATGGTGGGTAGCTTCGCTTCTCGCAAATGAACGCTAACTTTTGGACCTTTACCTTCAATGCCCCCTTCATCTTTGTTTTTATCGTGTAAGGGCTACTCGTTTGAGATATCATTTGCAGCATGGCGAATGAGCAACCGACCGTCACCGTAAGAGTGAGCCACCGATTCCAGGCCGACGCCGAACGTGTGTTCGATGCCTGGCTCGATCCCGGCTCTGCGGGAAAATGGCTCTTCGCAACTCCCACCGGCCAGATGGTGAGGGTGGAAATCGACCCGCGCGTGGGAGGATCCTTCACACTGGTCGATCGGCGAGATGGGGAAGACGTCGAGCATGTCGGAAAATACCTTGAGATCGACCGTCCTCGCCGACTCGTATTCAGCTTCGCCGTGCCGAAATACTCTTCCCAAAGCACGCGCGTCAACATCGACATCGCGCCCTTGCCGGACGGTTGCGAAATTACCTTGATCCACGAAGGAGTGCTTCCCGATTACGCAACTCGCACCGAGGCGGGCTGGAATGGCATCCTCGATGCGTTGGACTCACGTTTGTCTTAAGGCTTATCTTGCAAACTCTTCAGAGCGCTCTTTGCCGTGTTGCGCATGAAATGAAGGCTGTGATGGGTAGCCGGCTCTATGTAGGGTATCGCCGCTTTGTCGCCGTACGATGCGAGAGCATTGATGGCGGCGCTCCGAGCTCCGAACGACATTTCCCGCGCAACTCCGGCCAGAGCGAAGAACACGCGGCGCTCCCCTGGTTTGTCTTTCAGGCGTCCCAGGTGGCTGATAGCCGATACTCGCAAAGGCTCGCTGGGCGGGTCCTTGAGAATGGCCAAGCACCTCTCGCGCCCGTCGTCGCCATTCGTTTGAACCCACTGATCGAGCGCGAAGAGGCGAAACCCATCATCGAAGGTTGGCATCTGCCAAGCTTTGGCCAAGAGCTGCTCGTCGCTCGCATGACGATACAGGCAGCGAAGTGCATCCAGACGCAAAGCAGGGCTGGCGTCGCCTTCGAAAACTTCCCGCGCGAGGGCCGCCACGGCCTCGGATTTCGGCATCGAGGCAAGAGAATTAAGCGCCTGCTCGCGTATCCGCAGGTTGTGATCCTTGGCTAATTCGAGCAACTCCTTCTCGGTCCAGCCGATATTCATCATTCGCTCGCGCAAGCCCTCCGCCTTTTCCTCCCGGAACAATTCTTTCTTCTGATCGGAAGAGACTCGGTCGCCAAACCCATCGAAAAGCCGGGCTTTTTGGGCGGCGTTTGGAGCGTGCCGATAGAGGCTCGTCCAGTCCTCGGCTTTGTAGCCAAGATCGTAACTGATCGATCCCATGACGAAGACCAAAGGATCGATGAGCAATGGCTTCTTGGCAAAGGCGCCAACCTTAGTCAGTTCGCTCGATGCTCCGACGAGATGTACGCTCTTTTTGTCCCACTTGCCTTCGGACAGAAACCAGATCGGCAGGTCGAGATCGAAATATGGCGCTTTCTGCGTGATCTTGACCGTATCTCCACTGCGAGTAACGGTGAGGTGGGGAGCAGAGCCGACATAGAACCATTGCTTGCGAAATCCGTCGAGATCTTTTCCGCTAGAACGGCTCATGACTTCGAAGAACTGCTCGGTGTTGGCATTCTTGAATCGATACTCTTCAAGATACTGATGAATTCCCTTCCAAAAAGCGGTTTCGCCCAAGAGGTTCATGAGCATGAACATTCGCGACGCTCCGCCGGGATAGGCGTTTCCGTCGAACATTTCCATCGCGTCGTGGTAGTCCGCTCGGATCATCGGTTTGCCCCCGCTCACCCCGAAAAAGCCTCCCATGAAGGTTTGATATCGGCTCAGGTCATATGCGTCCTGGCCCTGAAATTTGCGCTCGTAAAAGCTTGGCAAGAAGCTTGCGAAGCCTTCGTTGAGCCAAATATGTGACCAGTTTTGGCAAGTTTCGAGGTCTCCGAACCATTGGTGAGCCAATTCATGGAGCACCAGGCCATCGGAATTTCGCAACGGATCATCGGCAGGATCGTGAAGTGCGTGAATGGTATTGCTGACCGCTGAAATATTTTCCATCCCTCCGAACATATAGTCGGGGATAGCCGACTGAGCGAACTTTGCGTATGGATATCGAACGCCAGTCAGCTCGCTGTAGAACGTCACCATCCGTGCGGTATGGCCAAACGCCACCCGCCCAGGCTCTTCCAGGCCCTTCGGGACGTAGTGATCGACGGGGATTCCGTCCCACGTTTCTTTGCCCGACGAATACTCTCCCGCGACCAAGCTAATGAGGTAAGTCGAGTGGGGTTGGTCGGTTTTCCAGTGGAATACGCGCTTGGGGCCCTGATTGAGGGTTTCCACAAGCTTGCCATTGCTGATCGTGGTATACGATCTTGGAACCTCGATGAATGCTTCCGAGGTGGCTTTGTCGTCCGGGTAGTCGTACGTAGGGAGCCAATATCGCGTATCCTCCATCTCCCCCTGCGTGTAAATCACGGCCCCCTTTGCGGGATATGCGCGCTTTGCCGGAACGAAATAAATGCCGGCCTCGGGCTTCGCCGAATAGACTGTTCTAACCTTCAAAACCTGGCCGCGGGACGCGGGCTTGGCAAGGTCGATCGCGAGTTTTTCCCCGCCCACGCGCCATTGGGCGGAATGGCCGTTAACCTCTACCGTCGTGAACGTCATTGGGCCCGCATCGAGCTCTACTTTAGCGAGGCCGTCATCGAGGGGCGTGAGCACGTTGGTTACATCGCCGAACAGAGTCCCACTTTCTTCGTCGAACGAAACCTTCCATAGCACGTGCCGCAGGTCGTAAGTTCGGATGCGCTTAGGGGCCTGCCCGGAGGCGGAAAGGCCGAGCATGAGAAGGGACACGAGGATGAGCCAATTCGATTGTTTCATAGAGCGTTAGATAATACGACGTTGGAGACGAGCCTAGGAGGACTACAATATGGCGGTGATCGAAAAGATTATGGCTAAAGTCTTCGGTACCGCTAACCGCCAACCGCCAACCATCTCGGCCTGTCAATGATGCAAAACCAATTCTTCGTGGATGAGGATATCAAGCGAGCCTGTACTCCCTCCTCGGAGCTATACACAGACGAGACTCTGCACGAGCGGTCCAAAAGCCGTGTTTTCGCACCCAGCTGGCAATGGATTGGAGACACTGGCCTTGTCAAAGTGCCGGGACAAGTTCATCCCTGTATATTGCTCGATGGGATGCTAGATGAGCCTGTGCTATTGACTCGTGGATTGGACGACGACATCCATGCCATGAGCAATGTGTGCACGCATCGAGGCATGCTCGTGTGCGAGTCGGGCGGTAATGAGCGATTTTTGCGGTGTCGTTATCACGGTCGTCGGTTTGGCCTTGACGGCTCGTTCCAGCACATGCCGGAATTCGAGCAATGCGAAAACTTCCCATCGGCTTCCGACAGCCTTCCGCAGGTTCCATTCGGACGATGGGGTCCTTGGCTTTTCGCCTCGCTTGCCCCTCGTTTAGCCTTCGAGGATTTCGTGGCCCCCATGCAAACCAGAGTGGGATGGATGCCTCTCGATGAGTTTACTTTCGAACCCACTCTCTGTCGGAACTATCTAGTGAAGGCGAATTGGGCCTTGTATTGCGAAAACTATTTGGAAGGGTTTCACATTCCCTTCATCCACCAGGACTTAGCGGCAAGTCTAGAATTTGGAAGCTACCGGACCGAACTCTTCAGCGGCGGGACATTGCAAGTGGCGATCGGCAAAGGAAGCGAGGACACGTTCGATCTATCAAGCTCATCTGTGGATTTTGGCCAAAGGATCGCCGCCTACTATTTTTGGCTATTCCCAAATCTAATGTTCAATTTCTATCCTTGGGGATGCTCTATCAATGTAGTGCAGCCGCTAGGAGTGGACTTGACGAAGGTCTCGTTTTTTCCGTACGTATGGGACCACGCGAAAATGGGAATCGGGGCAGGAGCGTCGCTAGATCGAGTGGAGCGTGAAGACGAGGCCGTCGTGGAGTCGGTGCAGCGTGGTTTGAGGTCGAGCCTTTATGATCGAGGACGCTATTCGCCCACTCAAGAGACTGGCACTCACCACTTCCACCGTATGCTAACTCGTGCTCTCGAACTCTAGCAACAATGCCCGGAGATTATCCTGCCGAATAACCGAAACTCTTTACCATAGGCCCGCCATCTCCGGCGAGGCCGAGGAGCGGTCGTTTGCGCCAAGGAGTCGGTTCACGTCAGGAAGTCAGAACGCAGGTCAACCTTAGAGTCGACCCTCGGGTTTTGTTGAGCAGCCAACTTCTGCAATTCGGGCAAACAGAACTGGAGGCGGCCATCGAATGCGAATTGGCCGAGAATCCGGCGCTTGAAAGACTCCAGGACGAGCCAGAGCCCTTGACCGACGAATCTATCCTGAAGGCGGTCGCTCCCCAAGAATTGTCCCCTTCGAGCGAAGACTTCGAATTTCGTCGCAGCTTGCCCCAAGGAAGCGTCGAAGAGGTGGACTGGACCGACCTCGCGGCGGGGTCAGAGAGTCTACTAGACCACCTCCAAGCTCAGCTATCGAACTCCCTGCCAAGCGAGTTATGGGCAGTTGGAGAGTACTTGATTGGATGTCTCGATGACCGCGGATACCTCAGCACGACCATCGAAGAAGCGGCCCTCGATTGCAATTGTTCTCTCGAAGACGCCGAGCAGGCATTGAAGGCTCTCCAGGCATGTGAGCCGGGCGGTATTGGGGCGACTTCGATCAAGGAATGTTTACTTCTGCAGCTTCGAAACGGGAATACCCTAGAAACTAAACTGGCAAGGCTTATCCTGAAGAATCACTTTGAAGATTTTCTCGACCGAAACATTCGGCCGATCATGAGGAGGTACCGGGTGATGCCGGAAGTGGTCGAGCGAGCGTTCGAGGAGATCGTTCGGCTTACTCCTTATCCGGGAGAGTCGTTTCGGAACGAAGGGAGGCAGAAGAGCGCGCAGCACGCAATCGTCCCGGACTTGGTGATCTGTCTCGAAGAAGCTGGCTGGAGAGTGGATCTCAAAGGGGCCAACTCGCAGTCCCTTTTCATCAGCCGAACCTACCGGTCTCGACAAGAGCAGCTCGACCAGATGGCAAACCCGCCGAGAGATGAAAAACGTCACGTGGCAGAATACGTCGAGCGTGCTTCCAGATTCATCCAGGCGATCGAGCAGCGAACAAAGACACTTCTGCGGATCGGGCGGTACCTCATCGAGCAGCAAAACGGCTTTGTGGCGACTGGCGAATACAATTTTCTTCGACCTCTGACTAGAACACGGCTTGCCAAAGAGCTGGAATTGCACGAAAGCACGGTCAGCCGAGCTACTCAAGGGAAATTCGTCCAGCTTGCGACAGGAGAAATCGTCTCGTTCGAAGTTTTCTTCAAACCTGCACTAAGAATCCAGCGCATGATCGAGGAGATATTAGGAAGAGAAAATCCCGAGAACCCGCTCTCCGATGAGCAAATCGCGGAGCTGCTTGCTAAGAAAGGTGTGAATGTAGCGCGCCGAACGGTAAACAAATATCGCGACCGCAACAAGCAACTCTCCTCACGGCGGAGACGTTCGGCCTAGCGTCCGGCTCGTCTCACGAGTCTCTTCAATGTCGCTTCCATAATGGGCGACGTTTGAGCGGAAACCGTGTACACGAGCGCTTCGCGATAAAGCCTTTGGGCCGAATTTCGGATATCGTTTGCTGCCCCTCCCGAAGAAGCCACCGCCGCATGGGTGCAGCGAGCCGCCAGCTCGATGGCCCAAGCTCGAAGCTGAAGCTTTTCATCGGTGGTTTCTTCACCGGAAAGCCGTTGCGCCACGACCATCGCTTCGCGGCATTGGGACAGCTCTTCGTCGAGCTTATTCCAGGCGTCGAGAAGAAATGCCGCGCTTCGTTTGTGGTGCGCCTTGAGCAGGACGTCGAGGCCCCCTCGCGCGCAACCCAAAGCGAAAAACCCTTGCAAGGTGATATTGATTTGGTCGTTAGCGTGAATCCAGCCGGGCGGCTTGATGAACGCCACGTCGGAATCTTTTAGGATCCACGAGCGAAGATCGGCGGTAACCGTTTGCGCGCTTTCCATGGCGGCGAGCCTCATCGGTGGACTTAATTTGATGGCGCTACCAGGCGATTCCACGTCCTGCAAAGGAATGATTCCAAAAACAGCCGACCCATCGGGAAGCGCGGCGCCGATAAGGACTTCGCTAAAAAACCCCAGACCGGTAATCCATGGAATGTGCCCGTCGATGAGAAATCCACCGGAACACGCTTCTGCCCTAAGCAACGGAGGGCCCGGACGCCGGAGTTGACTAAAGCCAATACCCATTAGCAGCTCGCCGTTTCCCATTTTTGGCAAACAACGATCCTTAATGCCTTCGTTGTCGCCTCTTGCAATCATCGACACTGCGCTTTGATGCTGAGTTTGAAGAAAGGCGAGTGAGCCCGACCATCGGGCGACCGATTCTTGAAAGGTTCGAAAAGCACTGTCGCCAAGGTCAGGTCCACCGTATTTGAGAGGACGCCGGAGCGCCAGCAAATTCCGTTTGCCCAACCCGTCGAGAGCTTTCCCAAGAGCATCGGGACAGAGGTCGATCTCGGCCGCATTGGGGCCCACATGTTCGCCCAAATAAGCATCTGCCGCGGCGAGAATGGCGTCGTCATTTTGCATAGAAGCTTCTACGAAAGCAACGCATCGACAAACCTTTCCATGGCCGCCAGCGTTTGGCTGCTTACGTGGTGCTCGATTCCCTCCGCATCGGTTTCAGCAACCTCGGGAGAAACCCCGATCGCCTCCAAGAAGCGAATCACCATCGCATGTCGGGCACGAGAAGCCTCGGCAAGCCGTCGTCCTTGATCGGTGAGAAAGATGCTCCGGTAAGGCTGAGCCGTCAGATAGCCCTCTCGCTGAAGCCTCTGTACGGTCTTGCTGACAGTCACTGGCGTGATGCCTAACCGATCGGCAATATCGACTGCGCGAGCTTCGCCAGTGTCACGAATCAACGCATCGATCAACTCGACATAGTCCTCGGCCGTTTCCTTGCTATGATCTTGGCGTATCCGCTCGTACGGATTGATCTTCATGCTTGCCCCAACTTACGCATAGTGTACGCTTACGCTAGCGGTGTTGTAGATTAACGCCTCCACTTCGGCTCGGGATGGGATCAAACTGGTTGCCCCCAAGCCACCGCATTTGAGGCATCCGGCGGCGGACGCGAATCGAAAGCAATCCGCCAAGGGCCAGCCTAAATCGAGCCCGAAAAGCATGCCCGCTCGAAAGATATCACCAGCCCCTGTCGAGTCGACTAGATTAACGCATGGATAGGGCGGGTAAGCGCGCACAGGCTCTTGGGGCGACCCCGCCACGAATCCGTTGGGACCATCACTTAAGATGGCTGTACATCTAAACTTGTCGATCCATGCTTGCAGCCATTTGATATTGAGTTGAGTATTCCCGCGCTTGCCCGCCCAGTCGGTACTGCTCTGCCAGAAGCTGCCGGCGGTGATGGGATCGTCGTCTCGGAGAAAGTCGAGAAGGTAAATCTTCATGCCTGCCTTCAAGGCGCGGCAAGTCGCCTCGCGAGCGGCCGCGCCGTGATTGGGATCGGCCGTGAACCAAGCTCCTTCCACCAGAGGGATCATCGAAAGATCGGCTCGCGATTCCATTGCGCGAAAGCCCCGTCCGAACATCGTTCGTTCACCATCGGGGGTGACATATACGTCGCAAAAAGGCGTTTCTTCATCGCTCGAGGCAACCCCTTCGGTGCCTACTCCCCCAGATCGCAGCTTATCCAAAATGAGTTGCTCGCCCACGCCCCGCCCGATGGCAATCGAAGCAAGCTTCACCTCCGCTCCCCATTTGGCGAGGGCCATGGCCGAATTCGCCGCCTCTCCGCCGAGCAGCTCGACCTGGCCTAGAATCTCCTCGTACCCGCCTTTTTGGGGAAACCGTCCTACGGTTCGGATTCGATCGAGGCAAACCGTGCCGTAAAGTACGATCATCGCTGACTATTGTAGTCGGTTGCTTAGCGGGAGAGCTTGTTCTCGATGGCGGCTACTTTGGCTTCCAGGTTCTCGATTTTGAGGCGATCTATCCGCCTTTCGCGGCTGATTGACGCTAGACGGACGGTTAGGCTTCGATTTTCCTTTTGGAGTTCGCCGATGTCACGCTGTTGCTCGCGAAACGCCTCCACCGTAAGGGCGCTGAAACCGGTGGGAAGGCTGACGCTCTTAAAACCACCTCTTCCGGTGTGAACCCATTGCGGGTACACCGCTTCCACCTCTTGAGCAATGAAACCTTGCTGAGTTCCTACAAACTCATGAATGGATTTGGGATCCAAATATTCAAAACTGACTCCTCGAAGTTGCAAGAGCTTGGACAGCAATAGGGGACCCGTTTGGACGGCTCAAGCGGCCTTGATAATTAATGGCGGGAGGAGCGGTTTGGGCGACCGACCACCCGAATGCGCTAATCACAAAAATACAGATAAACGCGAGTCTCATTTCACTTGCCTCGTTTGAGTCCGAATTGGTTCAGCCCGATTTCTAGCGACCGTAGCCGTCGCTCTAGGTCATTTATTCTTCTGTCTTGTATCTCGTGTCGCGCCTCCAACCGGGCAATCGCATGTTGTTGAGCCTTGAATGTTTCAACAAAAATGGCCTCTATTCCGCCGGTTCCCAAACGCCTCATCCCATCCGTTCCAACCGCAACCCACCGGGGTACGACCCGTTCAACCTCTTGAGCGATAAACCCATACTGTGTCCCAGGTGCATTCTGGTTCTGGTCTCGATACTCGAACTCCCTTCCTTGAAGTGACAGAACGATATCCAGCGGATTCGCGATAGTCCGGATGTTCTTTTTGAGCCTTCGATCAGAGGCAACAAACCAACGGTCTCCAGAGCCGCCGCCAATTTTTTCAGGCCAAGCGTCCGAAACGAAGAATCCACTGGTTTGACTGCTAGGAGTCTGGATTCGAACATTTGGCTTGGTGTTGAGTTCGTTTACGATGAATTCATTTGCATTAGTTGTTAGACAAAAGGCGTTTCCAAGAATGAGGGCGCCATTGACGATCTCGATAATCCCGTTGACGCTAAGGGGATATTGCGAAGTGCTATTGATGCCAAGCTTTCCGCTCAGATGTGTATCGCCATTAACGTTGACGTTTCGACCAACATTGACGTCCCCCTCGGTTGAAACATAACCGCTGCCATGAATATTGCCAGCGACGTCGAGCGCAGTCCCCGGGATTGAGGTCCCGATCCCTACATTACCGCCCCTTGCCAAGAACAAGCGCGCATTTGCTATGCCGTATTCGTGGAAATTGAGGCCATTGCCATAGTGATTGATACCCCAAACCGGGGTCTGATCTTGATCAAATAGGAGTCCACCATAAACGCCGCTGCCCTGAGCTCCGTTGACAATAAAGTCGGTGCCGCCAATCGAAGCCCGGCCAGCCGATACCTTAACCATTGAATTGCCATCATACGCAAGGTCCGCGCTTGCCACCGAGCTGTCGAGTATTTGGGCAGAGGTTACGGCGTTGTTTGCGATCTTGTCCGTGGTCACCGCGCCGTCAGAAAGCTTACTGGTACCTACAGCAAGGTCAATGAGCTTGCCGGAACTCACAGAGAGGTCCGCTAGTTTGCCTGTAATCACAGATAAATCGGCAAGTTTTGCGGTACTTACGGCTTGATCCACCAAGTGCTCGGTGTTTACCGACAGAAGACCAAGCTTGGGACTTGTTACCGCTCGATCGAACAAACGGTCGGAGACAACGGCTCCAGCTTGCAACTTCGCGGTACTTATGGAATTGTCGCTGACCGTCTGGGCCCAGAAAGCCCACGGCACGCTTATGATCGATTGGCGTGGGCTCAAAGTCTTGAGGACGTCGCCGTCCGGCACGACTTCGAGGTAAGCAAGCCCGCCGGCGAACACGCTTTGGCCGAGGGTCAGGGGATTGTTATTTCCGTCGAAACCTTGAGATAGCGCGATGGAAAAGACGCCGTTTTTGACGGGTACGGTCGTTGCGCTGCTTTGCCACAGCAAGCTCCCACCCACAAATTGGTCGTAGATCTTGATCTGTAAGACGACCGTGCCATCGGCGATCGGAGTTCCGTTCGGTCGGGTCAAGCGGCCCTGGTAGTTTATTCCAGGAGGAGCATTCTGGGCTAAGGCACCCATAGCGACACTAAAAACAAGAACCGAGAACGAGATGAGTTTAGATAAGTGCTGCATAACTATTCCTAAGATTGAATGAATTCAGGTTATCGAACGAGAAAATTAAAGGCCCTCAAGTAGCGATAGGTCACGGTGGGCCAGAATCCATCGTTCAGCCTCAGCCCGATGTCTCCCTGGCGGCCATCGGACATGATTCCCCCGGCGATGGGCTCCCCGAAACTTCCCTGAAGCTTGAGATCGCCATAACCGACGAAATTGGCGTTGCCAGAAAACTCGCCTCCCGCCGCCACCAAAATGGAATTCTCCAGACGCAATTGGCCGATCGTATCGTGGATGAGTATTTGACCTGAGCTGCTATTTCCGCCATAGCCGTTTTGAGATGCAAAATCTACGACGACAGGCACAATCGAGGGTGAATTCGTCGGCACCGTGTAAACGACCGTGGCAATGCCAAACCCGTCGGTTATGGCGCTACCCGCAGAAAGGCCATTGACGGTGAAAGCGAGCGTTTGTCCGGGGACTGGCGTGAAGCCGGGATCGGCTAGAAGCACGGCACTTACCCGAATCGGCTCCCCTCGATCCGCATAAATCGGTGTGGGAACCAGTAATCTGGTAGAAGACCTTGTCGTAAATTGGATGCGTTGCGACACGCGTGTTGTGCCATTCAAATCATTGAAATGTGGATAGGCTGAGTTCGTCGCGAAGTATTCGGCGCGTAGAAACTTGGTCCCAACACCCAACAGCGCAGGCAGCGTGAATTGAGCGGATGCGTAGCCATCCTGAGGGCTGGCGGGCGCAGATCCAGCCGGCATCCAAGTCGAGCCGTCAGAACTCACGCTGAAAGTGATTCTCTCTTCACGCGAACCGATATCGAATGGGTGCCAGCCTTGGTCTCCGATAAAGAAGTATTCGAGCCTTGCTTTCAAGGTAACGGGCGACCCGAGCAAGCTGTTGTCGGGCGTAAGGGTTAGGTTTGTGATTCGGGTTTCCAAGCTGTTGATGGAAACGGTCTCGATGGCAGCTAGTGATTCCCCGTAGACGGAGCCATCGAGCTGGACCGTCCGTCCCGCATCATCACGGACTGTATCGATATTAACAGCTTGGGTTTGACTAGCTCCTCTAGCTATTAAAAGCTCCTGACCACTCGATGACCTACCCCCTGCGCCAAGAAAGTGGACGTCCCATGAGGCTCTTCTATCCTCACCACCTACATCCTTAATTTCGGAGTTATTGTAGGTTAGATAAAATGGGTGGACCGTCAAACTGATTGGCTCGCCCGCGTTAAGGGAGCCCAGGGTGCCAATTGAGACAGTGCCACCACCCCGTGCCGGACGCGATCGGACAATTCGAACTCTCCCGATGCCCATGGTCTCGACTCCGCTCCCATTGTTTTCCGAAATTTTCGCGCGACCCACCACGGCTTGCGTGTTGCTGCCCGATGTCGAGGTACCTTGCATCGCGATAGAGGGCCCGACTGCCCAGGTGCGGTTGGAGTCCGAATATCTCTGAACGTTGGAAATACCGAGCGCCCGATTCGTAAGACCTTCGAAATAACCATTACCTCGATCGTTTGTGCTTACCGGTGTCGCCATGACGTCCTGTTGTGAGTCAGTGAAGTCGGTAGCAAAAAAGGGTTTTAAAGCTCCGGTTGAATCGGTAAATTCTCCTACGACCGCTACTGACAGATTGCTTAGTGATCCAGGCCGGTTATCGAGGGCGTTCGCACGGGAGGTGGCAAATCCAGTGTTTGGGGGAAGCACTCGGTGCATAACTCCATTACCCATGTTAATGAGAACAAATGCGATGTCCCTGCCTTGATATTGATTGCTGGAATAGACGCCACAAATGTCTCCCGCCTCGTTGACACCCAAGGCCGTGTTCGTCGTTCTCGAATAAGACACTTCAGCATCGAAGGGAAGTTGGACGAATGATGCGATCCAAAAATTGCCACTCCCTTCCCACTTGACCGGCATGATGCGGTGGTGCCCGGAATCGTCGTAATAATCGCACCCGCCCACGATATTGCGTCCGCTCGCTGCCGTGGCCCACGAGCGATTATTGATGTTATTGCCAGTGAGCGCGCTCAGCGACGCGTGCAAATCGACGAAGTTTCCGTTTACCCAGGCACAAGCGACACGATCAGTTGCCAATGTGCCGATCTGCAACCATCCGGCAACGATCCCGAGTCCATCGTCGCTGACCCCGTGCGCTTCGCTGCCTGTCACGCGGCTATAATTCCCGCCATCTGGGAGCTGAATTGGAGCGGCGCTGGTATTGGGCCAGTACGCTGCCCAGGTTCTTGTCTGAGAGCTGACTGTTCCAGCGATTTTCCCATAAGTCGAAATGGCGAATGCCTTCGATTGGAGCCAAATTCCGTTATCGTTCGATAACGCGATCGGAGCAGCCGGGGTCACACTCAGTTGGTCCCAAAAGAAGGCCCTCGTATCGCCGTTCGTGGCAGTCGCGAAGCCGACCACTGTATTGTGGTCGTTGACGGCTTGAGCCGAGGTGTTGCTCCCATAGTTGGGAAGATTTCCCAGGAAATGGAGATTGTAAAGATCGTCGTCCGCAAGGGCCGCGTGCAACAAGCCGAATAAAACGAAGCAAATAAAACCGCAAATCTTCAAGACGTCCCCCGAAACTGCCGTATCCCCGCCATTTTACAACACCTTTTGACATAAACCAACCGCATATGGAAGTCAAACATAACTCTTGCGGTGGAAACCCGGCAAAAGCGGTCTGATATACAGCTTGTAAAGCAGGCCCGGAAGTTTGTCCGAAAAACCAACGACGATGCGAGGCAAAAGTAACCGGTTATCGTCACTGCGGGCTTGACGGCGGCTTAGGCCGAGGCAGACCTGATAGCCCGACTGCCGCACCGATTCCACAGAAGAAGCGTTCCAGCTCCCATAAGGAAGGCAGCAACTCTCGAAATGAATTCCTTTCTTTGCGGCTTCAGCTTTGGCGGCAAGCCATTCCGCCACTTGCTCATCGGACTCCAAATCTCCCAGGCGGGCATGAGATAAGGTGTGATTACCCAACTCGACGACATCTTGCGGGACTTTGGTGAGCAAATCCCAGCTCGCAAGCGGGCGTTCATGTCCAAAATCCCAATCCGAGGTCTGGCCCACTTTGCCAGGGACGATATAGACGCTGGCTTTCGCAGCGAGCGAGCGCAAAACATCGAGCCCATAGGTGAGCGTGCTGACGTAGCCGTCATCGAAAGTCAAGCAGACGGTTCTATCTCGTGGCCAAGCGGTTAGGTCTTTGGCTTGAGTAAAACGAAATCCCGAGCGTTTGAAAAAACGAATATGCGTAGCCAGGGTTTTTGGCTCCATGTTGAGCCTGCGGCCTTCTAAGTCGACTGGGCCGATTTTATGATAGCAAAGGATCGGGACCCCCACGAGCGGATTGTAGCCTCCAACGTGACTCCGAACGGCGAACAGACGTCTGAACTTCTGGCGCTCCATGTAGACAAAGCTAAATTGGGATCGCTATACTCAGACGGAGCGCTTGCAAGGTTGGTGAAATGTTGAAAATTCGTACTCTGTTATCCTCGGTTCCGGCGTGGGCCACGATCGCTTTCCTGGGGGGACCGAGCGTCGTCCATGCTCAATTCGAAGGGCCTGCTCCGATCGCCTGGCGATGGGCGCAGAGCACTTCGGTCACGCCGGGCGGGCAAGTCGCGGTCAAAGGCGATACGATATACATTGCGGCTGGGCAACGAATTTTTGCGCTGGACAGAGAATCTGGAAATCAGAAGTGGCGATATCCTGCGGGCGAGCCATTAGAGGCGAATTTTCGATCGGGAGTGGTGCTTTACGGCGATACCGTGATAGCGGCGGCCGATAATAAACTGGTGTACGCGGTAGACGCGAACGATGGCAAAACGAAATGGCAGTATCCGTCGCCTGAACCGATTTTGGGCCCGCCCGTGGTCGCCGGGAAGTATATCGCTTTGGCTTTGAGCGATAACAGCATCATGTGCATCTCTGGTGACGACGGGAAAGCGGCCTGGCAAAACCCTCAGAGGATTTTCGACGGCATCCTTGGAAACATTGGCGCCTTCGACGAAAACGTTTTAGTTTTTACACAAGCCTATGGGTTCTATTCGATTCCTATCTTGTCTCCCACCAAGGTGAATTGGAAAACCGCCTTTGCGGTGCTGGGGGCCGACGTCCGGCCGGTTGTTTTTGGCGATAATATTTACGTCAATTCGGGTTCGAATTTGGTTTGCGTTAGTGCCGCTCGAGGCAGACCGGTCTGGCAGCGCCCAACGGCGGAGGTCTTGGCATCGAATCCTTCTGTTTCCGCGGAAGGGATCGTGGCCATATCGCGCGATCAAAAGGTGCTCTCGTTCGATCTTAGTGGACGCCCCCTGCTTAAAACCGGCATCGATCTTCAATCGCAGCCGGTGGTCCCCCCGACCCAGCTGGGAAAGCTGGCGGTCATCGCGACATCCAATGGGGCACTCAACTTAATAGATCCCAAAACGGGCGACATTGTCTGGACATTTGTCTTACGGCCTCTTAGCGCTCACGGCGCGAAGAGCACCGACAAAGGAACTTCTACCACCACAATCGTAAACTACATTACTGCGGCCAGTCCGGCCGTGCTGGCCGGACAAACGCTCTTGGTAACGGGGCGAGATGGAAGCCTTTTTGCATTTGATCGCTCTTTGGGGGTCGACCTCACTCCCCCAAAAGTTCGGATGTTCTTTCCCAATTCGGGAGACCAAGTTTCCGGCCAGCCTCCCCTGGAGCTTGGATTCAAGATCGAGGACGAAGCTACGGGAGTGAACGCAAAAACGCTAACGGTTGAAATTGACGATCAGAAGATGGACTATCAATACAATCGAGAAGGAATATTGATCGTCCCTTTTAGTACAACCGGCAAGAACAAACCACTGACCGATGGAAGAAAAACGATTACGGTAACAGCCTCCGATTGGCTCGGCAACACGACCAAAGCGATTTTTTCTTTGATGATAGACAACACGCTTAGGCCGGCTGGCCGGGCGGGCCAGACCTCTCCGACGAAATCGGGAGCAGGGCCGGGCCCGGGTAAGGGAGGCTAAGCGGACGCCGCTTGCTCTCTCCTATCTTTTGGCAATACCTGCTCGCGGCGGAGATGCCTGCCGCAAAGTCCCGAATGATCTTGACGGAACTCGGGATGTCTTCGGCCGACCCAGTATCGTTTCTCCTCTCGAGCGCGCGGCTGAGTGATGCGGAGCGCCGCAATGTAGCAGAAGCTGATCTCAAGAGTCTGGAAAAGGCCTTGGCGAGGGGCATTCGCGTCGTCGATCTCAATGACTTTCCGCCTGCCCTAATTCGAGCGCACCATACGACCCCCGCGTTGTTTTTCTGGGGCGATTCGGCGGTTTTGCATCAACCGTGCCTTTCGATAGTTGGAACCAGATCTGCTACGACGTACGGAAAAGCAGTCGCTGAAAAATTCGCCGAGCGGTTGGCATCCGCCGGCTTGACGATCGTGAGCGGCGGCGCGCTCGGCGTGGACGCCGCCGCTCATCGAGCTGCTCTCGCCTTAGGTGGCAAAACAGCCGCTGTTTTGGCCAGTGGAGTTGAGCAGGTTTACCCAGCCAAGCACGCGGGTCTATTTGAGCAAATAAAGCAAAACGGTTGTTTGGTTAGCCAATTCCCTATAGGAGCGAAGCCTAAGGCTTATCGATTCTTAGTGCGCAATCACTTGGTGGCGGCGATGAGCGATGCGGTATTGGTCATCGAGGCTCCCGAGCGTTCCGGCGCTCTCACCACCGCTCAAGCGGCGGCCGATCTCGGCCGGCAAGTCTTTGTCGTTCCTGCGAATATCAATAACGAGAATTTCCGAGGATCGCATGCGATCATCCGAGACGGGGCCACGCTGGTCGATCATCCGGACCAAATCCTGGAGG
>JBBREX010000018.1:0-26423 GCA_038225245.1 Fimbriimonadales bacterium | reverse complement strand
CCCTAAACAAAATCCTCAAGGACTTCGTTGTGAAAAGTCGAACGATGATGGGTTATCGTTGTCCTTACGTACCCGGATACGACAATCATGGATTGCCCATCGAGCAAGCGGTGATCGCGAAATTTCGTGAGAAGAAGGAATCTCCCGATGTGGTGACGCTTCGCAAGGCTTGTCGCGCTCATGCTCGAGAGTACATCGATGTCCAAACGACTCAGTTCAAGCGCCTTGGGGTCTTCGGCCTCTGGGAAAAACCTTATGAAACCATGAACTTTCGCTTCGAGGCTGAGATCATTCGGGTTTTTAAGCGAATGGTTGAAGGTGGCTTCGTATACAAGGGCTTGCGTCCAACCCTCTGGAGCCCGACCTCACGAACCGCCCTAGCCGACACTGAGATCGTCTACCATTCCCACACGAGCAAAGCGATCTATGTACGTTTCCCACTCAAGGCTGATCCGAACAAGTTATTTGAGGCGTATCCAAACCTGTACACCATCATTTGGACGACCACACCGTGGACGATCCCGGCCAACTTGGCAGTGGCGTTTCACCCGGAGCTCGAATACGCGGTGGTGCGTGTTTTGGAAGATCGGGACATCCACGCCACTGAGACCTACTATCTCATCCTGCAAAGTTTGGTCGACAAAATAGCGGAGGCTTTGAGCTGGAAGAATTTTACGGTCGTCGAATCTTTGCAGGGCATTAACATCGACCATGCCGTCTTCAAACATCCGGTCTTCGATCGCGATTCCCTAGCCGTTATGGCGGAATACGTGACCACAGAAGATGGTACCGGCGTGGTTCATACCGCCCCGGGCCATGGCCGAGATGACTTTTACACGGGCATGAAATACGGCTTACCAATTCTTTGCCCAGTCGACGAACGGGGCATCCTTACTAGCGAAGCGGGTGAATTCGAGGGCAGATCGTATAAAGATTGCGACACGGCTGTGGTGGATCGGCTGCGGGAAACCGGCAATCTGCTCGCGGTCAGCGATTTTGCCCACAGCTATCCATATTCCGAGCGAGATGGCAAACCGGTGATATTTCGGGCTACGGAGCAGTGGTTCGTCGGCATCGATCATGAATTGCTTCGCAAGAGAATGCTTGAGAATATCGCTCAAGTCGAGTGGTTTCCCGGGTCGGGTCAAAACCGAATCGAAGCGATGGTGCTCGGACGGCCGGATTGGTGCATCTCTCGCCAACGTCCTTGGGGGGTCGGAATTCCTGTCTTTTATGGGGCGGAAAGCCATGAGCCCGTCCTCGATCCGGAAGCGATCGAAGCCGTCGCGAAGCTAGTGGAAAATGAAGGCTCGGACGCCTGGTTCGAACGCCCTCCGTCGGAAATTCTGCCCCAGGGATATAAGCACCCGAAGACGGGGGAGATCGACTTTCACAAGGAAACCGACGTTCTCGATGTCTGGTTCGACAGCGGCTCTACGTCTCTGTGTGTTCTCGAAGGCAACGTCGAACCCGAATGGGCCGAGCCGTGGCCCGCAGACCTCTATTTGGAAGGTTCAGATCAACATCGGGGCTGGTTCAATTCATCGCTCGTTATAGGCACCGCCATTCGCGATGAAGCGCCTTACCGCCAGGTACTGACCCACGGATTCGTGACTGATGAGCAAGGTCGGAAAATGTCCAAGAGTCTAGGTAACGTCGTCGATCCCCTCGAAACTTGTGACCGATACGGGGCCGACGTTTTGCGTTATTGGGTGGCAAGCGTGAACTGGGAAAACGATGTCCCTTGTGGTGATGCGCTCCTTAAGCAAGTCGGCGAGAGCTACCGGTCGATTCGGAATACGTTACGGTTTCTGCTGGGAAATTTATATGATTTCGATCCCGACGCCGATCCACTGCTCGTCGAACTTGACCTTTGGGTCATGGAACAAGTCGATTTGCTTACAGTGGATTGCGTCAAGGCCTACGAGCGATACGATTTCGGAAGCGTGATTCAGGGCGTGCATAACTTTTGCGTAAACGAGCTATCCAGGTTTTACTTGGACGCCATCAAAGACCGGATGTACTGCGATGGTAAGGATTGGCCCACAAGGCGCTCCGCCCAGATCGCATGTCGATATGTTTTGGTTCGTTTGACGAAGATGATCGCTCCCATCCTGCCTCATACCGCCGAGGAGGTTTGGGATCGCATTCCCGCCGCCCAACAGGATAATCGATCCGCCGCCGCCACCATCCATGCCGAGGTCTTTGATCAGCCGACAAGTGAGAGGCTCGAGGAAATCGAAGGAAATGACTTAGAAGCTCGCTTCGCTGCTCTGCTAAGCGCGCGTGCAGACGCTTTTGCCGCTTTTGAAAGTTGGAAGACTGAAGCTGGCCTTAAAGATAGCCAGGATGCGATCGCCGTCCTCTATGCGGATGGCCAGATGTTGGAGCATCTTCAGTCCTTTGACGGAGAGCTTCCGAACTATTTCAAGATGAGCGCAGTGGAAGTAATGCCGGGCACCGAGCACCCTCGTTTTCGGCCAAGCGAATACCTCAAATGTCAACGCAGCCGATTGCGTCGTCCAGATGTCCAGGTCGTGAATGGCACTCCTTTGTCGGCTCGCGATCGGAGAGCGATGGGCTTATGATCGCAGAACCCATGCGGCCGCCGGTGGCCAGAAGTCGAACCGGTTGGTTTGTGGTCTTGTTTACCAGCCTTTTCGTGCTCGATCAGGTGTCCAAGCTATGGGCAAGGACCGCCGCCGGAGGCTTTCAAGGGCGCTCTATCAGCTCGCTTTGGCCCGGCGTGTTCGAGCTAAAGTTGGTTTTCAACGAAGGGATTGCCTTCGGGCTTCTCCAAGGATTCGGAGTGTTGCTAGCTCCGGTTGCGATAGCGATAGCTTTTTTTGCAGGCTCTTACAGCATGAAGCATCCGCAAGAGCGTCCTCTCACCCATTGGGCCATGGCGCTGCTGGCGGCAGGAGCGATCGGGAATCTGTTCGACCGACTGGCATTCGGCCGCGTGACCGACATGTTTTGGATTCGCGCCATCAATTTCCCGGTGTTCAACCTCGCCGACGTATGGATCACGTTCGCGGCGGTGTTTCTCTGCTTAGGCTGGATCGGAGAAGCGTTAGCGTCGAACCGCGAAAAACAGACCTCTGAAACCACTCAGCCTCAGGAACGGTAAGGACTGCTATGAGTGCAAATTATCGCCCTCCTCGTGGGCCTCTTATTCCCGGCGGCGGCTGGATCGTAATTGTCGCGGCGGCGGTGCCTTTGTTGCTAAAATCCGCTAAGCCCCTGGCCCGGAGCTTGGGTCGCGGAATGATGAAAGTGGGTCGCAAACTCATGGATTCGGTGGAAGGAGTCGCAACCTCTCCTGCGCAGCCATCGGAAACGGGAGCAAAGGGTGCGGAAGCTCCACATGCCGAAAAGCCTCAGCCTCAAACGCCGAAACGTAAGCCCACCAAGCCGACGTCCGGAAAGGAACCCTCGGCAGCGCGCCCTAGAAGCCGGAAAGGGCCTCCGAAAGCTACGGATCGAACTTGACATAGCAGGTTCAAAAGCGGCATACTTTGAGTTCGCTCCGGGCGGTTAGCTCAGTGGTAGAGCACTACAATGACACTGTAGGGGTCACAGGTTCAAATCCTGTACCGCCCACCATTTATTTCTTCTATGTTCCTCTCAGTTCTCAGAACGGGAAATACTACCCTTGGCTCTTGCTCCGACTCCTAGCGAAGATTGGGAGAGCACAGTTCGCGCTCGACAAAATCGACAAGTAGTGGCCGACTTTGGGTTCGCGTTCACCTCTACGAGCACCCCGAAAGCGTCCTCAGAGGCCCGCGAGCGGCAGGATGGACATCGGTATACCGCCCACCATTTTTCAAGGTCAAATTCGCTCGGAGGCACTAGTTTGAGCCTTTTCTTAGCCTGCCTCTCGTCGCAAATCCCTACGAGCAGCAGCCACGCCCCCGAGATGAGAGAGCCAAAGAAAAGCACCATGCCGCCGGCAGCTACATAGAGTCCAACCGCATAACCCTGGATGAGCAGAAGAGAACCCACGATTTGTGCCAGAGAGCATGCCGTATTAATAAGCTCCCGGACCAGATTGATCCCCGACGGCTTCCCCCCTGTGTCACTGCCTGGATATACCCGCCGATATGGACGCAAGCTCCAATCGCCGAAAGCATGAGCCATTCGATCCCCAGCGTCAGGTTGTTCTGCTCGCCCATGAGGGCCACCCCGCACAGGATGAACGCGAGAGAAAATCCGGTCAGAACGGCTATGGCCCGGTTCCGGTGCGTGGCATCCTGGGTCACTGCCTCGAGATTGAGCGACATGGCGACGAAGACGAGGCCGGTCAAGGCTGCAGCCCCGCCTCCGACCATAACGAAGAAGTCTCGCCATAATTCCGGCTTGTAAATCACCGCTAACATCATGAGCTAAATCTCCAGCTATGGGTCGACCTTTGAGGATAGGGTTTAGTAATCCGCTTCGAGTGGGATCGAGGCTTGTACTAGCTCGGTACTCAACTCACTGCTTTCTTCACGAGCGCGGCGATTTTTTCTCGTCGGCGGGTGTCAGCTTGGTCAGCGCGAAGGCAATCGGCCACATCGCGCCTTCGTCGAGGTTCGCCTCGTGGTTAAAGCCGAGCGTTAAATACCTCTCCTTGAACTTCCCCGTATCGCGGAAGAAGAGGACGAGCTTGCCGTCCTTGTTGGCATACGCGGGCATCCCGTACCAGGTCTTCGGCGAAAGGGCTGGCGCAGCGGCGCTGATGATCGCATGGAGCCGCTTGCCGATTGTGCGGTCCGGCTCCGACATCTCGGCGATCTTCCCGAGCAGGGCGCTTTCGCCGTCCGCCTTGTTCCCGGCCGCCTTCAGCTCTTTGACGCGTTCCTTCATCGCGGCCCGTTCCTCGTCCGTGAATCCCTCTAGCTTCTTGCCAGCTTTCTTCGCAATTTCTTTTCTCATGCGTTATCCTAATTCTGATAGAGGCCCGCCGCTACGAAGCTGCAAGCCGATTGGGCATCTTACCGGGACACGAGGCTACCGCTTGGCGGCTGTGGGTTGTGGTCAATACCATAGCCACGCCGAACAGGCCGACACGCCCGGCCCTGCTCTACTCGGACTTCTTCCCGGCGTTACGCTTGCGAGTCGCCGTCGGCGATGCGGCGACCGTGGGCTCCTTTTTCAGAGCCTTTCTGGCGGCCATCGAGCGTTTCCTCGAGACCTTGTAGTTCGGATCGTCACCCACCTTGAGTTCGCGCTTGGCTTGCTCGCGGGTCTCCTCGTCATATTTGCCCTTCTTGGGCGGCGGCAGGTCCACGCCGGCGCGACGGGCTTCTGATAGCCCGATCGCAATCGCCTGCTTGGTGTTCGCAGCGCCATGCTCCTTGTGGCGAATCTGCTCGATTTCCATTCGAACGAACTCGCCGGCCTGTTGACTGGGCGTCTTGCCCTCGCGTTTCATCTTGGCAACCAACTCTCGCTCTTTCTTCGTAGGCATTTTGATTCTCCTACTTGTGATGACGCATTTCCGCGGAAAACTGACCCACCGAACTCGCTCTTTCCACGCTCCGATCTACGGCGGCAGATACCGTGATTGACAGTCAAGCCATTGGACACTGGCCGTGGCCGACTTTGTCCGCCTTGTGAAGAAGCATTAGAGCCAACCCGCCCGCTGTGCGAGCGGGGCGGATTGAAGCTGCCTCTTACCTATGTCGGCGTCGCCTCGCAACCGCGACAAGCCCAAGCCCCGCGAGCAGGGGGGTCATGGCGTAGGGAGGAATCGCTCGTGTCGGCGACGCGACCGGCTCCTTCGGGGCCAAAATGACTCTCTTCTTCGTAAAGTAAATGTCGTCAGCGGCCGGCCGTGGGAAGTCGTTGTCGACGAACGTCTCCACCTGCACATTGTCCGGGATGGCCTCGGCCGGAATCTTGACCTGCTTAGCGAGGAGAGCCGCGGTGACCTCGGGAATCGGCGACGTCCACTGGGGCGTCTGCCAAGTGCCGGTATTGCCGATATTCGCGTCATAGTCGCCAACCGAGACGAAGTAAACACGCAACGTCCCCTTGCCACGGTTGGGGATGTTCGAGCTTGGCACGTAGAAAGGGTTGAAAGGCTTGGCAGCCCTGAAGGTCATTCGCACCGTGCCCGTCGAGGCCGCTAGTTTTGTTTTGTCGACGACCTTGAACGCGGTGAGATACCAGCCCTTGGAGCAGTAGCGCTCAGCCCACTTCTCGACCTCAGGCGTCGAGACATAGCCGTGCTGGTTCATCCAGTTGTTGATCGCGTGAGCGTTTTTCGACCATAAGGTCGTCGCATGGTATCCGGCGACATCCGCCTCCTGGATAACGCGAACCCCATCGGAAATCATCATTGCGCCACCGGCTCCTCCTCCAAAGCCTCCTGCGCGGGTCGGATAAACGGGTGCGAGATTCGCGAGAGTGTAAAAAGCCTTCGAGGAGGCTTCGTTAAGCTGGGGCTTGCCAGGGGTCGGGGCGATGAAGCCGAAGTCGTCGGCTCCGGACTTGAAGCTCGCGTTGCGGATGAAGTGCTCGGTGTGATTGGCCTCGTCCCAAATGACGATGTTGGTTTGGTCGCCGAATACGACCGGCTTCCCGGGAGGGCCCACGCCAGAGCAAGCCCAAACCGAGGAAGTGATCACGCAGGTAATCAGCACCACGTCGCAAGCTCTCGTCCGGAAATTCTTGGCTGTTCGAGATGCAAGTTGTTCCATGAATGCTCAGACGCGCGGCATTTCTCCGCGTGTTACACATCGCCCGAAGCGGCGGCATCGCTTCAGGTCACGCTCTCTTCGGCGGCCGCTTGGCGGCTTAGGAGGTGTTTAGGGGGGTTACGGCGGCGTGGATCAGCGCCTTCAACGCGTCTTCATCGATCTTGTCGCCTTCATGGAAATTCTATGATATGCTCACCTTCATGGACTACCAGCCCGCCGGCGCATTCCCGACCGAAGTCATCGAGAAGCTCAAGACCTATGTCTACCGCCTCATCGATCCACGGAACGGCGAGACGTTCTACGTCGGTAAGGGGAAAGGCAACCGCGTCTTCGCGCACATTCATGGCGAGCCTGGCATCGAAGGTGACGACCTTGACAACAAGCTGAAGCGCATCCGTCAGATCCGCCTCACGGGATTCGAGGTTGCCCACGTTATCCACCGGCACGGCATGGACGAGGCGACCGCCTTCGAGGTCGAGTCCGCGCTGATGGACGCGTACCCAGGCCTCACCAACGAAGCGGGCGGCGTCGGCGGCAACGAGTTCGGCGCGATGCACGCGATGGAGATCATCCGCGAGTACGCCGCAGAGCCCGCCGTCTTCCGACACGATGCGATCCTCGTCAGCGTGAATCGCAGTGCCCTGGCCGAATCTTCGCTCTACGAGGCGACGCGCTACGCATGGAAGATCAGCCCGGCAAAGGCGCGGAACGCCGAGGTCGTGCTCGCCAGGGTCCAGGGGATTATCAAAGGAGCATCCATCGCCGACGAATGGCTGGAAGCGACGGCCACGAACTTCCCAGGCCGCCAAGACCAGCCCGGGCGGTACGGGTTCAACGGCCGCGAAGCCCCGGACGACATCCAGCGTCTCTACGTCGGCAAGCGCGTCCCCGACGAGTACCGCAAGCCGGGCGCGGCCAATCCGATCAAGTACGCAGAGAAACAATGAGCTGCGCGAGGAGCGCGGCCCAGAGCTCATCGTTGAACCGGCCGCCGGTCGCTCACCCCGACGTGTTCAGGGCCACGGCGGCGCGGATGAGCGCCTTCAACGCGTCTTCATCGATCTCATCGTCCTCATGGAAATCGATGGCACGCCGGGTGTTGCCTTCGAGGCTGGAGTTGAAGAGGCCGGAAGGGTCAGGTAGCGAGGCGCCCTTGGCGAAGGTGAGCTTCACCTTGTCCTTGTAGTGCTCACCGGTGCAGATGATCCCGGCGTGCTCCCACACCGGAACCCCCGACATCGCGTTCGACGGCTTCGCCCATTTCATCTCCTCGACAACTTCCGGGTCGGCCTCCTTGATGAGCATTCGCACCCGAGCGAGCGTCTCGCCCCGCCAATCGCTCAGCTCCTTGATTCTCGCATGGATTAGCCGAGAGGGAGAGCCTCCTCTATTTCCTTCCTTCGAGTCGCTTTTGTTCATTGTTGTGGTTTCCTTCTTATGGGCGATGACGCTTAAAGCCTCTTCAACAGAGCTTCGTACTCATCGTGCGGGCCGATCCGAACCAGATTATGTCGTCGCCTTCTTCATGGTTGTTGTCCTGGCAAGTGCAAAGGGAAGAAACTCTAGCCCGCGGATGATCTTAGGTTTTCGATCTGTTGACGATAATCTCGCTGTTGATCCTCGTCAACAGACCGTGTGTCTGCATACCAAGAAAGCCATTCGAGAATAACCGCGCGCTGCTCTACGCTGAAGGCCGAAAGGAGCTCGATATTAGGCTCGTTGTGGGGAGGGTCGGTTAGAAAACGCCAGGCGGCGAAGTCCACCGCGACATCTGCCGTCTCTTCATCGACGAGCGACGCGACAATGAATGCTGGCAAGAAGTACGAAAATGACCTATCCATCAAGGTGACCGAATGCGCCGAAAAGCAATCCTCGGCCGAGAAGGCGCGCCACTTTGGCCGCTCCCGGAGAAACTGGGCTAGCTCTTGGCATTCGCTGCACGGGCAAGTCGGCAGCCAGTCGGGCGGGCAGCCGGCATCTGGAAAGGCGGCTCGCACCCTCTCGATGAACGCTGTGTGATCCTCGGCCACACAGGATTATGTTTCAACACCAAGTACGTTCGTGTACTCTTGGGCGTCCTCGCGGATGTTGTTCACCGTGTTGATCGCATTGGCCATGTTGGTGGAGTTTCGCACTCGCCTGGGTTACATCGGTGGCTGCCATGGCCGTGAGCACGGGATCGTGCATGCACCGCCAGGTTGACGGCAGAGTTCTGGGCGAAGGAGATCATCTCAAAATTCGGTGAGGTCGAGGGTTTCATTTTCCGCCTCAAGGTGCGAATCGTCCGCTGGTGGGCAGGTTGCCCAGGCTCGGGCTCGGGATCGTGAATGTCATGTCGGGACATAAGGTCACGGACTCGCGTCCTGACGGCTTCGTCGTTCGGGGGCCATTCAGGCGACCCTCTTACGATTTCTTCCAAGCCGAGGAAGTATTGCTCTAGCCCGCTGGTTGAAGACCCCGGGAGATTGGACCCAAACACCCGCACCCGAGCGGAAGGCAAGCGTCATTCAAGGGATGAACTTTCCTTGAGTTAACGGCCTAGAACCTCATGCTTGTGTGCGGCAAATGCGGCAAGGACTTCGCCCTTTTCCTGCTTCGGCACTTTGTAGAAGTCAAGGGTACGGCCCAGCTCGGCCGCGACTTCGTCAAATTCTTGTGAGGAAATGTGGAATTTACGATGCGCCTTCTCAAGGCCCAATTTCGTTTTTCCGGGCACGGTGGCCGTGTACTTAAACGGACCACCCGTGATGTTACAAACCCAAAGGGTTCGCATGAATTTGAGTCCAGGCAGCCTGTCTAAGTTCTCTGTGCTCCACTTCCTGAGGGCCGGATTCTTGGAAGTTTTTCCCACCATCGGGTTTTCAATCAGAGCGTCGCTAAAGTGGTCGATCACGGCAGATATAGCGAAGACGCCGCCGAGCCGATCATACAGGCTCTTCTTTGAGACTGGAGCAGTGCGGTGTGACAAAGATAGGGCGGCGGCTGTCCATAGTGGAGTAGGCTTCCCAGCGGTTGCTCTTGCCGGTGAGTTTTGTTGCGCTATCGCCAATCCGGCGAGCATTAAACCTAAGATACCGATTAGGACGCTGAATCTGGGTGTTCGGGGGGGGTTCATTTGGAGGGCCTCCTGTTCCTCAGTATGCCACTGTGCACTTTCAAACGTCAAGTCCGACGGCGTGCGTGGGGTGAAATCGGGGATTAGGGGTGCCATGCGTGAGAGCTCCTCGAACTTGCTTTAACATACTACAGCTCTCTCACCCATGTACGGCCCGTGGCCACGTCGTCGGGCGTCGAAAACAATGCTTCATGGCTCTCATCCGGGCCGTTCGTGGTGAAGGCTGGGCACGCGGGGTCTGACCGGTAGACGCTTCACCCATGGCACACATCCCCAGTTCTTTCACCCCCGACCGCCGTCGCAAACGGGGTACCTGAGGGCTCCAAATGCGCTGGCTGAACCGTCTATCCCAACGAGGAACGAACATGAACAAGACGATCTCGGCCACGGCGATTCTGGCGATCATTCTCTGGGGCATCACGGCGCTGGCCAGGCTGACCCCGGCCCAAGACAACACCCTGGCCGACAATCGCAAATCCGGCCTGACCCTGGACGACGCGAGCCTGCAGAAGATGCTCGACGGCCTCGGCTTCGAGCCCAAGAAGCTGAGCAAGGGCTTCCTGATCGCGGTCAAGAAGGAGGGCTGGACCTACAACATCCAGTTCGTGATCAGCGCCGACCGCTCACGACTTGGCATGAACGCCAATCTCGGCTCGATCGAGAAGGCGGAGGACGTCACCGCCGGCCAGTGGATGAACATCCTGATCGCCACCCGGGAGGTCGACCCCTCCGCCTTCTACTTCGACAAGGACCAGAAGAAGCTCTATCTCCACCGCGTGCTCGACAACCGCGCGATCATCCCGGCCTACGTGCGCGAGCAGGTCGACAACTTTTGTGCGAACATGAAGAATACGAGCGACGCCTGGAAGTTCACGAAGTAGCTCGCATGACGCCCCTGCCGAGTTCATCGATTGGCTCAAGCCTTATCGCTTGGCCACTCGGCATCTGGCTCTTGCCGCTCACATTCGTTCGCCGGGCAATTGGCTGGCTTTGCTTCACCCACCATCAGGGATGGCGCTTTCCGGCCCCGAGCATGGCGCAGGCTTCCTCAACCCGGCCCTTGCGCGTCGCCTTATCTTCGGATGCCTCAATCCAATCCGAAAGATCTCTCTTCTCGTCCGCCGTGAGACCGCTCCACTTGCCCTTGGCCGTCGGGTCGGCGCCGAGGGCCTTGTAAAAATCCATGGGCACGACGGCATAACAGCAAGGGCGCCGCTTTCCCTTCACCAGGTTCTCGCAGCACCTCTCGATCCGGCGTCTGCGAGTCTCTGCCTGTTTGGCCTCGTTAATCCAACTCATGAAGTCTCGGTGCGAGATCGGTGTGAGATCGTTCCACGCGGCCTCGGCCAAAGGGGCAGCCACGAGGGCCTCGCGAAGGTCCACCGGCACTTCAGGCTCGGATTCTTCTCCAACTGGCTTCGAATTCATTCGCCTCAATTTGGATCACGACCTCGGGGGCGGGTCGTCTGCACCCTCGCCGATGAACTGTCCCGCTGGGCTGAGAATGAACGAATCCGCCCCTGGCAGCACCGCGCTCCAAAAACCGCCATCGTCGATCATCGCCATCACACGGATATTTCCGTTGGGTCGGTCATCCCAGAAGAAATCGACCTCAATTTGGTAATTCCTACCGGACGGAGCAGCGACGACAAAGTCATCCTGGCTGCCAATTCGCTCCCGCAGCTCGTTGTAACTTCGCGTACGATACATCTGCAGTTCAGATGCGAGCAACGCTCTGGGCTCGGTTTTCTCTCCAGTTGGCTTAGGATTCATGATCTTCATTTTGGACTGTCACCTCGGGCGAGTTGCCAGACTGGCCCAAGCGTCGTAAGATGATAAGCTGGTGCGCAAAATGACGATGCAGGAACTTATCGTGCGGCGGGCACGCGAGCAAGCGAGGCAACTGCTGGCCACAGTCGGGGCGATGCCGCCGGACAAGCTCACTTGGCGGCCGATGGACGAAGGCCGTTGCGTGCTCGATCTGTTGGCGGATTGCATCCACTGTCACTGGCGTGTTGCCAAGATTCTTGCCCAGCGGACCTTTGCGGATCTGCCCGAAGCGCCGGACTGGCAGTCGGCGACCCTCGACGAGTTGGCCCATATGCTCCTGAGCAGCGTGCAGGACTGGGCGGACGTCGTGCTCTCGATCCCAGACGCAGTCCTTGTATCCGAGTTCGACGCCCCGTGGGGGAAGATCCTGGTCGCGGACGGCCTGTACCACTGTTACTGGAACATGGCCTACCACGAGGGGCAGATCAACTACATCCAAACGCTCTACGAGGATAGGGAGATGCACATCTAGACCAATCGCTTCATATGCTACATGTCCGGGATTTCGGGCTCGACGAGCTTGGCAAGCTGTTCGAGTGATTCTTGCCATCCCAGGTAGCAGGCCTCCGCCGGAATCGCCGCCGGAATGCCCACCTGCACGATGTTCACCTCGGTGCCGACCGAGACTTTGCGCAGCGTGGTGGTGGTCCGCATTTCGCCGGGGAGATTTGGGTCGTCGATCACGTCCGTCGCGACGATACGCTCGCCGGGCACTAACTCGAGATATTTGCCGCCGAAGGCGTGGCTCTTCCCGGTCGAGAAGTTCGTGAACGTCATTTTATAGGTACCGCCCACTTTGGCGTCGAGGTGGTGGACCGTGCAGGTGAAGCCGTGCGGCGGAAGCCATTTTGAATTTGCGGCCCGGATCGAGGATCGCCTTATAGATGCGCTCGGGCGGCGCCCTGAGCACCCGGTGGAGGCGAACGGTGCCGGTGGCTTGTTTAGTTTGGGTTTCTGCGTCAGTGATTGTCATCGTTGTTTCCCAATCATTCTACGTCCTTAACGAACCGCATGCCATCACCGATTGTATGACCGGGGGGAGCGGTCGCAGAACCCAAGTCTGAACCCGACCAATTGATGAAACAGGTTCAACGCAGGCCATCCGCGCAATGAGGAGCCACCACCCCAAATAGGGCGGACTCGTATGTCTTAGCCTACTGTCCCTCAGGTTGGCTAAGAACCGAGGGACAGAATAAGCAATTTACTTTTTCTTGGTTGTCTTCGCGCCTTTATCCATCTTGCAAGCGGCGCAACAGTAATAAGTCTTGCCGTGCATTTTGACCGCCTTCATATGGGCCTTGTCTTTCTTCATGGTCAGACTCATCTTGCAGACAGGGCAAACCGGCATCTTCGGCACCTTAGGGAGCTTTTGCTTGTCTGGGCTTGCCAAAGCCATCGTCGCCGCCAAGCTCGCAATAATGAGCACCGAGCTAAGTTTCGCAAATAAATGTCGCATCAAAAAATACCTCTTTTGAGAATATCTTTATTGTATCCGCCCAATGCCACAAATTGCTTCCTACAACCATTCCGCGTCGCATCGCGTATCACCAAGCGACCTATGTCCAATATCGGCGATTTCCAAATGCCTCAGATGTCGGAGGACGCGAAACGGCGGACCATTCGATGGGTGGTCGGAGTGTCTCTGCTTCTTCTGCTCATCGTCATTACCCTGGGAGTCCTCACTCCGTATGTCGATTATCTTTGGTATCTGCACGATGCCCGGCAACCGCAGGTTTTTACTCTCGCCTATGAGATGAAGGGCCTCTTGTTTCTGCCCGCCTTCGCCATCGGTTGGGCACTTCTTTTTTTCTCGCTCAAGCGCGCCCTCAAGCTAAGTCTGATCTACATCGAAAGTCCTGCCACTCCCTCGATCGTCTTAGTCTCTCACGCCCTGAATTTTGTGCATGACCGAGGCAGAAAATTGGTCATTATCGTTGCGCCGATCATCGCCTTTTTCAGCGCTGCGAGTTTTTCCAACGAGTGGAACACCTTTCTCATGGCGCGGCATGCCCAAAACTTTGGGATCAAAGACCCTCTTTTTCATCTCGACCTTAGGTTTTTCGTTTTCACACTGCCGTGGTACCGGGCCCTTGCCAACTATGCTTTCAGCATCTTCTTGTTGACCGCTCTCTTGACCGTCGCGGTTTATGTGGGCGTTCAAGTACTCGCCGCGATGGCCAAGGCCGAGCTCGGACGTCCCAATGTCCGTCTGCATATAGGGATTCTCGCCGGCAGCACGCTCGTGCTCCTTGCCGTCCAGATTTACCTCAAGACCTACGAGTTCGGACTGCTCTCTGGTACGCAGTTCACCGGCGCGGGATTTGCTGGAAATATTCAGCTTTTTACCCAGCAAATATTGGCCCTGCTGGTCGGTCTCACCGGGATCGGCGCCATCATCATCGCCCGTTCTCCATTGGTTTACGCGGTTCTCATCCGAGCGGGCATTGTTCTCGCTTTGCTGGCCGTGGTGAGCGCAGGAATTCTCCCCGCAATCATTCAAAAGGGTTGGGTCGAGCCTGACAAACTGGGAAAGGAGGGCCCTTTCGCGGCGAGAGCAATTCTCATGACGCGATATGCCTACGGACTCGACAAAATCAAGGCCCGCGAATTTCCAGTGCAGGACATTCCCACGTCAAAAGACCTCCAATCGAGCAAAGCTACCCTCGACAATATGCGCTTGTGGGACCCTGAGATCGTGCGCCAGTCAATCGAGGTTCTGCAGGGCCTGAAGCCGTACTATAGCTTCAACGACGTCGATGTCGACCGGTACCGCATCGGAGGCAAACCGACCGAGGTTATGCTCGCCCCTCGCGACATCAACCTCGCAGGGCTGAGCGCGAGCGCTCGAACCTGGGTCAATGAGCGGCTTCAATATACGCACGGGTTCGGCATCGCTATGTCGAGCGTCAACAGTGCAACGCCGGACGGCCAGCCAAGCTTCCTGATCAAGGACATTCCGCCGACAACTCCTTCTGATTTACCCTTGGCCGAACCTAGAATTTACTATTCGGACTTTCGCGATGCGGCGAGGGCCCCGATCGACGAATACGCCCTTGTCGATTCGCGCCAGGTGGAATTCGACTATCCCGCTCAAGATCAGGCGAGAACGAACCGGTGGACCGGGAAGGGTGGCATCCCGATCGGAGGCTTCTTCCGCAGATTGGCACTCTCCGCTGCCTTCGGTGACGGTAACTTGCTCGTATCGGGAAACATCACCAGCGAAAGCCGTCTCCTCGTCCATCGCGGTGTTCTCGATCGATGTCAGAGGCTGTACCCTTTTCTCAACTTCGACAACGATCCTTATATCGTCCTCAATGGCGGGAAGGTCTACTGGCTGGTCGACGGCTATACGACTAACGACCAAATTCCTTATAGCGACCTATCGGGGGGTGGATCGGACAAGCTCAACTACATTCGTAACTCGGTCAAGATAGTCATCGACGCCTATTCGGGAGAGACCACGGCTTATGCGATAGATCCCGGCGAGCCGATTCTGAAAGCGTATCGCGACATTTATCCCGGATTGATCCACGATGAGAAAGAGCTGCCCGGTGGCATGCGTGATCATTTTCGTTATCCGGAAGATATGTTTAGGTTACAATCCGCCGAACTGACTCAATATCACGTTCTCGATCCGGTGGCATTCCTCAACAACAACGACGCATGGGAAATGCCGCAGGAGAAAGGTTTGGGCGGTTCCCGTTCGCCCTTGGCTCCCTACTTCGTCCTGATGACGCTTCCCGGCGAGAGCGCGGACGAGTTTGTCTTGATGCTGCCCTTCACCCCTCGAGGCAAACCAAACATGAGCGGCTGGCTCGCCGCCCATTGCGATCCGGACCGATATGGCCAGCTTGTTCTCTATAACTTTGCCAAAGGCGCTAACGTGGCGGGCGCGGAGCAAATGGAGACGACATTCGGCAGCGATCCCAAGGTGAACGGGGCTAGGCTTCAGCTTCAGGGTGGCGGAACCGGCGATACCGACGTCGTCATCGGAAATATGCTTGTGATCCCCATCGGCGAGAGCGTCATGTACGCCGAAAGCTTATTTCCCAAGAGTCGAACGAGCGGATTGCAGGCGATGCCAAGGTTGAAAAAGGTCGTGCTCGGCATCAATGGACGTCTCGAGGTCGGAGACACTTATGCAGAAGCGCTCAACAAGCTGTTCGGGCCGGTCAGCCCGGAGGCTCAAAACATCCCTGTCCCGCCCGCGTCGATCGGCGGCCAACCGGCTCCCAAGCAAGATGCTGTGTCGGCGGTGCGGGAAGCGCTTTCCTTGTTCGATCAGGCCGACACGGCCCTGCGTGGGGGCGATTTCGCCAAGTACGGCGACCTCCAGAAGAAGGCACGGTCGAAGCTGCAGACTTTGGCGGGCAAGCGATAGTTGGGAGTGCGCGAGCTTGCTCGCGATTTTGGCTACGCCCAGCCAGCCTCCAGCAAGTGACGGGTCTCCTGTACCGCTATCTCCCAAATCGCGAGCATTTCCTCATCCGAGCGCTGGTAGCGGCCGCCGTAATTTCCGTCCCCAAGAAACTGCCTCACCTCTCGAGGCTTGAGCTGCCGCATCTTGACATAATCCACCAGAGGCTTGTTGGTCGACGGCATTTCCACGCCCTCGAGACGCGTCCATGGAAAATTCTCCATCCAGGAAGCGTGCGAGGCGTCGGCATCGATTTCCGTCACCTTCGTCATCGTCTTCGGGGCGTTCCACCAGTCGTGCCAAATGAGACGAACATCCGGCTTGGCCCCGGCCCATTCCGTCACTGCCGCGCGGGCCGGGGTATTGCCGCCGTGCCCGTTCACGATCAAAATGCGCCTGAACCCATGAATGGTGACGCTTTCCAACACGTCGCGCAGCAACCTGGCGTAAGTCTCCAGCCCGATGGACACCGTGCCGGGATAGCTCATGAAAGAAGGCGTCATGCCGACGGGGATCACGGGAAAGACGGGCACGCCTATCGGCTCCGCCGCTTCGATGCTCATCCGCTCGGCGAGGATGCTGTCGGTGGCGAGGCTTAGAAACGCATGTTGTTCGGTGCAGCCAAGCGGTAGGACGCATCGATCATCCTTTCCGAGATATTGCTCGACTTGCTGCCAATTCATATCGGCGATGCGCATGAGGCAAAGGATACACAACGGACGGGCAGCTTATACTAGCGGCATGAACAAAAGCGAGCTTGGTTTCATTGTTAGCCGGGGGTTCGCGGTTTACTGCTTTCTCAGAGTTTTGCCTCGATTAGTCCTTATCCCCAGTTACATAGACCTTATGAAAGATTCTGGTTCTAAGAGATTCTGGTGGTCTGGCCAGACGCAAGCAGCAGACTTCTTTTTCGATATGATTCTCTTCACGCTTCTCGGGGCCATCTTATGGCAAGCAGCTGGTCCGATCGGGGAAATGATCGCGGGGCACCGTATGCAGAAGGGAGGCGAGATACCAGCCGCCCCCTCACAAGAACTTCGGCGCATCATCTTCGCCGCCTTCTCAATATTTCCGCTGTTGAGCGCGATCGATAGCATTCACGGATTAGCGGTCCGGCAAAGTCGATCGACGCCTGATCCCTCCGATCCATGGGTCTACGAGCTGGCCGCCATCGCGCTTAAGCTCGCGCTTGCCGCTGCGCTTTTCTTCGGACCGAATCTTGGTCGCATGGTTGCCGACTTTTGGCATCGTGGCCCTTTGGAGGACTAACTCTTCGTATTCGATGCCTCAGGTTCAACCTATTTCTTTCCTCTCGAGACCGAGGCAAGAAACCACGCGATGTCACAATCCAATGTGGCACGAAAGACCAGGCGTATCCTGCGAATCGCTCTGCTCTCATTGGGATGCCTCATAGCCTTGGCCGGACTTGCGCTCATCGGTGTCCTGCAGCTCTGGCCTAGCGACCATTACACATTCCTCGCGGGCCGCAAGCCGACCTGGGCCGGAATGATTCCGCCCATGGAGACTGACGACTTCGTTCATCCTGGTGTCTCGGTTCCTCCGAGGGAGTACCGCATCTACATCTGGAAGGAGAATTTCGACGCCGTCCGTGCTCGGGCAACTAAGGAACTCGAAGACTCAGGGTTCAAGCCTTTTCCTCATCCAGATTCAAAGGATTACTGTGGCTGGTCCCGCAAGGACGGGAACGCCATCGGGCTGCGGGCAGGGCACAGCGACCTTCGCGGCGTGGCCATGCGCGAGACATTCCCCGCCGACCACGCTTGGATCACGGTGATCTGTACAAATGAAGCGCCGGAAACCTGGATCACTCATGTGCGGATTGCCTTCGAGCGGCATTATTGAGCTCGCCCGGTACTTGGCTAAGACACCATTCGTCCGCAGATTTAGGACTGAAAAAGCCTGCTACAATGAGTATGTTTCTCCGAGGCAATTTGATAGGAGATACAATCGATAAGGCACGCGACAATATGCAGAAGGCTTGTGAAGCCCTTATGTGCCGCCATAGCGTACAAAGTGCAAAGGAGCGCAAGATCAAGAGCGCTGTTGGCGACTGGAGTATAACCGATGTATGGGCCAGAATTGGGGTATCCGGGCCGCCCTTAGCGCGAGTCCTGGAATGCCCCGCTGGTTTTACCAATATTGTCCCTGAGAGGTTTCTCTTTGGATGAGAGCTACTTGCTAACCCGTGGGCAGAAGTCTCTTGCTTTCGGCGATATTGTTTTCAGTCTGGCGTTAACCATATTACTGTTAATAATTCCCGATCGCATCTTATTCCTCCAGTCAGATGTTGGTATAAAGCGGTTAAGCGCCATTGCATTCTTCGCGATCATAGCTGCCATCGCTCAATTTAGCGTGGCATGTCATATCGTGTTGAAAAGTGATCTGAGGCGGACAAAGGGAGAGAGATTCCCCGTCGATTATACAGCTGTATCGATATTATCGACCGTTCTGTATGCGTCAGCGGTCGCGTGTGGTTTCATTGTTATATACAGGATTACAGGCGGTTTAAGTGGAGTAGCCGGCTAAGGAAGCAGCTTGTCCTTTGACAGGTTGTAAGCCTCGGGCCTGGAATGCTCAGATGCTCACTGCACGAACAAGTTGAAGGCCTGAGGCATGGAAAATCGGCAAGTCTATTATAGGGGATCATCAGCGCCGCCGACCGTGGCACCCTTTCTCGGGCAGACTCAACGATGAAGCAGAAGATGCGCTCGTTCCAGTTCAGCGACGTAGCGTCCGGCTTTTGAATCGCGAAAACGGATATCCGCGTAAAGCCTCATGTCTTGCTCTCGGTCCTGAATATCCTGTTCTTCGTCTTCCATACCGGGCTGATTGTCTTCAACCTCTTCGGCTGGATGGCTGCGAAGACTCGTCGCTGGAATTTCGTGGCGCTGCTCGCAACGCTCTTCTCCTGGCTCGTCATGGGCGCTTGGAAGGGGATCGGCTATTGCCTTTGCACCGATTGGCACTGGCAAGTCCGCCACGCAATGGGGATTCAAGACGATCAAGGCACGTATGTGGGCCTGCTGCTGACCAAGCTGACCGGGGTCATCTTCAGTCCAGCGTCAGTTTTTTGGGTCACTCTGACCGCCTTCACCCTCGCCTTCGCGGCAAGCGTCTACATGAACCTTCGCGATTGGATGCGGATGGGAGCGGTCAAGCGCTGATTTCGCAAACCATGCAGATTTGAGCGCATTGCGGTTAAAGAGTTCAAGGCGAGAGCGCTGTGGGACGATCCACAAAGCCGTCACTCCGCTTGGGCAGCCGGTTCGCCAGCGACCCAAGCCACCCTCCCACGAAGAATAGGCCGGTCTCCATCAAAGCCAAGTTACGCAAGAAGTCAGGCCAACTCGAATTGATCGCCTCCGGGCCTCCCAGACGCAGAAATCCCCCGCAAATCAGTCCGAAGAAGGCGATCGAAAAAATAACCAGCGCGACACCTCTCCATCGGCCCTTGCCGGTCCCGGGCAGTACCGCTCCTAGGGTGAGCGTCAGCGCCATCAAGGCACAGAGCCCAGCTCCCGAAATGTCGTGAGCACCGGGCCGCAAGGCTTCTGTTCGAAAGCGCGCAGAAGACCCCGAACCATTGCGCCATGGCAAAGAGCGGCAGCACGAGCTTGGCATGGACGGCGAGCGCGTTACCATGCTCTTTCTTGGGTGCTTGCCCTTGTTTGACCCTTTCCGCCGCCGCACGGACCAGCCGAGGATCGAGACCGGCTTCGTGGGCGCTACGTTCCAGCTCCGCCAATGAAACGGTCGAGCGTTGCTCAGCTTGGAGCCGTTCTGCGAGACGGAGAACCTCCGCCTGCTCCTGAACGGTGAAACGCGGCTCCTCGATGAAATCCGATTCAATGGACACGAGATAAGTATACAGTCCTTTTGTCCAGAGCTACAAAAATTATCTCGGAAAAGCTCGCGCGCTCTCAAGAGACAGTATCATTGGGTCATGAGATTCATCGACTGGCTCTGTGTGCTTGCTAGTTGCGCCGGGGTAGTTCAGGATATCCCTAAAGAGTATGCGGCGGTGCTGAAGTCCCTGGATAAGAAGGGCGACTACAAGGCGAATGTGCTGAAGGTGAATATCCCCCGCAACGATCTCAAGGTTCGAGTAGCGGGTGTGGACGTTCCGACTTCGTTCGGCTTTGGCGGATGGATCGCGATGACGAAGGGCGACGGCGGCACGCAAGTCATGATGGGCGATCTCGTGCTGGTGCAGGATGAAGTTAACCCAGTCCTGTCTGCGCTTCTCGACCATGGGCTAGAAGTCACCGCCCTTCACAACCATTTCTTCTGGGAAGAGCCGAGGATTTTCTATATGCACGTGCACGGCATGGGAAGCGTGGACGAGTTGACACGCAAATTAAAGCCCGCTCTCGACCTTATCGGCCACGCTCTTCCCTCGATTTCGGAGCACTCCGGCTCCTCTGATATCGTCGGCGGCACCCTCGATACAAAAGCACTGGACGCCATTGTCGATGCCACCGGCGATCAGAATGGGCAGGTCTACAAATACACGATTGGACGCAATGATCTCAAGATCAAGGAGATGGGCGCGACGATCAATGCCCGCATGGGCTTGAACACTTGGGCCGCGTTCTACGGGACGGATGATAATTGCGTTGTAGCCGGGGACGTGGCCATGCTGGAAGGCGAGGTTACTCCCGTGCTCAAAGCGCTACGGGCCAACGGTCTCGACGTCGTCGCAATCCATCACCACATGACCCGCACCAAACCAATGATCATCTCTCTCCACTATTGGGGCGAGGGAAAAGCGTCGACCTTGGCGCGAGGGTTCAGGGCCGCTCTCGTGGAATTAGGGAAAAAACCTGGAATGCGCATGGCAAGCCGGTGAGCTTGACCAACGAAAGGGCTAAGCGAGTCGCCTTGCTCTGGCACGGCGACCGTGTAACCCGCGGCACCGTTCGGCTTGAAGATCACCGACTGGCTCGGGTCGCCGATTCGTTGCGCACCGTTGGCCTGGAGCCCCAGGCGGCCGTTTATAACGACGACTTTGCCGACGAGGTTCATGAGCAACTTCTTCATGTAGATGGCGTCCTCGTCTGGGTCAATCCCATCGAGCAGGATCGCAGCCGCGCTAAGCTCGACTCGTTGCTTGCCGAGGTTGCTGGTCAAGGCATTTTCGTAAGCGCTCATCCAAACGCCATTCAGAAGATGGGCACCAAGGAAGTTCTTTTTCGAACCCGGCACATGAGTTGGGGCTCGGATGTCCACGTTTATCCCAGCCCAAAAGAGCTAAAGGAGCAATTGCCTTTGCGTCTTGCCGAAGGCCGGTCACGGGTGCTTAAGCAGTTTCGCGGCCATAGCGGACATGGCATCTGGAAGGTGTCATCCTATCCCTCCGATCCGAGGTTGATCAAAGCCCGGCACGCGTCCAGAGGAAGCGTGGAGCAGATCATGTCGCTCGATCAATTTTCCGCTGCCTGCGAGCCGTATTTCTCGGACGCAAGCCCGATGGTCGACCAGGCCTATCAAGAGCGCCTAACCGAGGGAATGGTTCGCTGCTATCTAGTTCAGGACCGCGTTGCCGGTTTCGGACATCAGGCGATCAACGCGCTTTTTCCTTCGCCGCCAGGAGCGCCTGCGGAAGAGGCCCCTCAGCCGGGACCGCGGCTCTATTATCCCCCGACCAAACCGGAGTTTCAACGGATACGCCGGAAGATGGAAGAGGATTGGCTGGCCGAGATGCTGCGAACCCTGGAAATGGATGTGTCCGCGCTGCCGCTCCTATGGGACGCCGACTTCTTGTTCGGGCCGAAGGATGCAGCGGGCGAGGATACCTACGTGCTGTGCGAGATCAACGTCAGCTCTGTCTATCCCTTTCCGGACGATGCCCTCGAGCCTTTGGCAATGGCGACCCGTGACAAACTTGGCTACTTTTGAACCTAAATGGTGGAGATGAAGGGATTCGAACCCTCGACCTCTGCAGTGCGATTGTAAATTCTGCATGTTCGAGTGCCTCGTTTTAGGTTCCTGAATAAGGTCATGAGCGGTCAGTTTGGAGAACCTCGTTTAGGAACCTCGGTAGGAACCTGGATGCCCTTTCGGAAGATTGGGCAACATCGTTCAATGCATGATCTTTGAAACTTGAGTCCAACTCCAATTCTCACCATCAAAAATCGCTCCTGCCGAGATCACCATTCGTGGCCTCGCATTGTCAGTCATCGCAAGTTTTTCTCCAAGGACGGTAAAGAAGATTGACTTGCCTTTGGCATCGAGCCATTGCTTCAAATATTTTTGATCCGCCAACAGAGCCGATGGACCTGGCTTCCCGAGAGTGGGATCGAAAAACACCGTAACACCGTCTCGATCATAGCCACTCTCCGGGCTCCAGGTCAGGTCCGGTTCGAAAAATGGTTGGGCCGGGACACTGACCCTTACCGTAGACTCCTGATAAGAGTCGTACTCATGTTCGGCTGCTACGTCATGCACCGCAGGGATCAACTCCGTGGGACAAGCGGCTGTGTTATCAGGGCGAACAATCTGATCGTGCTCATAACCTTCAAGTTGAAATGGGATTCCCCATGGGTACTCCCCGACGAAGCCTTGATAGTAATCTCTTCCATGCGGCATCCAATTATTGAACCAATTCGCTCCCTCCGCCCAATCCAAGAGCCTCACCGCACTGTTACGGTCGACAATGTAGCTTCTAACGTGAATCCAAAACATGCGGCATTCACGCTGGAGGTCTACCTCCTCGGAGTCGTGCCGCGTGTTCCATTCCGGGAAGTGTGAGAGAGCAATCCACTCTCTTCCGTGATCGTCGGTGGCGCGAACAAATAGAGATAGATCGGGAGTGTCGTCGTCATACGCCACCCATTCATCGTCGGTCATGTCGGCGTAGGTTGCAAATGGGCGCCCCGGCCCGGAAGGTGTCTCTTCGGTTCTGGTTACCTATAATTCTTATGGAATGGACGCTGAAATGGAGCTCGACCAAGTCTTAGAAGCCGCCCTGGCCGCGGAACCCGAGGAGCGCGCCAGGCTCCTGAGAAATCTGCTGGAAAGCGGCGGCTACTGGCCGACCAGGCCGTTCCTCGCCCTGCTTGATGGAGCGGTCGAGCTGCTGTTTCAACTCCCAACAGGCGTGGAGAAGTTTTCTTTCGCCTGCCCCAACGAGGAGCTTCAGATTCTCATGAGGGCCTTTTCCAACTGCTTCATCGCCTGAGTCGCAGATGTGTTCCGCTCGTTCATTGGAGGAGGCCAACGAGTCGTGCGATCTGGCTCTCGTCTCCTCCCGCCTGATGGAATGTCCAGCAAATGCCCGACAGCCACTACGTTCAGGTTTGAAGCACAATCTATGGGACTTCTGCTATGGTGGAGGAAATTCAGATTGGGGGCACATGGGGAAGAACAAGATACTGGTAGACCAGAAACCAACGATCATCGTGGTCGAAGACACCGCCCTCGACGAACAGCTGACACTGGCGGCGATCGGTGGGCTCGGCTTCGAAGTGACGGTCGTGGTGGCCAGGGACGGCGAAGAGGCCTTAAAATTCTTTCGGGGTGCGCAGGCCGATCTCATTCTGCTCGATATCAAGCTGCCCAAACTCAATGGCCTCAGCCTCCTGGAGTGGATCCGAACCAATCCGCGTCTGGGGACAGTCCCAGTCGTCATAGTCAGCAATTCCGACGAACCTGGAGAAGTACGGCTGGCCTACGAGCGCGGGGCTAGTGGGTACGTCTTCAAGCCGACCGATCCCGATGCCTATCTGAGGCAGATTAAAGCCGCTTGCCTCTTCTGGTTACGCGCGCGACTGGCGCCGTCCTCGAAAGTCTAAATCGATCGTAACACCCCTCTGGAGAATAGGGGTGTCCCTGTTTTCGGTGATGTTCCAACCTTCTCCCTTTGCTGCGTGACCAACCCAGTGCCATCAGATGCCGGGCCCAAAGATGGTGGTGCTCGTAAAGGCCGCGCGGCCCATTCAAAGGAGAAATGAATGTTCACATTCAAAAACAGACTTCACCGGATGATCTTACTGTCAGCAGTTGCGGCATTACTGTCCGCCCCGTTAATTTCCGAAGCGCAGTTTCACAAGAATGAAAACGCCGAGAAAGATATGGCCACGGTGGCCAACCGTGGTGACGTGCGCTTCCTGCCCGGAGCCCTGAAACGTCGCCTTGTCGAACTTGCTCGCCGCAACCACACGTTTTTGCCCATGCAAGCTTATGCTGAAGCCGACGATCCGAGCCAGCTGTTTCAGTACTATCTGCTCGATACTCGCGGGTTTCAACCGAACGTCTTCACCGCCGTATTCAAGGGAGTGAACGATATGGCGATGAGGACCGCCGCGAACGCCGCAAATGGTTATATGACGATCGGATCGGTCAGACTTGTGGTCGAACCGAAGAAAGGGTTGCCCACCGACCCCAACGACATTCGGGCTTTTATCGATGTTTTCACGGATATTTCGGGTCTGTTCGTTATCAACAATGAAAGCGGCTGGTATGAGGGCTGGATGATCCATGACTTAACCGTTCCTGAGGTTGCGTCCCCGCGCGGAGATGGCCATGCTCAGTTTGGGAAGCTAACGGCAAGCGACGCCCAAATGCTTGCGATGCTGGGAAGCGGCAATAACGTTCCCGGCCACACTTTTACGATTGATGGCAACGCCGTTCATCTGCCAAGAGAAATGGATCATTTCCCTGACATGCAGACAAATGTTGTCCCCCTTCAGTTAAGTATGGGAGCCTATAACTCGATGCAGCAAAGTGACGTCCATGCTTATTGGGAATTTAATTACACAACGAATTGGATTCATCCGACCTACGAGCTGCCGTACACAGGTGGAATGCCTGGAACGTTCGAAGCGGGTCTCCAATACAACTTCCTTTCGCTTATCGCCGGCCCTGGACCGGGCGGTCCTCAAAACGATAAGTTGATTTACGGAGATACCCCCGATCGTCCTCGCGATCCAGATCTGTTCGAAGCGACAGATGATGCTCAGCGCGAATTCCGGGAGCGATTTATTCCGAGCGGCCTCGCCAATGAGATCTATTTGGACGTCTGGGAGCGGCTAGCGTCGTTCGAGCCAGGTGTGACGGATATCAAACAGCGAATGTTCGATGCTTACAAAGCAGAAGTCAGCCGGGTCGACCAAAATCACGACTTCGTGATCTCAGCCTTAGAAGGCGATGTCGACAGCGCCTCGGATGGATTCGCCGACAACTCGCGATTGTACTTACCGCCGACGGTATTCACACGCTTCGCAGTGAGCCGTGAGATCAACGACGGAATTCTCGCTCCACGACTCGCTCCCAGCCAGCGGGCCTGGGTCCTAACCGGCCATTTAGTTGCCGTGGATCCTCCGGTTCCCGCATCCGAGGGACGCGATGGAGATGATCGCTAAACGGGGCGTCTGACACCGAATCGAGCCCTTCCTTGCGCACCCTCGACTAGCGCGCTTGGTTGGGGCTCGGAATGTATGGCCCCGCGCAATCTAAGCAAAGGAACGCCCCCGCGATTGTTTAGGAGGTTCTAGAGCGGGGGCGTACAGAAGGGTGTCGTCTAAGGATTCGCCTTTAGTCTATCACAGCTTTCCACGAATTGCTTATTTTTTGTTTGCGAATTTTTCACGTTATATTTGCTGGGTGAATCTCTCCTCATGCCACTGTTGGAGTGCCATGACGAACCGGGCCGCCATAGCCAGCCGCGCTAGAATAATCGCGCATCCGTTCGGAATCGACCTGAGGCTCGACCAGCGCGACCATCCGGTCGAACGAGATAGAGGCCGCCCGTCGAAGGCCGGATCTTCGCATTTCCGCTCGATTGATTTTGATTGCTGAAAAGCTCGAACAGTGCGAAATATTTAGCAGTCCTGACCATGTCCAATTCACAAATCGGCAGCGAGCGTGTGCCTGCCTCTCCAAAAAACGCCCCACTGGCAGTGGGGGCGCTCCGAAGGTATCCATGTTTCGGTATCTCTGTTATTTTGTCACAGGTTTTAACCAAACCCGCGCCATCTTGCGTGTGAATTCTCCTCGGCATCTAGTGGCCGTCAGTCTCGCCGTCTGTTCCTCCCGAGTTTTCACCGCCGGTTGATTCGCCGTTAGTCTCGCCCGTGGTTTCACCGGTCGTTTCTCCGCCGGTAGTTTTCCCCGTCGTTTCGCCAGTCGTTCCCCCGGTAGTCTTGCCCGTGCCGCCACCGGTTCCGCGCAGGCCACTATCCGAGCCCAGTCCTGAGCCAGAGCCGCCGCAACCGATTGACCGGTCCCCATTTCGTGACCACTCTAGATCCGTAGGATCGCCTCCTTAGATTGTGTAACAAGACTTTCCTTGAATCGTGCGGGAGTCAAGCCCCCGATCCCCAAGTGAGGCCTTCGGTTGTTGTAGTGATCCTGA
>JBBREX010000017.1:0-27289 GCA_038225245.1 Fimbriimonadales bacterium | reverse complement strand
GGGACGAATGCTGACCGCCATGCTGACTCCGTTCGACGCGAGAGGCGAGGTGAATCTTCCCGAAGCCGCCCGGATTGCGGAGTATCTCGTGGAACGGCAAGGAAACGACGGCTTGGTCGTTAACGGTACCACCGGCGAATCCCCTACCCTTACCGAAGCCGAAAAGCTGGCCCTACTGGTGACCACGCTGGAAACGGTGGGAGATCGGGCCGCCGTACTTTTCGGCGCGGGAACTTACGATACCAAGGAATCGATCCGTATGACGCGCGAGGCCGAGCGACGCGGCGCTCACGGAATCATGCTCGTCAACCCGTATTACAGCCGGCCGGGACAGCAAGGCTTATACGCCCATTTTTCGGCGATCGCGGCCGAGACAGATCTTCCCGTGCTGCTCTACAACATCCAACCGCGCAGCGCCATCAACCTGGAAACCGATACTCTCCTTCGTTTGGCGGAAATCCCCAACATCGTGGCCGTCAAGGAAGCGAGCGGCATGATGGGCCAGATCAGCGAAGTGTGCGCCTATGCGCCGCAGGGATTCCGAGTTTATAGCGGCGACGATGCGCTAACTCTTCCCATTTTAAGCGTGGGTGGATACGGCATCGTCAGCGTCGCCGCCCACGTCGTCGGAACGCAAATTAAGCGAATGGTCGATCAATTCGATCGGTCCCCGCGGGAGGCGATGCAGATTCATCAATCCTTACTGCCCATATTCAAGGCGCTATTCAAGTATCCGAGTCCGGTGCCCGTCAAATACGCCCTGAGCTTGCAAGGCTTCGACTGTCGCGCGGTGCGCCTGCCGCTGGTGGAGTTGTCGGAAGCCGAACGACAGGACACCAAGGCGGCATTGCCATCCGAGCTTAGCGGTGTCCCCGCCGCCCTCTCCGTTTAGTGTGCCGAAAATTTATCCCTGCCTCCCAAGATAAGTTCAGCACTACTCCTCGATCCGGGCTGAGGTTAGCGGCTATTCCCCTAGCTCGCGCAATGTTTTCGCCGTGACTTCAGGCAACGTGTCATTGATGAACGCCCCTGCCCCCGCCTCGCTTCCCGCGAGATACTTCAGCTTTTTCGCAGTGCGATATGGTGGATAGAACTCGATGTGAAACCATGCAAATTCGTAGCCGGGCTTCGCCGGTTGCTGGTGCATGGACATGATGTAGGGCATCGAGAACTCGAAGAGTTTGTCGTATTTTCGAGTCACCACCAGCATGATGTCCGCTAGATCGTCCAACTCGTCCGGCGACATCGTAGCAAGCGAAGGCCGGTGCTTCCTGCTCACGAGGTGCACTTCGTATGGGTATCGGGCGAAGAAAGGGACCACCGCGACGAACGAATCGTTTTCGCACACCAACCGCTTTCCATCCGTCAGCTCGTAGCTGAGCCACTCCTCCATCAAGGGCCTCCCGGATTTCTGGAAATGGGCCCTTTCATGAAAAAGCTCGATTTCAGGAACCGGAGGAATAAACGGATAGGCGTAAATTTGGCCGTGGGGATGCGAGAGGGTGACTCCGATCTCCTTTCCCTTGTTTTCGAAGATGAATACGTACTCAACTTCTGGCCGCGCAGAGAGCTCGAGAAACCGGTCCCTCCAGACACGTGTTAGCTTGCGAACCTGTTTCAGAGGGAGCGTGGCCAACGTCGCATGATGATCGTCAGAGTAGCAAACCACCTCGCAAACCCCAGCGCTGGGCCTAACCGGCAACAATTCCGTGCCCATGATGGCCGGCTCGGGAGGATGAGGACTCAAGGATGGAAACTTGTTTTCGAAAACCACGATGTCGTATTCGGCCAAGGGAATTTCTGTTGGAAAACCGCCCGGCTTGGTTGGGCAAAGCGGGCAATAGTCGTCGGGAGGAAAAAAAGTTCGATCTTGCCGATGAGTAGCGGTGATGACCCACTGGCCGAGAAACGGATGATATCGCAGCTCAGACATATTGCTCCAAAAATGCAGGAAGGACGCAAAACTCGCTCACAAACGTAAGATCATCATGTACACTATCTTTATCTCGCATTCAAGGAGTCCACAGTGAGAAAGCTAATTATCATGGTCGCATTGGCGGCCCTCGCAGTTGCCGCCCACGCATGGGATCGAAACACGGCGGTCGGTAGAGGCGGTTTTACCCTCGATCAAGGCGGCGCCGCGTCGGTGCAGTTTTCAATCGATCAGCAAACCCGCACGGCGGGCAGCCTTTTATTTGCAGCCGATGGTGGCGAACATCGCTATCCGGACATCATTATCAGAGTTCCCAACATCGAAGTGGCATTCTTTAGCCGTAATTTCGTGACATTCGGCGGTTCGGGTGATTTTCAGGGTTTGCCGGTCTATGTAAAGGCCTTTGCTTACGACGGCGGCCTTGGTCCAAAGATGGATCGTTTCGACATCTTTTGTTTCGACTCGTCCGGCCAACTGGTCTACCATAGCAACGGCGCCCTATCGATTGGTGACATTACCATCGGCCACCAATAGTCTCCCACATTATCAAGGGGAGAATTATGTTTTTTGAAAGGATCACTATGAAAAAGCTTGTTCTTGGCATCCTCTTGGGTGCGGCGTGCCTACCTGTCTGCGGGCAATTCACAAAATCAGGCGTCCGCTTGGGAAGCTGGATTCCGTTGAATCAATTTCCTGGAAATCCCGCAACCGGAAGCGCCTGCACAGGTTATGTGACTTCGTCAGGCCGAGAATACGCGATTATCGGACTGCGCAACGGCAACGCAGTCGTGGAAATCACCGACCCAAATAATGCTCGGTTAATCCAGCACATCGCAGGCGTCAGCTCCCTTTGGCACGAAGTGACGGCTTATAACGGCTTCGCCTACTGCGCGACGGAAGGCGGCGGCGGCATGCAGATCCTCGACCTGCGCAATGTCGATGCGGGAGTGGTTACTCTAGCCACAACTTTCACGGGCAGCGGATTGAGCACGATTCATACGATCGAAAACAACCCCGCGAGTCAAACGCTCTATCTCAACGGCTCCAATCTGGGCGGGCTTCAAGCCCTTGACATTTCCAACCCCTTAGTGCCTCGGTTCGTGGGAAGCTGGCACGGCTCCTATGTTCACGATAGCTTGATCATCACCTACACCGAAGGAGCGTACGCCGGCAAAGAGATTGCCTTCTGCTGCTGCGGCAGCAACGGCGTCTATATTCTCGACGTGACAAACAAGGCGAGCATGGTGGTCATGGGCACGTTGCATTATACGAACAATGGCTATTGCCACAGTTGCTCGATCAGCGCCGACCACAAAAATCTGTTCATCAACGATGAGTTCGACGAAAGTAACGGCGTGGTCAGCTCGTGCACGACTTGGGTCGCCGATATCCAAGACTTGACCGCCCCGCGGGTCCAGCGAACCTTTACCAATGGCCAAATAATCATCGACCACAACTCGGGAATTCGTGACAACTACCTTTTCCTCGCCGCTTACCGAGGGGGATTGAGAGTCTACGACATCCACGACGTGAACACGATGGCGGAGACCGGATTCTTCGATACCTACCCGGAGGGCCAAGGCTTCAGCTACGACGGCGCTTGGGGCATCTGGGCCTATTTCCCGAGCAAGACCGTCATCATCTCGGACATACAGCGCGGACTCTTCGTGCTCGACCCATCCGAGGCGAGCGGTTTCGGAATGCCCTTAAGGGACCTCGCCGTCTCCCGAGGTTCGGTAGTGTCGGGCGGGCTCAAGGAAATGCGGTTTTCGGACGATCTTTACATGGTCACGCAGGCGGGACCGGGAGTGACCTCGAACGAATCGGCAAGCTCGAAGTTCGTCGTTGGCATGGAAACCACGATGGTGACCCGGAACTTGATCGACCTCACCGTCGAAGCAAGGGTGAATGCCCAGTCGGGAGGAATTCTGATTGCGGCTCTGAAAAACATCTCCACGGGCCTCTTCGAGCAAGTCGCTACATGGAACATTACGACGACGGACGCGACGTTTTCTATGGCCAATATTGCCGCAAGTAGCTATATCGATGCGAATGGCCGAGTCGAAGTGCAACTAACGAGCAAGCCCGCCGGACCCATTCTCACATCCGGGTTCCTGACATCCTTCGACCTCGTCAAGGGAAGCGTGCACTAGAGGTCGCTCTTTTCGTAGGGGTTGCACAACGGGTCGCCAATTACCACGTCCTTCCAATTGATCACGAGCGAGGCCGCGTAAAAGCTCTCCGCGAGGTTGAAGCCGCTCGTATAGTGATCGAAAAGGATATCGGGCTTGGCGAGAGCGAACGTAAATGGCTCGCTAACATAGCCCTTAACTCCGGTGACCCCATTTTCGATTAGATCGGCGATCAGGCTTTGGCCATCTTGAGTTCGTTTGAAGGTTCGGGCGCTGGTCGAAACGAAGGTCTCGGCTAGTGCTCCATTTTTGAACTTCAATTTGCGGTAAGTTCCCACGCTGTAAGCGGCATCGTTGCTCCCCCAACTGGCATAACCCGCCAAAGGTTCTATCGGCGCCACGAACTCAGGCTTTTCGTCAAGTTTGGCCTGCAGCTCCTTGGTTTTCAATATCTGGTTGGCTCGGTACAGCCCTTGCTGGATCGCCAGATAGTCGCCCTCCTTGCGATTGGCCGCCGCATCGAAAAAGAAGAGGCCTTTTTCGGCTCGAGCTTGCAAAGCGTGGTCGACCAAAGCTTTGCATCCGGGCACGTCATAAGCATCCAGCCGAGTCACCAAATACATCTTATAGCGGGCGCTCGAGAAGTGCTCGTTGCGATTGAAATATGGGTTGATGCACTTCTTGATTTCAGCGGGTATCGGGTGTTCGATCTCCGGCATGTTCAGTTTCATGGCGACCAAGTGGCCATCCACGGAGAAACCATTATCATCTCGAATTCGTATCGGAACTCCCTTGGTAAGTACGATGAAATCAATTGGGTTCGAGCTGCCGTCTATGGCACGCTGAACTGGAATCAATATTTGATTCTTAAATTCATCGCCGGAAATGTTCTCCGACATGCTGCAGTCGATGGTGCACAAATTGGCTTTGGGAATGCGACGCTTCGCCATGTAATACTCGCCGACGGTTCGGCTGTCCTCGCTCGCCTTGTTGATGACGACCAGTACGCGTTTCGAGTCTGCAGGGGCCTCCAGAACAGGCTTGTGGCAACCCATCGACAAGAAGCTAGTGAATGCGATCAGACTACTTGCGAGTACGGCTGCCATGAGGCCTCCCGCGACGCCTTGTCCGCACGATGGCACGCCCAATCTCCGCATACATCTTTGCCCTTGCTTGGGTTCCCTTTACGAACCCCATCTTGTTTTCTTTCGAGGTGTTGCTCACTCCGTGCAGCACCGTCCTATAGATACGGGCCTTCTGGCGTTTGGCAAATGTGTTAATCGTAACCTCTACCCCCATTCTAATTTCGGCAAGGTAGGGGATAGATTCGAACAGAGAACGTCGAATAGCCCGTTGGCCGCTGATATAAGGGGAAATTCGCTGAGCGGTATCGCTCCAGAACTTACCACCCCGGAAAACTCCAATGCACATCTCACAACTTCCATTGAGGATGGGCAAAATGATCTGGTCAAGGTGATCAGACCTTAATCCAATCAGATCGGCGTCCACGAAGGCGAGAATCTGGGCGTCGGTCGAGGCGACGCCAGCGCACATAGCTCCTCCCTTTCCCATGTTGAAGGGCAGCTCTAAAACGCGCACGTTGGGGTAGCGGCGGGCCACGATACAGGTGTTATCGCTGCTGCCGTCGCTCACCACGATAATTTCTTCGGCGAAACGCGACCGCGACACCGCGTCCAAGACTCGGCCAATTCGCTCTTGCTCGTTATAGGCCGGAATAATAACCGCGACCTTCAAGTATTTGTCCGCCGCCATAATTTAGGAGAGCAGCGCTCTGCCTTCGAGCCTTGCTCGCAACTTAAGTTCCACCCGACTTCCCGCCCGATTGATTCCTTCACCAACTTCCCCAAGGATGGGCGTCTTGGCCATGAGAATTCGTTTGTTTGACATGATTCTTTGCGGTTTCCATCGCCGTTTGTACGGCTCGTCACCGCGCAAGAAGTCAAATTTCTTAGCGCCTTCCTCGATTGCCATCTGAATTGCGTGCGCCACTAGAACGGTACCCGGAGAATGCGATCTTTGTTGTGGATCGAACCCGGACTGATAGAAAAAAAACGTATCACCGGTCTTCATGGCGTAAAGAGCTCCGGCGGCAACACCGTCAACGTGAAGAACGGTGAGCCGCAAATGATCGTTCCTCACAGCCGACTGGACAAAGGCTTGGTGAAGATGGCGGACTTTCGACGAAAAGAAAGCCCCTGGCAGGGCACGTTGTTTCCATCGTGTTTGATGGAGTTTGAAAAAAATGTCCAGGTAGGCCAGGCTTTCTTCCGCATTTGAAGCAGTAGCGAGCGTTAGTCGCTTCGCCTGGCCAGGACGATCCAAACGCCGAACCTCGTACCGTAGGCTCTTGCTGAGGCAGCTTACATAATCATCGTACCGATCTGGCAAATCAAGAACCAAGCACGAAGCTTGATCGCTCGCCCGAACCGTAAAAATTCGAGCAAGCTCGAGGTCCTCTCGGATCTGGTGCAAGTCGACGAGATCGATGCTCTTTAAGCTCTCCAAGTGCCCGGCCAGCATTTCGGCAAACTGCCGCTCATATCCTGGCATGACCACCGGTTGAAGGTAATCGGATACGCCGGTGCCCATGGTGCGAACCGTCCGCCACGGTCCGCGTGAGAGTGTGAGAGGCATAATGCCAACAAGGTCCTTGCCTTCACGTAGGGTGTAGATGTGTGGCCTTTTCGTCCCCCCGAAAAGATTCCACCAAGGTTCTAACCAATCAAGGGTTTGAAATGGCGATTGGACTCCGCCTTCCGATTCAAGGTTGGTCCATTTGAGTCGCAATTGGTCGATCCAGTCCGCCGATTCGATAACTCTGGCGCTGGCCACCATTCGATTATGGCGAACTTTCGCCGATCTCCCTGGGTACTGTAGGCATTTTTCAGCACTCCATCCAGCCGATCATCTGATCAATTAACCGGGTACACCGATGGAACTTCGAACGGTCTTTCGAATGCGAACGAACCTTCGACTCAATATCCTATGACCGTCTTGGCCTGAAACTTGCGATATTGAGAGAAAGACAACCATGGTCGATACCAGCGCAATGATTCCGCTTATGCTATTGCAGCATCGGACCAATCTGCGGGCGTTTGCCCCATACGCCGAGCGAGCTACGAAATTCTTGGCAGAAAAAGCGGGAAACCCACGTATCACCCACGCATATTTCGTTGACGGCATTCCTCATGTTTTTGCCATCTTCTACTTCCGGATCGACACTGCTTATGGACGAGGAGTGGGCGCCTGGGTGATTTATGGTACGGTTCCGCCCGCCATGCTTCCGGCCAGCGCCTACCGTACACCTCGCCGCGTGCTTGAAAGATATCTGCGCGCGTGCGATAGGTGGCTGGCGGCGGTGCGAGCAGGTCGTGAGCCCGAGGATTGGACGCTACCTATCCTAGCTCCCGATACCGAGCGGCCAATGGCCCTTCAATCTGAATATGCAGAAATGCTGGCAAAAAAAGTGACTTATCTCAAAAAAAGGGCTCTGCCCTTGTTCAAGATATAGCAACCGGTACACTCCATCAGTGCAGTTCGACGTGATCGTGGTAGGAGCGGGCCATGCGGGGATCGAAGCCGCCCTCGCTTCGGCGCGATTAGGCTTGAACACCGCTTGCATTAGTTTGCGGCTCGACCGAATTGGCCATCTTCCTTGCAACTGCTCTATCGGTGGGCCTGCCAAGGGCCATATCGCCCGCGAAGTGGATGCGCTTGGCGGCCAAATGGCCATTAATACCGATCACGCGCTAACACATATCCGCAAAGTTGGAACCGGCAAAGGACCGGCCGTGCAGACGGTGCGCGCCCACGTTTGCAAAAGCCTATATCCCTCTTTGATGCGCCGCACTCTTGAATTTGAACCTTGCTTGACCCTCATCCAAGGAACGGTCGAATGGATCGACGAGGCCAACGGACGTGTTTCCTCCATCATCTGCGCCATCGACGGACAAGTTCAGGAATTTGGCACTCGCGCGGTTGTCCTCACAACCGGAACTTTCCTTAACGGCCTTTGCCATCAAGGGGCACTAAAGATTGAAGGAGCTAGGGAAGGCGATCAGGCGATAATAGGCTTAGCGAAGTTTCTCTGCGACTTGGGAGTAAGGATTCGGCGGTTCAAAACGGGGACTACCCCGAGGATTCGAAGCGGCTCCGTTGATTTCTCAAAAACCTCTGTACTAGCTAGCGAGCCCGAAGCCGGACCGTTTAGCTATGTACATTCTGGGACCTTTCCTTTACATAGCCTTTTGCCATGCTGGCAAACGAGGACCAATAAGGACACTCATGCGATTCTAGGTGATCACTTACATGAAAGTGCCATGTATTCTGGGCAAATCGAAGGCATCGGACCGCGTTATTGTCCAAGCATTGAAGATAAGATTACACGCTTTGCCGGCAAAGATTCGCACCCAATTTTCCTGGAGCAGGAGGAGTGGGACAGCGACTCGATTTACGTGCAGGGCTTTTCAAGCTCCTTGCCCGCCGATATCCAGTTGGCTGCTCTCAAGACTATCCCGGGGTTGGAAAAGGTCGAAATGATCCGCGCCGGATATGCGGTCGAATATGACATGGCGGACCCTCTTCAATTGGATTCTTCACTCATGTCGAACCTGCTTTCCGGGCTTTTCCTGGCCGGACAGATCAATGGAACGAGCGGTTACGAGGAAGCTGCGGGCCAAGGCATCGTCGCGGGGATCAACGCGGCCCGGTTTGCTTCCGATAAGCCACCCGTCGTGTTGGGACGAGAGAGTAGCTTTATCGGAGTGATGATCGACGACTTGGTGACAAAGGGAGTAGACGACCCGTACCGAATGCTCACTGCGCGCGCCGAGCATAGGCTGTTGCTTCGCCACGATAACGCCGACCAGCGCCTCACTCCAATCGCACGCTTCATCGGCCTCTGTTCGGAATATCGGTGGGCCAGGTTCAATCAAAAGCAAGAAGCCATCTCGCGAGGCCGGGCTTTTCTGGAGCAAACGACGATCCTCGGTTCCTCCATGTTCGATCTGCTCAAGCGCCCGGAATGCGACCTCGAATGTGCTTTTGACCGGGCAAATCTGAACCTTGAAAACTTCTTGGAAGGCGTGGAAGATTGCCTCCGCGGGCAAGCTATCGAGCAGATCGAACTCTCTGCCAAGTACGACGGCTACATTCAGCAACAGGAGCGCGTGGCGTCAAGAATGAAAAAGCTCGACCTCATGCCGATTCCAAAGGGGTATAACTACGCTGGTCTTCGAGGATTGAGCTTCGAGTCCCTAGAGAAGCTCGCGCTGGTCGCGCCCACCACAATCGGGCAGGCATCGCGGATTCCCGGAGTTCGGCCGTCGGATATCGCGCTTCTTATTGGGCACTTACGAGCGCGGAGCTACAAATTCGAGCGCGAAACCGTGGCTGTCTAGGACGGTTTCTTGCCCTGATCGAGATGAACCATCGTTCCCATCAGGGTTTTCTCCGCTTGTCCGCTGTCGCCTGACTGAAGCGCGCGCAAGGCCAGCGTGACCTCTTGAGCCTCGGCCGTCCGTCCTTCTTGCACAAGCAACATCTGGGTTTTCTGTAGCTCTTGGATGGCCGCCATGCCGCTGAGTTGTCCCGTCTTCAGACCCATAATCGTCTTCTCGACCGATCGGGAAGCGGCTGCGATCTGGGCCGCCTGGGCAACCCGGGGATTCACCGGAGCGGAATATCGGGCTGCGTCGGCGGTGAATTCGACGACAAAATCGATGTCGATTTTCTCTTGCTTGCCGGTGAGTGAATCATCGTAATCCAGTCGAGCCGAAGCAACGCGGTAATAGCCGAGCGGATGGTTTTGAAACTCGAAATCGAATACTTGCTCGAGCGTTGATCCTTTCTCCACATCCGCTAAGGCCAGACTAAATTCTCGCTCGCCAGGCGGCACCGAATGGCCCGTCGCGGCCCGGAGCGAAACCCACCGAGCCAGCTTGACATCAAGCTTTAGATTGCGTGCAACGACCGTCATCAACTTTTCGAGCTCGGTGCGGAACACTTCCGGGATCAACTCCGGGCGTGGAATATAATAATAGTTTCCGCCCGCTTTCTTTGCCATAGCAGCGAGCAATTCTTCGTTGTATTCAGGGCCGAAACCCAGAAAGGTGCATGTTATTCCGCGATTCTTAATTTCGCCCGCATGCTGGACGAGGGCGCCAAATTCTTTGATCCCCGTGGTGGGGTCACCGTCGCTGAGAACAATAATCCTGGTCGCCCTCCCCGTCTCGCCGTGTTGAAGCACTTGCTGAAGACCGAGGGCCATCCCGCCGTACAAGTCAGTGGTATTCCCCGCTTGCAATCGAGAGATCCCGTCTTTGATGGGTTGCTTATTGGTCACCCGCTGGGGCGGCATCAGCACATCGACGGTCTCTTCGAAGGTCACGATGCTGAGAACGTCGTTTGGGGATAGCATGTCCACCACGTGAGAGCACGCCTGCTTTGCATACTCCAGAGGCGGACCTTCCATTGAACCGGATCGATCAATCACCAAGCATAAGTTAAGGGGAGTCCGCGATCCCATGTCCGACATGCCGGGAAGGCCGTTTGCGGTACCCGATACGAACTCGAGTAAAAATTGCTCGCGGGCGGGGCCGTTCGCGAGCGTCGCTTCACGGCCCGGATAGACATTTGCGGTCAGTCCCTTAGAAACTGCCATCGCCGAGGTTCGATTCAAGTCGTCGGGCATGGACGCCATCGCCGGAGTCTTCATGCCGGGGGCCGGCGTAGCTTGGGTTCGATTTGGATCGAAGGCAGACATCCGTATAGATTATGGCGTAATATCGGCGAGCCTCTATTCAGTCCTCGTCATCATCGTCCTCTTCCCCGACAGCTGGTATCGGGATGTCCGAGACCGTTTTCATCTGGTCGCGCAAAGTTTCGATTTGTCCAACCATGACCTGGTCCATAACCGCGCCATGAGTTGACATCCATTTCATCATCGAGGAGAGAAATAGTTCTTTCAGATACGCATAGGAAAACTCCTCGGTATCGTCGGCAATCTCCTTAATAGCGGGAACTGAAAGCCGAAGCGACTCCTCAAGGTTCCTATTGAACATCGACAGGTATCTTTTGCGCTCCCCTCGAGCCGGCAATGCAAATGTGTACTTGCGATCGAATCGGCTTGGGCGATCGAGGATCGCTGGATCGAGGCGTTCCGGATGGTTGGTGGTCGCCAGGCACAAAATCCCCTCATTTGCATAAAATCCGTCCATTTCATTGAGGAAGTAGGAGCGGTTGCTTCCATCGACCAAGGAATCCAAATCTTCTAAGACCAAGACACATGGAGCACTGTCGCGAGCTCTTTTAAAGACTTCCCCCATATTGCGGTGATCGGTATCGTATTGGCTCTTGAAGCCCCGTACATAAAGACTGGAAACGGCGAGCATATTCACCAGCGCCTTGACCATGTGGGTTTTTCCATTGCCGGGGGGTCCAAGAAAAAGCACTCCACGCTTCCAAGGAATTCGATATCGCTCATAAGTGTCTCTGGAATCAAAAAACTGTCGGAAATCGGATGCGATATCTTCTGCCAGCGTGCCGGGCAAAATGAGATTATCGAGCGACGAGCTTTTGATCGATTGAAAGAGCTCTTCGCTCTTGAACCAGTGACCATCATTGAACACCAACACTTCAGACCTCAATTGGGTGCACCAGCGGCAAACCGCCGTGATAAACGCCTTCCCAATTGCCTCATTGTCGGCAACAATGAAACATCGGATATCGCGACAGTGAGCTCCTTGAACTCCAACCATGACGAGTTCCATCTCATGGCCTTCCCAATGCACCCTGCACCATACATTAAAGGGGCTGAGTCCCAACTGCTCGGTATGCATATGCCAATTTAGATCCCACTGGCTATGAACGTCCTCTCGACCTCTTAGCTCGCATTGATTTTGATTGGCAAAAGTTGGGACATGAAAGGCCCAGTTATGGTCGGTTTCTAGCACCGCCCTCTTGGGAAATTCGCGCGCCAATTCGCTGCTCAGCGAATAAAAAATCGCTTCTTTCGGTTCGCGTAAAGCGGAAATAATCAAGTTTTGGATACCCATAGGGGGACTCAGTATAACTCGACTTGTTTCAATCTGATTCCAGCGAAAATCTCTTTTCCGATCGCTCGGCTATGGCAGAGATCCTTCGCGGGGCCTCAGGATGACATTGCCATCGTCATTCATGAGCCAAGGATCTAGCGCCGAACACCTAAGCCACTTCGACGCGAAACGTGGTCGCCCCGATTTGCACCGTGTCACCCCCATGAACCACCTGAGACTGCACTTTTTGCCCGTTGACCAGGGTGCCGTTTGTGCTGCCGAAGTCTGAGACGGTCAAGCCGTTGGAGGTCACGGACAGGCTTGCATGTCGGCGGGAGGCCATTGCATCGAAGCTCATAGGAATGGCCAGGCATTCTCGGCCGACCTCGACCGTGCCGGAGATTTCAAAGCACTGCCCGGTCAGCGGGCCGGTGGTAGCAACGAGCGCATAAGTTGTGGCTTTTGGAGCTTGAGTCGGAGCTCCGGGTGAGCTCGTTGGATATCCGCCAGGATTCAACGCCACCGTGGGCATCGACATCGCCATCGGTATTCCTGCCGGTTGGGCTGCTCCAGGAATGACCGCCGCTGGAGCAACTGGAAATGGCTGAGGAGCGAACCGCTCGGGTCCGGCAACTCGCTGTCCACGACCCGATTTCGTCAAGAATTGGATGTTGAAGTTTCCAACATGGATCATGTCGCCCGAGGTCAACAGAGCCTGCGTCACGCGCTGTCCGTTCAGCCCGGTTCCCAGCGGAGAACCCCCGTCGACAAGCGTGTATTGCCCGCTTTTACGGACGATCATCGCGTGCATCGGCATAATGTTTTGATCTCCGAAGATGGGAATGTGGGCGCGTTCGCTCCTACCGATGAAATTCTGTGGCGCGTCGACGAGATACTCCTTGCCTTCGTTGCGCCCATAGATCACACGCACCCACGCTTGGCGAGCAAGCGCCTCCACGATCCCCACCAAAAGACCGATCCCCGCTCCAACCGAGACAAGGCCAACTGCTCGAGGAATCGTTCCCACTTCGTTTCCGCCCTGTAGGCTCTGAGTGGCAGCTCCCACGATCATGCCCGAAACATCGAACATAAGACCGCCGATCGCTCCTCCCAGCAAGCCCCCGATAAATCCATGAAAAGCGCGCCTAGTGCTTCGTCCGATTGCTCCTTCGGCAAGACCGATAAGCGAGCCAAACAAGGCCCACCCCGCGATACGGGCGAGAATTGCGCTGAGCAAATTAACTCCGGCGATGTTTTTGGTAGGGCCGAGAATGAAATTGTACAGTGCCGATCCTGCCTTGACTCCAATCGGACCGGCTATCGCCCCGATAATGGCTCCTGCCATGAGCCCACGCAACATATGGCCGCGCGAACCTTGGGACAACCCGGAGGCAGCTCCTAAGAAGAGGCCAATGAAAAGGCCCGCGAAGAGGCCGAATTTTCCTTCGAAAGTCGCCCAAGCCACGTCGCTGGCGAAGACCTTCGGAGCCATGGGCTCCGAAACCATCCAGGCGAGCAATCCCCCAATCGCTCCTGCCACCAGTAACCCGAATGCACGACTTAGCATCTACACCTCGTACCGAAATCGAACGGCCCCGAATTGTAAGGCGTCACCGGGGCGAAGCTTCGTCTCGGTTTCAACTTTCGCCCCGTTCACGTAGGTTCCGTTTGTACTCCCTAAATCTCTTAGACGAATTTCCGCTCCTTCACGTACGAGCTCAGCATGCTTTCGGGAAATCGTCGATTTATCGGCGACGCTTTGGGGCAGGCCGTCATCTCGCCCAACGCTTAAACTTCCTTCTGCGATCAGTACGACGTCTCCGTTTTCCGCGACTAAACGAGGGTTCCAATTCGGGGAGTTAGGCGACGGCGAGATCGGGATCGGGTCTGCATCGCCGAGGATGATCGGCTTAATCGGCTCCGGGGGCGGCGGCGCGGCCGGAAGGGGATCTTGGTCTTGAGGGGTGGGCATTTGCACTCCCAACTTCTGCAATTTGTCTTCCACCAGCTTCGGATGCTTTTGCACGAGCTTGAGCAATCCGTAGCCGACTGCGCAGGCTAACGCGATGCCGCCGACGTATACGATCACTGAGCCCAAGATGCTCACGGCCGGACCTTTATCCTCTGGCGCCTTGGTTTGGCCGGCAGTTGGAGGGGCCGCTTGGCCGCCCGTAGGTTCCACCACGCTGACGTCCTCCGGAATGACCACGGCTAACGTCGGCTCCGGCTTTTCCCGCTTCAGGCTCAGCTCAAATACCTGGGCCGGCAAGGTGTGCGTTGTCCCCGCGGATTTGTATTGCACCTCTACTTTCGCCTGGCCCGATTTTAGGGCAAAGAAGGCAACTGTTCCCTTGTCGGAAGGGGAAAGAATCTGGGATTGCTTTCTCTCTCCATCGGAAACTTGAACGCTCGCCGACGCGACTGGTCTGCCGCCATGCTCCACTTGAACGACGACTCGATAGAGTCGATTGAAGTCTTTTGGGCTCACGGTCCAAGTGGCCCGAGTCATTTGTCCCACCCCATCCGGAACTCCTCCGAGGGAGGTCTTTACTAAAGCGGCGAGCGGCTTGGCGGCAAGGTTGCCGGTCGAATCATCGAGGGCAAACAAAATCGCTTTGGAGCTTGCCGTTATGCTCGCGAGGGCGGTCTCTATGCCTTCGGACTTGACTGCGTCCTTCGGTGGCGAAGTTGGCCAATCGTCAGACGTCCACAGCGTTCTCGGAGCGGCGCTCTCGAAGCGAACGGTGACCTTGGATTGGGCCAAAGCAACTCCAGCCCACAGAAATACAATCAGGCATCCCGCAGATTTTTGCAGCACCCAGCTAGTTTAGCCCGAGCTTTCGGGAGCGAATCGGCAACTTCGGTTGCCGTATAGCCGATGGTTCCAATTGTTTCCGCACATAAATCGCCCGCCAGGCCTTGCCAGAACATGCCGCAACATGCCGCGCAATAGGGAGGTAATTCTTGGGCCAGCAAGGTGGTGATGACCCCTCCAAGGACGTCGCCCATGCCACCCGAGGCCATGCCGGGGTTACCGGTTGAATTCACCATCAGGGGATTGCCATCTTCTCCCACGATGCTATAGGGCCCCTTGAGAAGCACCGTCTTGCCCAACGATTTTAGGGCGTTTCTCACCGTGGAGAAACGGTCCGCTTGGATTTCCGCAATCGAACGGTGAAGGAGGCGGCTCATTTCACCCGGATGGGGGGTGAGAACGCAGTTCCCAGCGGGAAGGCTGACTCCTTCGCTCACCGCATTGAGGGCATCTGCGTCGATGCAGCTCGGCACTTCCCAACGCGCCCAAATCTTTTGAAGGGTCTCCAAAACCGGCTCCTCGTGAGTTAAGCCAGGACCAAAAAGAGCTGCGTGATAGCGGGGCTGCATGTCGAGAACGATATTGACGGCTTCCGGGCTGAGCACTCCGGATTGGCTCGGAAGCGGCAAAAGGATTGCTTCGGGTACGTTTGCCGCTACTGCTCGACAGACCTCTTCGACTCCCGCTACGGTCACCAGTCCCGCTCCCGCGCGTAGCGCCGACCGGGCCGCGAGCGAGGCCGCTCCCGGCATTTTGTCGCTACCGGCGAGGATCAGGAGGTGGCCGTTTTCGCCCTTGTGGCTCGCCTTGAGGCGCTCGGGCAACAAGCTGATCACCCAATCGCTCTCGACCAACTGAGCGTCGGTAGGTTCATTGAGGAGAACATTCGGGAATCCTATTTCGGCCACGCTCCAAAAGCCGGAATGTTCGAGCCCGATGCCTTGAAATAGGAATGGCTTTGGGAGGCCGAATGTCACAGTTCGCAAGGCCCAAACGCTTTCCCCCAGTTCTTCCCCGGTATCGGTATGAATGCCGCTCGGAACGTCTACCGACACCACCGGGACGCCGCTTCGGTTAATGGCACGCACGGATTCCAGAATCGGGCCCTCCAGCCGGCCCTTGGATCCCGTACCGACCAAGGCATCCACGATGAGGTCTCGCGATCCGAGGCACTCCGATCGACGGCACCACCGGGCATCTCCGTAAAATATCGGCTGGACGCCTTGAGCGCGGGCAATGGAGAGCTGAGTCGCGGCCTCTTGAGTTAGCTCGTTTTCTGGCGCAGCAACCAAACACTCGACATGGTAATCGTGCTCTAACGCGTGACGAGCCGCTACGAACCCATCGCCTCCGTTATTGCCTTTACCGCAAAATACCGTGATCGAGCCGCCCTCAGGCAGGAGTTCGCAAACCGCCTCGTACACGGCGAGTCCGGCCCGCTCCATCAGAACCACTGCCGGCACGCCATATTCTTGGGCCGTTCTCCGGTCGATCTCGCGGCTATGATGGGCGTTCGCAATCCACATACGGGTGGTCGGCAGGATGCCGACCCTACTCCTGGCGACGGTTAGCCGATACTACGAGAGGGAGGGTTGCGGCGTCGCCACTACAGACTCGAGGAATTTGATTCGCCCCCCGCATTTGAGGTGGACGAAGGTGGTCCGGCGAGGAAGGCGTCGGCGACGCTGAATTTGCTTCCCGCAACGGATGCAACGGTAGATGACGATCTGTCGCTTCTCGTTACGCTGGCACTCGTATTGGTGCCGAACCTCAGGCTCCGCTCCAAGCTCGGCCATCGCTTCCCGCCATGCCGGTCCGTGGCCCTTGCCCTTCACGCCGAATCTCTGGAACGCGAGGAGGTGGGCGTATTCGTGAAGAATGGTGTCACGCAGCCGTTCCTCGTCGATGATGAGCGAGCGGCTTAACGAAATGACTCCGCGTTGATACTCGGCAGTCCCTGCCGTTGTGCGATAGTTCCGCCACTCGATCCCTGGCGAAGCGTGCAGCGGATGACGCTCAAAGAGCAGAGCTACCTGGGTTCGTGCGGAGAGGTCGAGAATGGCGTCGCGCGGCATGCCGGCAGGTTTACCCGTTCTAGAAGCCTAATTTCGTGGTCATTCCGCCGCCGCCGATATCTCCGCTGATGTCGAACCACTTTGTGTTCTTGTATTTGCTGCAGATTTCGCCGACTTTCTTGTCTGCGTCCTTGGCCAGACTATCGACTCGCGAGCTGCTCTTTCCTTGCATCGCCTTCAATTGCCCGATCGCTTCCTCGGGATGTTCCTTCGCTTTATCGAAAATATCGAGGATGTCCGTTATCATTCCACCAGTTTCGGCGAGCACCTGATCATAATCGCTTTCGATTTTCTCGCATTCTTTGGGAGGTCGAAGCGAGTTGAACAGCGTCTTCAGTTGCTGCCATTCAAGTCTCCAAGCATCCGCCTTTTTGGCCACGTCGTCGGTAGGCGGGGTTGGGTCTGGTCCAGTTGGGTCTGAGCCCAACAGTGCTTTCAGGCCGTCAAGGCTCCCAGTCCCGTTCACCATAGTTAGGGTTACCAGCAACTTTGGAATCTGATCGGATGCAATCGCAACCCGCTTCTCCTCGCATTTGCGCAGATGTTCGAGCCATGCGCGCACGTCCGCCGGCATCGGAGTATTCACGGGAGCAGGCGCACGAGTTACTCCACTATTGGGATTGGCTTTTACTCGTAGCAAGCCAGGGTCTTCCTCGCCCTTAATTCTCAAGACTTCGGCCGGGCTCTTGGAGGCGCCGAAGCGAAGCAATCCGGATAATCCGAGGGCAAAGGCGAGAGCGGCTATTACACCAGCACCCAGCAACGCCATCAGCCAAAGGGTCTTTTTCGGGTTTTGCGCCACCACCGGTCGGTGGCCGCTAGCCGGAATGCCCGCTTGCGAAACGGCGGCCTGCGCAAAGGCAACCCCGCAATGCATGCAAAATTGGGCGCCAGGAACCACTGCACCTCCGCAATTCGGGCATGTCATCGAGTTTGTTAACACTCTACATTATTAGACGCTTTTTGTGGATGAAGGGTAAGGCCGTAGTGCTCAGAAACACCAACTCCTGAGAACCCAACCAGTTTTTTGGCGTCAATACTTAGAAACTAGAAATTTTGCCCGTTGTTTTTTGGTCTGATTAGTCCTAAATGCGGATTGGAGGCACGTCAAACGGAAGGACAAGCGAATGAAACCAGTCAGCAAGAACCACCCGCTCTACCGCTATTTTAGCGAATTGGTGCGCAGATCATATGTCGAGCAGACCGCGTCTTCTCCCGAGCAGGATATCGAAGATTATTTAGCTCATCTGTTGCTCGACTTCGTTCATACGGATCGTATTTTTGCCTTGCGGGACAAAGCCGGACGGCGTTTGATTTCCATTGCCGACATGATTGCCGAGGGAGATATTCGCCTGAATGCCGATTCTTTCGAGCGTGAGCGGCAGGTGCACAAGCACATCGGCGACTTTTTGCTCTTTTGGTCGGGGGTCTATCCCGAATTCCTGCGCGATCTGAAAGTCAAGATGGGCGAAGACATCATTTACGACTATCGCCGCCAAGGCATGGAGAGTTATTTTGTCGTTAGTACTTTCGAGCATGAGCCCTATACACATGAGGCCCCAACATTCAGAAAACTGAGCGCACGTTTCGAGGAATGCGCCACTTGCTTGAGAGTTATCCGTGATGAGCTGCCAAATAACTTGGGCAATGCTTAAGAGCCGTTCGATCTAGCTAAGTAAAATTCCGAAATGCTCACAATAACGGCTAAAGAGATTGCGTGCTGAGTGGTAGCTCGAATTCGGCGACATAAAATGTGGCAACTCGAAGGACACGATCTTGTCGGCGACTGCCGCGGCCGCTTCCAGCTTGATTCGTAGATAGCGCCAATCCGCAGGGGGAAATATGATCGGCATATCTCGATCGAAGGTCTCGACGTTCGACCAAATGGTGATGTCGTGCGCTTTTCCAAGCTCGGCGATCCCTCGATGAAATGCGGGCAATTGCTGGTAATGAATTTGACCGTCTTGGAACGCGCAAATATCGAATGCGCCCTTGGTGGCCTCGAAGATACGGCTCCAATGATCAAGCGACTCGTCAAGGCCCATGACGGCCCCTTCGGAGAACTGTTTCGCGCCTTGGGGAAAAGGAGAGATGAGAACCGGCAGATCGATGCTCTCCTTACACTTGCGCCCGAGATGATTGTAGAGCTCGATGATGTGGACATCATTTTTGCTCGTTTCATGGCATAGATACCAACCCGCGAATGCAGGAGAGCCTCCATATCGCTCCGCCGCTTCATCGATGAAGTTGTTGTTCACCTCAACCTCCTTCCACCAGGTACGCCGGAGCCAGTGATAGCCGGAGTCATAAAGGCCGAAAAAAATCCGGACTCCAAATTCCTCCGCGAGAGCGAAAAAAAGTCGCCCCAAGTCTTGGTCGATCGGAAGCAAATCGGGAATGCACTTGGCGGGAAAAATGCACTTATTCCCGTAACCGGCCCGGATAATAATGGCGGTATCGATCCCAATTTTCTGAAATAGCTCGAACTCCCGTCGCCATTCGATCGGCCCCCAATTTTGTGAGGGAATGTCGTGAGTGATTTCGTCGATAAAAGTTCCAGTGATTCTCATGGATGGTTGGCCTCAAGTTACCGTCGGCCGCGCCGATCGGTATCGCTCGAACGATTTGGTTTGCAGGATAATTAGGAGCCTCTCTACCGCCGTTACGATTTCGGAATAGGTGTTGTACATCGGGGCTATCCCAAAGCGCAAATTGTCTGGTTGGCGAAAATCGGGAATGACCCTTTGATCGCCAATGAGGGCGAGCGAGATCGCCAGCGCCTCAGCGTGCCCGAAAGATACATGGGAGCCCCTAATCGCGGAATCCGTGGGAGACTTGAGGGCAACGCCCTTCTCCCGTAGAAATCGATCCCATAGCTCGATCAGAAATTCAGTTTGCCACATTGACTTTTGCCGTAAATGGTCTAAACCCGCCTTCAGGATCAGGTCGATTCCACTTTCAACGGCCAAGAGCGACAAGATGGGTGGGGTTCCTGCGAGGAAGCGTTTGATTCCGTCTGCAGGGCGATACTCAAGCTCAAAATCGAAGGGGTTTCGCTCCCCAAACCAGGCCCAAATTGGATTACCCAGCTCTTCTTGCAGGTCTTTGCGGACGTAGAGAAACGCGGGCGAGCCCGGTCCTCCGTTTAGATATTTGTAGGTGCAGCCGACCGCCATATCCACATCCGCATCATGGAGATCGATGGGAATCACCCCTACGGAGTGGCTAAGGTCCCAAATCACCAGTGCGCCAACTCGATGGGCGGCACGGGTCAAGGCGGACATGTCGTGGAGGAATCCGCTCTTGAATGAGGCGTGGGAAAGCGCCATCACGGCGGTCCTTTTGTCCAGCGCCTCTTCCACGTCTCGCGCAGGAATCGAAATCTCGTTCTTGGACCTCACGATTTCCAACTCATTGCCCACGCCCAAGAACCTGATCGCCCCCTCCAACACATAAAGATCGGAAGGAAAATTAAGGTCGTCGCTCACAACCTTATGTCGACCAGATTGCCTCCTCAGGGCAGCGCAAATCAGTTTGAAGAGATTCACCGAAGTTGAATCGCACACGATGACCTCGCCCTCGGAAGCGCCGATTAAGCGAGCGGCCTTATTTCCGATCCGCAAGGGAGCATCGACCCAAGACTCTCCCCAGGCGCGCACCAACCGATCCCCCCATTGATGCTCTACCGAATCTCGAACCGATGAAATAGCGCGCTTTGGGAGGCGCCCAAGAGAGTTTCCGTCGAAGTAGACCGTATCGCTATCTTCGATCACGAACTCCTCCCTGAAGCTCGCTAGGGGATCTTCGTGGTCCAGTGCCAAGGCGCGCCGCTTAAAGTCTTCCAAACCTACTTGACAGTTTGAACGAGAATAAGGTTGGTATTGCCTTTGGTTCCCGGAGGTACCCCCGCCGTTACGACGACGGTATCTCCAATCCTCAGGCGCTTACTGCAAAGAAAAGCGTCGAGAGCTTGAGCCACCGTCTCATCGGTTGTTTCGGGGACTGGAACATGAATTGATTCGACTCCCCACACAATCGCGAGTTGGGCTTGAGTTCGCCGATTCCAAGATGCGCAATAGATCGGAAGGGGAGGCCTGAATTTACTCACTAGCCGAGGGGTTTGCCCGCTGGTGGAGGTTGTCATGATGGCTCTTGCATTAAGCTCGGTTGCGAGCGTGGCGGCGGCATGAGCAACTCCCTCGGTAGATGAAACCTGCCCCGAACGTCTCCCGTGGGCCCCAAGACGAGAACGATAATCGAACAAACTCTCCGCCTTTTCCGCGATGCGGGACATCGTCTTGACCGTTTCCAGTGGATAAAGCCCACTCGCTGTTTCTCCGCTCAGCATGACGGCATCGGTTCCGTCCAAGATGGCATTGGCGACGTCTGTGGCCTCCGCCCGGGTCGGTCTAGGGGCGTGAATCATACTCTCCAGCATTTGGGTGGCGGTAATAACCGGTTTTCCGGCAACGCCACACCGGGCGATAATGCGTTTTTGAGCCAGCGGAACGTCCTCGATTTCCATCTGGAGACCGAGGTCACCGCGAGCCACCATCACAACGTCCGACATGGAAACAATCTCATCTAGGTGCCTCAAGGCTTCACGCGTCTCGATCTTTGCGCAAATGGCAACCGACGGATCGTACTTATCGACAAGTCTTCGCAGCTCACGTAAGTCAGCCGCTCTGCGAACGTAACTCAAAGCGATGAAGTCCACGCCCGCCTTGCATGCTTCGTAAATGTCCTGACGATCTTTATCGGTTATTGCAGGCACATCGAACGACTTGCCACGAAGCGTTACTCCCTGACGGCTTTTAACGGTTCCACCGCTGATTGCCCTCGCTTGAAACTCGTTTCCTACTTTCAACATAAGCCGAAGCTCGACATCCCCGTCGCCGAGGAGCAACCGGTCTCCGGTGGCCATTGCCTCAAAAATCTCGTTTGCGGGGATGCAGAGCTGCGAACTCGCCGTTTGTCCCACGAGCAGCAGCTGGCCGGGCTTAATATCGAGCTCGCCATTCGTCAGCTCTCCCAGCCGAAATTTCGGACCCTGCAAATCGGCCAGCACTGCGACTGGAGCAATCGCAGGAGAGAGTTCTCGGACCCACTTAATCCATTCCTGCTTCGTTTCCCAATCGCCGTGGCTGCAGTTCAGGCGTGCCACATTCATTCCGGCTGCGATCAGAGCAGAACATTTAGGGCGCGAGGCAACAGCAGGCCCAAGCGTGCAAACGATTTTGGTTCGCCTCTTCATCGGCTGGCACGGTTCATTTTTCGCTGAGTTTTGTCCACAATTCCTCGAATCGGATGACGTTCTGCTCGATAGCGCGAAATCCGCCAAGCCAAAAGTCGCGGGACTTGAGATCGACGCCGATCGTTTCCATGAGCTGCTCGGGCGAACGCGAGCCTCCCATTTTAAGCAACGCTACATACTTATCGGCAAACTCTAGCCCCAACTCGTGTGACTTTTCATAAACGGCAAGGCTTAAGAGCTCACCAAACGAATACGCATAGACATAAAACGGGGCAAAGAAGAAATGCCCCACGTAGCTCCACCAAAGGCGATGATCATCGCCGAGCTTGACGCTGTCGCCAAACATCGATTGAAGCTCTTCTTGCCAAATTTCGCCGAAGCGGTCCGGAGGTAGTTCGCCCGAAGATCGTCGCTCCTCGTGACAACGCTGCTCGAAACGAAACATGGCCGCTTGGCGGAAAACACTCGCAAACGTCTGCTCGATTTTTTCGCCGACCATAGCAAGCCGATCCTGATCGCTCGCGGAAGAAAACAGTCGATCGAACACCAACTGCTCGCCAAAAATACTTGCCAGCTCCGCCAAAGGCAAAGTGCCATGAAAATTAAAGTAGGTTTGCTCTCGGCTAAGCGACGCGTGAACCCCGTGGCCCAATTCGTGGGCAAGCGTCCCCACGTCGTTCATCTTATTCAGGTAGCTCATCATGATCACGGGATGCGTGTCCGGCGTGATATAAGAGCAGAACGCGCCCCCTGTTTTGCCGACTCTCGGCTCGGCGTCGATCCATTTTCTCTCAAAGAACTCGGAGGCACGGCGGGCGATTTCTTCGTTAAAGGCGCGGAACGAATCCAAAACGATGACCCGCGCTTGGTCGTAGCTCACCTGTTGCTTCGTTTCGGTAAGGGGAGCGTAGCGATCGATGTGGGTCAGCTCGCTTAACCCTAGAATTTCCTTTTTTACCCGGTAATAGCGAGCAACTAGGGCCTGTTGTTCCTTGCACAGCCCCACCACCAGATCGACCGTCTCCTTGTCGAGCTCATTGCTCAGATGACGCGAATGCTCGGGATAGGGATGTTTCCGCAACCGATCTTCGACGCGTTTTTCTTGGAGCAAGTTGTTGTAAGTGAACACAATGACCCTTTGTAATTCCCGGAGGCCTGCGGTTAAGGAATCGGAGGCCGCCTGCCGGAGGAGGCGGTTCTCATTTCGAAGCAGGTCCAAAACCTCTTGCTCGGTCAAGTCCTCTTCCATTTCAGATCCGGGCCGACGAAGCTTGAACACATGATTCGCGGTGATCTCTTCGAAAAGGCGCACCCACGCACGTGACCCCGTATTGGCGGTCTCTTCCAGGATAATCTCTTCAGGCTCAGAAAGGCGATATGGGCTGAATACTCTGGTGGTTCTTATGAAGTGCTCGTATGGCTTTAGTCTCTTGTCCTCCAAAGCGCGATCGATCAGTGTCTCTTTCGCCGCCTGGAGTTCCAGCTCGAAGAACATGAGCTTGACCCTAATGTCGGATGCGCGCTCCATCTGCGCTTGCATGAAGGCTCCGATTTTCGGATCAGCTGCATCCACCGCAAAAAGCAAATTGGCATAAGACAGCGGCTTCGCGAGGTCGTTGCTTAGCCGCTCCAAATCGATAATGGCCGAGTAAAGCGTGTCCGCCGTAAGGGCCGGGTCGTCGATTTTTTCTCGGAAGCGTTGGGCGAAGACGTCCGCCCTTTGGTGGGCAGTCTTCCAGGAATCTTCGATCTTAGGATCATCCATGCCCTCGAACAACGACGAAAGATCCCACCGTTCTTTGGGGGTTTGAAGCTCTTGCACTGAGGCGGCCATGCCCCTATTATGGTCGAGTGTCGGGTTTAGGTTGTTCCGTGTCGAGATTGCTCGCGACTCAGCATGACATGCTCATTTGCGCTTGCGAAACAGCTTGCTATCCAAGGAAAAGCTCCCAGCGCCCATGAGCAAGATTGCCATGCTGATGGCGAACAGGGCTAGCGGGAAACCGATGTCGCGAACGGGGTTCTGCGCGGAAGTGGCCACAAGACTGGTGACTCCGCGTGAAGTGATGACGGTCGCCACCGCCATGGTGCACGAAGCGCCAAATGCGGCCAGACGGCTAAATAGACCCAGAAGCATTCCAAGTCCCCCGAAAAATTCGCCGAAGATCGCCAAAGCGCCCAGCCATGCCGGGATATGGTTCTTGTCGTGGAACGCATCGAGGGTGGCATTGAATCCATAGCCTCCGAACCAGCCGAGCAGCTTTTGTGAGCCGTAGTAGAAGAGAATCGCTCCCACTACGAGTCTCATCATCAACAAAGCAGCGTCCGACGAGCGATTTGTGGTCATATACCGTAACTTACCGTCCTCGGGGCTCAAACGCTGCTGGCCCTGGGCCTATCCTCGCGTTTCAAGCCACAGATCGGGGCTCGAACTCGTTTCGTCCGTATCACCCAAGTCGTCTTTTAGGTCTTGACCCACGCTATACAGCCGATAGTCGGTTCCATTGGCATGATAAACGAAAGCTTTGCCACTGTAGGGGTCGGTCGTCAAATCTCGCGAGAACTCGCCAAGGCTGGTGGGCGCGCCTTTTCTCACTTTGATGGCCTGAAGAATTCTCGATTCGATAATGAGGAGCCTGGTGCGCGCGATGGTGCGATCTTGGACAGATAGAAGAGATCGAGCGGTTAAAAGAAAGTGAGGAGCGAAACGCCGCCAAGGCCGATGCAGGGACTTCAAGTCTGGAAATGAAGTCCGCTCGGCCGCGGGTTTACCCAGGCGATCGATCACGTTGTTACATTCCTCTTCTGCCTCTTGTGCAAAACCTCTAAAGAATTGCTCTCGATAAACCCTCTTGGGTCCTTTTTCCTTCAGGTAGGCGATGCTCTCCTTGACACTTGGCCCGAGTGCTCGCTCCAAGACCTCGAATTTCTGGGCGACCGTGCAATCCAGGACGAACTGCACCGCCGCGAGCATGTTTTGCAATTCATGCCTGATCGTTGCCTCGAGCGGCGGGCGACTTCGAAGGATGAGCGTAAGCTTCGCCGCTAGCTCTCCGAGTTGTCCAGCCCCCAGATTGTTTATGGCCGGGGTTAGCGCTCTCCTGGCTTCGTCCACGATCGAAAATCCTAGTGACGCGTCGCTCGCCGCCCCACCCGTGAGATCGAAGCCAAACTTGGTGGCGTCAAGAAATGGTCCAAGCGCTTTTCCCGGTTCGTCCGATGAGGCTGCCCTCTCGATCCGCCACGCAAATAAGCGCCCCAACAGACGCCAACCCCGCTGAAACGGTGGCGCTGCAAACGGATCGACTGGCCGGAACTCGACTTGGCACGGCAAGGTCGTTGCTCTTTCCACTACCTGGATTGCCTTTTTGCATGCGATCTCCGCTTCCCTTCGATATCGTCCCGTAAAATTGATGCGGCTCAGGAGGGGACCTGCGTTGCGCTCGGCTTCCAGAGCGGCGAGGGCGTAGCCGTCGAAAGCATTGCGGCTTGAACGAGCAGGCACATAGGCAGCCGATGGCTTTGCCCAAACCGGATCGGGAGGCTCTTTGCCATGGGAACAACCAACGGCCAGCCATCCAAGCGATGCTGACACTCGAACCCATCCGTAGTTTCGAGCGCTCTTCACTTATTGAATGCTACCGTAGTATCTCTCCATGCTAAGCTTTGCACGCTCTAGGAAATCAGAATGAAAGGAGTCATTTTGGCCGCCGGAAAAGGAACGAGACTATATCCGGTTACCCTTCATATCCCTAAGCCGCTTCTCCCAATCGCCAATCGGATCACTATGGAGTATGCCTTCGATCGCCTAAAAGAAATGCAGATCACGGAAATTTGCGTCGTGGTGGGCGAAACCGGTCCGGCGGTGCAGAAGGCGCTTGGAGATGGATCGGATTTTGGCGTTCGGCTTTCCTATGTTCGCCAGTCGGAGCCAAAAGGCCTCGCCCATGCGGTTGGGTTTACCCAAGAATTCGTGGGAACCGACTCCTTCGCGCTCTATCTCGGAGACGCGATTTACGGTGGCGAAGGGTTTGCCGGTTTAGCGGACAAATTCAAGCGGAGCGAGTGTGCCAACCTTAGTCTCGTTAAGCCGGTTGCCGATCCTTCACGCTTTGGCGTTGCAACTTTGGAGGGGGAAAGGATCGTCGGTTTAGAGGAAAAGCCCAGCTGCCCCAAGTCGAATTTCGCGATGGCAGGCCTTTATTTCTTCGGCCCTCAAATCTGGAGCGTGCTGTCCGACTTGTCCCCAAGCGGACGCGGGGAATATGAGATTACCGACGCCATTCAATTAATGATCGACCGCGGGGAGAGTGTGCTTGCCGGGATCTTCGATGGCGAATGGTTTGACACCGGAACCTTGAATTCTTTTCTTGAAACAAGCCGATTTCTCACCGGAGGGGAGGCTTTGATCGCGTCGAGCGCGACGACGAAAGGCGACATCGGCGGGACCGTCGTGATCGGCGACAAGGCGGATGTAGTTTGCCAAAAAGTCGAGGATAGCGTCATCCTTCCCGGCGCTCAGGTGCGCGTGGATGGCACCATCAGCCGCTCCATCATTGGTGGCCGGGTCGAGTGTTCCGGCGATGTTCAGGGGCAAGTGATGTACGACTCCTAGACTAGGGGAACTTTTTCCCAATAGAACGCACTCTTACGTTTAGAGATCGCCGATTATGGGTCGGGCGATTTCACCGAAACCGTATCATTGATTTGGATGAAAAAGCCGTGCCATTGCTCCGGCATCCTGCTGGAACGATCGAAATAATGAAGCTGCCAGCCGCATATTTACGCGTGACTCAAATCGATGCGGAATCGCAGCCTTCGCTCGCGATACTGCAAGATGCCCTGAAAACAAGGGATCGCCTTGCCATCGTCGATCTTTCCGAAATGGAAACTTTGAATACCGCGGGGATCGCTTGGCTCGAGAGGATTTCCGCTCTCGCCGAAGCTGCCGGAATTCGCTTGCGGATCATCAGCCCCCACGGCACGAAGGTTCGCCGAGTGCTCGAGCTTATGCGGTTTGACCGAT
>JBBREX010000016.1:0-29244 GCA_038225245.1 Fimbriimonadales bacterium | reverse complement strand
CGTGGGCCACGTAGTGGCCCCAATAGATGAGCGGAATCGGCGGCTTCTTCGGGTTTTTCTTGCGATAAAGGTAGGTGTCCACGTAGCGGTCGCGGCCATCGGTTTCGAGCACGGGGGTAATCATGACGATGCTGTCCTTTCTGATCTCCTTGATCATCGGGGATTCTTCGACGGCGAGGCGGTAGGCCAGCTCCATCAGCATCTCGGGCGGCCCGGATTCGGGAGAGTGCATGCCGCCGGTCGCCCAGTACATTGGTAGGCCCTCTTTGATGAGGTCCTCAACGTAGGGTCGCCGTCCCGGCGACCTATCGCTCTCAGCGTACGGAGCTGGTCGGCGGGACGCCGACCCTACGGTGCGCGGATCGCCGAGCAAGGCGTTGATCTGCTTGTATCGCTCCAGCTTCTTCAGGTTCTTCTCATCCGAGATCACGACGAGGATCATCTCGCGCCCTTCCTCGCTCTTGCCCATCGAGAACACCTTCACCCGCGGCGAAGTCCGGGCCAGCTCTCGCATGTACTTATTGATATCCGCCGTATAGCTCAGCACATTCGGCGCGCCGATGATATGCCCCAGCACCTTCTCCGGCGTCGGCACGGAGCGCGAGGAGGGCAGGTGATCCACCAGCTCGGTCAAGAAAAACGGCTCGGTGGTGTATTCCCGGATCTTCTTCGAATAGCCCTCATCATTCTGGGCATGGCAGATGGAGGATGCGGCAAGCAAGGAAGCGCATATAATAAAGCGTCGCATGAGCCCAGTTTGGCTCCTCAGGGCCAAATAACGCAAAGAGAGCGAGGTAGATCAGGTCAGAGATAGACTTGGCCAAGGTTTGACAAGAAGGTCGGGGAAGCGACAGAATAGCCACATGCGAAAAATCACGCTACTACTCATCCTATTTTGCCTCGTGGGCTCTTCGATGGCGAGCGACTTGAGGTCTGAAATAATGGCCGTGAACAAGAAGCTTCACGCCGCAATGATGAAGAAGGACACTGATGCCTTCGCGAAGATCGTCAAGGAAGGAGTCAATTCGGATTTCAAGTACGTCGAGGACGGTAGGTCCATGAACTTCGATCAAATGGTCGCAAACATGAGGCAGGGCATGTCTCAAATGACTAAGGTAACGGCTTCCGACTCGAAGATCGTCTCCTTGAAGGAGAAAGGTAACTCGGCGACCGCCGTCATGTCGCACCGAATGTCCGGGAGAATGATTGGTAAGGACAAGAAATCACACACTACTTCCTTCTCAGGAATCAGCACCGACGTCTTTCGCAAGCAGGGCGGCCAATGGAAGATGGCCCGTATGTCTTGGAAATCGCAGAAGATGACGATGGATGGGAAGCCGTACGATCCTTCGAAAATGGGTGGCGGAAAATAGTCGCGTATTAACTTGCCGCCCGCCCGTTAAGGAGTCGGCGGAAAAGCAGCCAATGCTCGGGGAGATGGAACTGCTGGTTGGTCGCTACCTTGAATTTCTTCCTGGCCACGAAGGAAGTGGGAGAATTCGATCAGCCACAATAGCGGAGCGATGAACGTCACCCTCTGCAAATTCTGCGACTACTCCACCCTCGTGCAAGGCGGCAAAGGGGCCATCATCGGGATGTTCGACACGATCCATTCGACGACATTTCCCTTCACTCAAGGTCCGTTTCACCTTTGCGTCGAACTTGAATTCGAAGCTATCGAGTCCGGGGAGGCTTCGAGCGTAGCCATGCTTCTCATGGATGAGGACGGCAAGCAGATGTTTCGCTTCGAAGGAGAAATCAATGTGCCTCGCCAGCCCGAAGGTCGCCCGACGCGTCTGTTCCAAGATTTCCTAGTTGAAAACTTCAGCTTTCCAGCGGCAGGCACGTACCGTCTCGACGTCGTGCACAACGGCAAGGTGGTGGCGGAGGAAAGGCTGTACCTGGTCCAGCGCTAGAGGGCGCCCGTTTGCTCCAGCCGGCGATAGTAAATGAACGAATAGACGGCCGGCCAAAGGATGCCTGCCATGAGAAAGGTGAAGCAAAGCCAAAGGGGCACGCCGACGAGGGCGCCAAATCCGCCGATCACGCCGGAAGCCACCATAAGCCGCGCGGCGAGCCGATGAGTCGCGATCCAAACCGTGTCGCTTGCCAAGGTCCAGGGGGTACGCACGCCGACCCAGAAATTTCTGCGCACCTTGCCCAGCAGATTGCCGAGTGCGGCGATAAACAGAAAGATCCCCGCGACCACGATTCGCCCAGAATCGCAGGAAGGATGCAGCGCCGCCTGAAGACTCACGACATGGATGAAGGCGAAAAGTCCGACCACGATCACGGCGATGAGATTGTAGGTGCTGCGAAAGCTTTCGAGCTTGAAGTTCTGCGGCGAAAGAGCGGGCAACACCATAAGCACTGCGAGCAGGCCAAGCATGACCAAGGGCATCAATACACACACGGTAAGCCGCGCCCCATAGCCGTCCACTTGGCCGTGGATGTTCCAATGAACCGGAACTACCGGGGGCAGGGAAGCATATAGCACCAGCGAATAAAGCGCGGAAGCGACGACGAGGGCGAGGGAGACGAGCAAGGCTGATGAGGTTTTCATGATTTTGAGGGCTCGGTCTCGGAGGGCGTCGCGAATAATTCGAGAAGCACCCCGAGGAGGTCTTGGAACACCGTGGTGTTCAGAGAATAGAAAACTTGCTGCCCCGCTTTTCGAGCCACGATAAGCTCCGCTTGCTTGAGCGCATTGAAGTGATGCGACATCGAGGGGGCGGTGATATCGAAATGCTTGCTCAAGTCGCCTGCGGAGATCTCTCCCCCGTTCAATAGACGGAGGATTTTTCGCCGCGTCGGATCAGCAAGGGCTTTGAAAGCGGAGTCACTCATTTTCTTAGAAGGCTTAGATAATTAGCCAACGATCTAATTATATAATCGGGGGGGGGGGCCGCGGCGGGACTTTCGTCCACCTCCGCAGCTTAAATCAGCCTCGAACCAACGCAAGGATGGGTTCTTGCAGGTCCTCCGGCAGTTCGGACTCGACCACTTCCGCTTTTGATGCACCGGCCGCCAGCAGGCCTGCTACAACCGCTAAATAGTCTCCTCCGGGGTTGCGATTGTAGGAAAGTCCATGCAGGGCCCACCCGAGCGGGGTTGCTTGATATTCGGAGTCCAGGACATCGAGCGGGGCCGCGTGATCCAAAAGCAATGCCACGACCCGATGCCAACCGCAAAACGACGCGAAATGCAGTGCCGTCGCGCCACTCTCCCCTCGAGTTGCCACATCGAAGCCGACCTCCAACATGGTGCGCACTCCATCGACAATGCCAAGCTCGGCAAGCTTCGCCAACAGGCTCAGCTCGAATTTTCCTAATCCATCCATGAGGCCGGGATGGCGATCTTGCATCTCGCGAGCAAGTGCCGAATTACCTTCCGCGCAAGCCGCAAGGAACTCATCGGTTTCGCTCAGTTGCGCCAAACTTCCAGCTTGGCGTAGAGCTTCCACAGCCCTCCGATTCCCGGTCAAGCGGGCCAACGCGTACGCGGTTCGTCCATCAGACCGCGCTAGCAACGGATCAGCGCCGTGACGCAGCAGCATTTCGACCACACCGTGGCCCATGCCCGTTCGGCAAACCGCATGAAGCGGCGTCTCCTTGCATTCACCGCTTGGAATATTCGGGTCGGCCCCATGCTCGAGGAGCCACCTCATTCCCGCAACTCCTTTTTCTGCCCCTGAGTCGCTTTCTCGATATCCGGCGAGAAAAAAGAGCGGGGTATTGTTCCACTCCGGATCGGTTCCCGAGATGTCCGCACCATGAGCAAGCAGCTCCTCCATAATTTCGGGCTGGTCATGCTGGGCAGCGTGGTAAACGGACTCCCCATCATTGGGGTGCGCTCCCCGCTGGAGCAGCAGTCTCACAATCCCGAGGTGGAAGGATTCACCGCTTGCCCCGTACAGGACGGAAAGTTTGGCCGCGCCTTCGTAGAGGTGATAGGCATTCGGATCGGCCCCTGCGTCGAGCAGTAACCGCGCGCTTTCCAGCAGCCCATCAGACCGCTCGGCGAAGGCCTTATTCATCTTCGAATAGCACACGTACTCCAGCGGAGTCCAATCGTTGGGCGGTAACTTCGCGCCAACGGATGCGCCGCCGGCGAGCCATTTCTGAACCAATGCGGTTTCCCCAGAGACCAAAGAGCAAACGAGATCGAACCTCGGCAATCCGGGATGAAGATCCACCCATTGGCGGAGTTTTTCGATCCGATCTGAAAGAGCAAGCTCGATGAATCGATCTGCAACTTCAGCGGTAATCCCGAAGCGTGCTTGCACCTGCTCAACATGATTTACGAGTTTGGGCCAGGTGGGAAAGCCGTACTCTCGGGCTACGACGGATTGCGCGTCGTGAAGAGCGAGCGGCAACGTTCCGACCTCGTCAGGGCGGGTTGCGAAGGATGGCAAGATCATCATCCGCGCGATCGCGTCAGGATCGCCCTTACGGAATGCGGAAAGAAGATCCTTCGCTTGTTCGCGAAGGTGTTCCAAGTTTGGACGCTCGGGCAACTGCTTGTTCATAAACCTCCATGCATGGCACCCGCGGTCCGCAATCGGGCTGCACAAAGGCTAGTCAATTGATAGGATTGTCTGGAAGGTGGGTTCAACCCTTTCCGCGGACCCGGATGCGCCCTCTCGCGCATCACCCATTATACACGCACGCTTTTCTCCCTTCGTTTTTTCCTGGCGTCTGTCGTACAATGCTAACATCGACCTGAGCCCTAGGCACATTTGCGGGGCGAGGATAACCACTGATTACTGATTACCGAAGAGGGAAACAAAATGAATAAAACAGTTTTATGCGCGGGGTCGATGTTGGCCATCGCCGCAACCGCCGTCATCGCTTCGCGAAGGGCCGAGTCAGCCGCTGCGGGGGCGGCCCAGGGAGCCACCTCCCTCAGCTATGTTCGGCTCCAATCGACCACCCCCGGAGTCGAGCAGCTTGGCCACGCGAACATCAGCGGGACCATGATCGCGGGCAATTTCTCGGGCGATGGGGCAGCCCTGACCGGCCTAGACGCAAACAGCATCACGGCAGGCACCCTTTCCGATGCTCGCCTCTCTGCCAACGTCGCCTTCCTCAATTCCCTCAACTCCGGAGCCGCCGCTAACGCGCTTTTCTCATGCCAAAACACGGGAACCGGCGAGGGCATCCTCGGGATTGGAAAAAATGGCGTCCACGGCAGGTCCGCCAGCTCCGCCGATAGCGGAGTGTTGGGCGAGAATACGGCAGCGGGCAACGGAGTTTCGGGCATCACCACGAGTGCCCACAACTCCAATCGTTACGCCTTGCTCGGAACCAATAACGGAGCGGGAGACGCCGTCTCCGGCACCTCCGCCACGGGCACCGGCGTCGTCGGAAACGGCGATTGGGGCGCGGTCGGCAACGGCCGGTCGTATGGAGTCATAGGCAACGGAACCACCGGCGTCGGCATGTATGCCTATAATCGAAACTCCACCTATAACGTCGCTCTCGCCGGGACAAGCTTCGGCATCGAGGCGTTCGTCGGCAACACCATCTGCATCGACGGCACCAGCAACAACAGCACCGGCGTCATCGGGCGAAGCTCCACGGGCACCGGCGTCATCGGAGTCTCTGCCGACGGCACGGGCATGCGCGGCGACGCCATCAACCGCGGAAACACGGGCTATCTCGGCCTCTATAACGACGCCGTCTTTGGCGAATCGACGAGCGTCGCCGGCAATGGCCTCAAAGGGACCGCTAGCAATGGGAGCACGGCTTACGGCGTTTGGGGCATCAGCACCACGGGCTATGCCGGCTATTTCAGCGGAAATGTGTACGTGGCCGGAAACTTTTCGAGCGCCACCAAGAGTTTCAAGATCGATCATCCCCTCGATCCCGAGAACAAAGTTCTCGTTCATTCCTGCGTGGAAAGCGACCAGCGAATGAACATCTACAAGGGCCATGCCACCACAAATGCTCAGGGTGAGGCTTGGGTACAGCTTCCCGATTACTTCGAGGCCCTCAACGCCGACATCGAATACCACCTTACCGTCATGGGCCAGTTCGCTCAGGCCATCGTGGGCCAGGAGGTCGCCAATAATCGATTCCTCATCCGCACCGACAAGCCCAATATCAAGGTTTCGTGGCAGGTCCTCGGCGTGCGGCAAGACGCTTATGCGAAGGCGCATCCGATGAAGGTCGAAGAAGATAAGCCCGAGGAAGAGCGCGGCACGTATCTGAATCCCAAGGAATTTGGGCAGCCCGAAAGCCGAGCTTCCAACTACGCGAAGCTCAAATCGGCGGACGAGCATCGCTCGGGCCCGGTTCCCGCTCGGCATCCATTTCAGCGTCCGAAGGGCGGATAAAAGGACCGTGGACTTTAGTCCGCCTTAGCACTCGCCGACTTCAGTCTTCGCAAGGCACGGGAGGACTGAAGTCCCTCCGGCCCAGAGGCGGAAAGAATTCCGCGCTCCCTACTAGGCGAGGCAACGCCGAGCAGCCGTCCTTCAACGACCTTTCGAAAGGCATAGGCGCCCATGCAAGAAGAATCGGCTGGCGGCACGGATGCGTTGGATATATTGCTCGGCATCGGCGGGCTTGAACACATACGCGCTTGCCCCCCGCTCATAGGCAAGATTGACCTCCCACGGCTCGTCGGAAATGCTGACGATCACGATAGGCACATCATCGAATTTGCGGTCCTTTCTAATGCGCTCGAGAATCTCCAAGCCATTGAGTTTTGGCAGCTTGATGTCCAACAAAACCAGATCTGGCATGGTGCTTTCGAGGAGATCGATCGCCTCTACCCCATCTCTGGCCACTCGAAACGTGACTTCGAACCCAAGTCCCCCTAAAGCCTCGAGCGTCAAACTTTCGTCGACCACCGCGTCTTCGATGACGACGACGGTCGGCAGTTCCCTTATGAAGTTTTCCCCTGCTTGCACTTTTCCCTCGCCATGCGACTTTGGTCGAGCACAGCCCATATCCCGCATTGATTATTACATGAGAGAGAGCGGCTTGCGTTGTCGCTATTTCATAGGACCGGAGCGATATCTTGAGACTTTTTGGGGAGGAGAACGTCTCGCTCGGCGCGCCACCTCCCGGCATCTATGCGGATGGGCCATCTACCCCCGCCCTCGGTTTCTTCGGTGGGTCTCTTGGGCTCCTTTGAGACGCCCTTCCCCTATCTTTCGGAGGACACTCCCCATCTCGAAGGGGTTGTTCGTCGCCTCTGCGGAGAAGTCACACGAGCTGGCGGAGGAGTCTCCCGATCGGAGGGACATTCGGCCAAACGCAAGGTTCTTTCCAAAAAATCGGATGATCGACGGGACTAACTAACCGAGCATAATCACTTCGATGCACGAAGGACTTAGGAAGCCGATTAGCTTACAAGAGTCACCAAAGGAGGGCACGATTGAAGGCTCTGGGTATTTCTGAGGCGTCCATATGGCCCGTATTGGTCGCTCTTGTGCTGGTGGGCGTGTTCCTCGGTGCTCTATGGCTCCGACACCTTTCCCCGCGATCAATGACAAGATATGAAGATAGATTATACGCCGCAGGAATCTTCGATGAATCCCTTGTGAGGCGGTTGCACGCCGAGTTCGCGACGATTGCCCAACAAGGCTCGAGGCCAAGCTTAGACAATGTAGTCAGCATTGAGGAACACTATGCTGAAGCTCTTGCCCTAGGAGTTACGGGCGTAAACGATGACAAGGTCGGCCCTCTGCTTAGCCGCTACCGGATGTGGATACCTCTGGTTCGGTACTGGCTTGGGTTGCGCTTTAAGCTAGCCCGAGAGAAACCGGAGTGGGCTGAGCCGCTTCCCAGGTTGATCCGACACAGCAGCCCAGGGGCTAAAGTGGAGATAGGATTCCAATGATGAATTCGCCCATCGAGAGTGGTTGAAATGTCCTTACTTGAAATTATTCGATCTTATGGCCGGAAGATACGCGCCGTCCAGCCTTCCGACCGAAAGCGGGTCATTCTGAACAAAACGGGCGCGCAACGTTACGAAAGCTACGGATACGATTGGCACTGGCTCCTACGGCTGCACGCCGAAGTTGAAGCATTGGCGGGAACGAACTCGCCCAGCATAGATAACATGGGCTTCATCGAACTTCGGTATCAGCAGGCCTGTGACCTCAGAATTAGGGAGCCAACCGACCCTCGAATTATTGATCTCGTTGGCCCTGTCGGAGCTCCCCCATGCAGCCAGCTCACGCAACATTATCTGAGATCTCGGATTCGGCTAGCGAACTCGAAGCCCGATTGGACGCCTCCTTTGCCCAGGTTATTGCCTTTAGGTAGTCGGGCTAGTGCAAAAAAGCGCGAGATCCTCTAAGGTCGCTCTCATTGCGGCTCGATTACGCGAGAAAGCACGGCCGAGCGACATCATGATGGCCTCGAGATCGCCGTTCACGCAGGGGATGGTGAAGAAATCAACGCCGGCAGGCAAGGTGAAGGCAAGATCGATCCGATCGTCGATGACGGCGAAGAAGGGGCGGGTCTTCCATTCTCGGTTTCGGACGAGCAAGCTCCTCAGGAGCGTGGCGCGTTCGCGAGGCAAGGTATCTATCGCTTGATGAAGTCTCTGGTCCATTTTCGCTCGTCCTTCGGTACAGCATTCAAGGCGCGCGCGAACCATTCCGGCGGGTGTCCTCTCAACTTATGACGCACCAATGAGGACAATTTGTTCAAGCCTCGCCAGATTCTTGTAAGGAAATCTCCCAGGACAGGGGTATCATACATTTGAAGGACAAAGACTAGATCATATCCGGGTTATAGAACTATAAGCGCTCGACGCCGGACGTTGTTTATTTCTGACTTGGGCTCCCGGCTCGCCCAGGGGGTAGGGCACGAAATGGAAAACAATCAAGCGGCGGTATGGGACGACCAACGCCTTTCCGCGCGTGAGCAAGAAGTTATTCTTTTAGCGGCAACCGGAGCGACCTACAAGGAAATCGGCGTAAAGCTCGACATCTCGGTCACGACGGTCCGCGAATACTGGGTTCGCGCTCGCTCGAAGACGGGAGCCGCGAGCAGAGCCCAAGCGGTCGCTCTGATGCTGACCCGACGGCACGAGCGCTCGACTCAAGCCCTGGAGAGAGCCAATAGCCGCATGCTCAAGTTCATGATGCTGGCTATCGATGCGGCGATTTTGCTCCTCGACGAGAATGGAATCATTCAGAGCTGGAACCTGGGCCTCATGGACATTTTGGGCTACACCGAGAATGACTTGATCGGGCAACCGTTTTCTGTCATCTTCACGCAAGCGGATCGCGATTCGGGACTTCCGGAGGAAGAAATGCGGTTAGCGCGTGAGGAAGGGCCCGTCCGCGAGCGCGGAAATCACCTCTGCAAGGACGGTTCGGTTATCCCCGCAACGGGAACCCTTTTGGCTCTATGGAACGAGCATGAACTCTACGGCTATGGGAAGATTCTTCGGCCCAAGGATTGGGCGGCTCCGAAATCATTTCTCGACGGCTAGCTTGGCGATTGCGAAGAAATCGCAATATCCATGCTTGGGCTTCAAATACCTGACAAAACGCCGCGAGCGATGAACATAATGATTGTCGGGCACTGTCCTAAAAAAAGAGAACGTCGGATCCGTCGAGGGCAACTCGAATGAGACGGACGATTCTCCTAGGAAGGTATCTCGGCTTTGGAATTCGAGGGCTCCTTCCGTCATCAGAGTACATTGCCGATTCCGATTATCGTTCGACCGCCGGTTCCTCCTTCAACCTCCGGCGGTTCTTTTTTAAGCGATTCCCCAGGGGCTCTGTGGCTTGGCAAAGAAGATTTCTTCTTTTTGCAGAAATTGTTTGCCATTTCCCGCGAAAAGCGATGTACATTATAAGAGTCTCTTAAACTTCGACGCACTCCTCTAGCCGCCGGTAATTGACGATTGGGCTCCGGCGGCTTTTTATTGCCGTCCCTTTGCCCTCAGGCAAGGAAGAATTTGCTGAGGGAGGACATCATGTCATCGAGCTCATGGTCCTCGCAAGGGATGGAGAAGGCCTCGGTGCCTCCGGGAAGCGAGAACAAGAGATCGACGTTTCCATCGAGAAGGGCGAAAAACGGGCGCATGTGCCAGTGAGTCCCACTGTCCAAAAGGCTCTTGAGGAGCTTCGAACGTTCAGGGGGCATCTCCGTTAAAGCTTGGTCCAGCCTTTTATGCATCTCGGCTCCGACGATTCAATCGACTTACAGAGTAAGATTCGGCACAAGCCCAAGATGCGTTCAATCGACTCCATAGTCTTCCAACTTCTTTGGGACGGAACGGGAAGCCAAAAGCGCACACGCCTAGGCGTAGTATTTTTGAAGATTTAACTTTTTATGCTCAAAAAAATACCCCTCTTCCGAGGAAAAGGGGCAATAACCATCCGGAAACGGCGTCAATCGTTTGGGATGTGAGAATAACCGAGGTTCGCGATTCTGTCGATCGCTCTTGATTTAGACGCGAAGACTTCGGGCTGGGGTCGAATCAGATTGTCCTTATTTTCAGGGAGAGCACTTTATATTTTGCTTCGCCCTACCTCGAGTGCACGACATAAATCCTGGCAGGATTGCCGGTTGCGCGGAACCTACGGAAATTCTATACTGAAGTCTAATTCAATTAAGCACTTGTGCTTCCTGCGCCGCCGGTCCCCTCCCATAACCCGGCGGCACTTTTTCTTTCAGGAGTGTTCAGGAAACGGCCGAGAAAATTCTTTTGCAATCGGGCCGCTCGCTTAGCGTAAGGGGGAGCAGGCTATTTGGCCACTCTCGGTTTGAGGCTGAGCTTGAGGGCCGCGTAGCCGTCGATCTGAAAGTGTTCGACACGTAGGCTGTGCTCTCCTGCGCCGAGCTTCACCATACGCTTGTAGGTTGTGGGACCTTGGTATTTCCAGGCCTCTTCGATTAGCGGCTTCCCATCGAGCCACACCCGCGCGCCGTCGTCGGTAGTGATTTCGATCTCGTAATCACCCGGCTGGATGGTGAATCGACCTTCGGCGAGGGTGGCGAAATGATCGCTTCCGGTGACGGCGTCGAATGCTCCTCCCGCGAAATTGAGCTGATCCGCTTTCACTTCGTTGAGTGGCGGACCGGTGAAAATCTTCTGCAGGGCTGACTCCTCCGGTTTGGCGTGCGGGTCCGACGGGTCCGACGAGACTGACCACTTGTAGAACTTCACCGTCCAATCTATCGGCGCGAAAAACTTGCGGTAGCTGAAGACGTACGGCTCGTGGGCGGCGAGACGCCGCCCCCACGGCGAGACGACTTGCTTGCCGGTGTATTCCAGCTCGATCAGCAGGTCGCTGGCTTTGCCGGGCGGGAGCTTGACGCTAATGCTTCCCGGCACATCGCCCTCGTCCGCCGAATGCCAGGCGAGGCCCTTAAGTTGCTTCACGCGCCACTTGCCCTTGGGCCCGAGGATGGAGAACTTATAGACCGTCTCCCTCGCGGTTCCTGGGATTCGGCCGGCTTCCTCGACCGATTGCTTCTGCGCGCCTCGAGGCCAAAGGATCGGAGCCTTGAAGTCATATGGCCCCCACTCGTCCACGATGATATATCGCCACCCGCGCAAAGTACCCGGCTTCAGGAACGCATCTTGGCCGCCCGGCAGCGGATCAGGTGGAAGGACCTTTGCCATTTCCCTGCCTCGAGCCTCTTTCCAGGCCAAACGGTCGATGGTAATGCTGACCGAGTAAGGGGGCGCGAAAGGATTCCAGCGTTTGTCAAAACGCCGGCCGTAAGCGGCATCGTCGACTGCCTCACCCGGGGTCAAACTGCTCTGCGGAGCATTGGTCCCGTAAGATATCTCACTAATATGGTTCTCGCGAGCGATGACACCCGGCGGAATATTCAGAGCTTCTCGTCGGCCATCGACCTGATTGGCGCTAAATTCCATTCTGGGATTCTCTCCCGTAACCGCGAATAGCTTGCCGATTTGGCTGAACAGATTTTGATCGATCCCCAAGTTGAGCGTGTTGCTAACCCGAAGCGCGTTAGAATACGTCCACTTCATCACATTGTGCGCAATGCGCCAGTCCCGGCTCCGAATATCCCGCTTGTTCGCATATCCCCAATTTGGATCGACTTGTGGATCGGCCCAAAGAACGATCCCTTCGTTATCAAAATCGAACGTATTGAACAAAACTTGATTATCTTGGCCGTGTTCCCACGAGATGGCTTCCGCATTGTAGCCGAACACATTTCCGATGACCTTCGATTCGTAACCGTAACCTCCCCAGATGCCATGCCAGCATTCGAGTATGAGGTTGTTCACGAAGTTGTTTCGCGAGAATGTGGCCTCTATTCCGTTCGCAGGTGAGTGCGAAAAGTCATTGCCATAAAGCAGATTGTCGTTGCAGCCGCCCTCGCCGGTGTCCATCGTGGTCTGTCCAGCCCAGAGAAAGAAGCCGTCACCCCCGTGCGTCACTGAGTTGTATGCAAATACATTTTTGTTCGACAGCTCGTAAATGAGAATCCCCGTAGAGTCCTGCCCCCGGTTGTAGACCCCGTACGAAAAGCCGCGCACGCACCAGTCGATCTTGTTGTGCATCGCGGTGTTGTCGCTCGAGCGATACATCCCCAGCCCGACGCCACTGAGGAACGAGAAACTGTTATTCCAGACCTTGCCCTTGTTGCACTGCATCAGCATCAGGCCGCACTGTCCGCCGGTGATCGTGCAGCCCTTTACCTCGAAGTCGTCGCAACCGCGCAGGTAGATGCCCACCCCGTAGCGCAGCCATTCGTCTTTCTCGTTCTGGTGGTAGCTCATCCAGTCGCTCTCGTCTTCTCTTTCAGGCGTTGAGAGGAGGTGTTGCTTCCAGTTGTAGCTGAGGTCGCAGTTCAGGATGCGCAAACCGGGACAGTTGCGAGCGATGAGGCCGATCTTGTAGCCGTGCACATTCAGATTCTTGATCGTGATGTTCTTTCCGCTGATGCTCAGGGCGGTCCCCTTGCGCTGATCGGGAGGCGTCGTGACAGATGTCCCGCGCAGTGTGGCGCCGTTGAAGTCGACGGTGATATTGTCGCCTCGGATCATGAGGATTCCCTTCGTTCCCGTGTCGTCGCCGGAGGGCCTGTTGAACTCGGCTTTGCGGATTTTCACCGAGTGCGTGATGGTGAGGCCGGTGGTGAGGTTGATTTCTTGGACGGGCGAAAAGGTTGCTGGGAATATGAGCATGGCGGTAAGTCCTAGTGGCCTGAGTTTACTGAATTCATAACGCGAATCAATTTTTTCCAGGTTACAATGAGTTCATGCCCCGCCGTCGCGCTTTCACGCTGATCGAGCTATTGGTAGTGATTGCGATCATCGCGATCTTGGCGGCGATTCTCTTTCCGGTATTTTCGCAAGCCAAGGCGGCGAGCAAGAAGATCGTTTGCTTTTCCAACATGAAGCAGTGCGGCCTTGCCCAAATGATGTATTTGCAGGATTGCGATGGCCGATTTCCTTTGTGGCTTTATGACCAAGGGGGATTTCGCTATAGCTGGACTGATCTGTTGCAGCCCTACGCGAAGAACCGCGACATGTGGCGCTGCCCCAGTGACGAAGGCTCGGCCCCTTACAATGCGTCGTACGCGAATTCCCGCGACTACTTTCGCAATCGGCATTGCAGCTATTGGCTAAACGCGTATGTCACGCGTTGGTCGGGCAATTACGAACGCGGCCGGTACTACGACCTCCAGGTCTCCATGACGGAGAGCGAAATGCCGTTCACGCCGACCACGATCGTCTTCACGGACGGACCTTCCAACGCCGGGCAACATACCTGGCCAGACACTCCCGAAACCTGGTACGACTCGGCGGAGAATCGGCGCAGCATGGTCCGACATTCCGGCTTTATGAACGCGATGTTCGGCGACAGCCACGCGCGCACGCATAAGAAATCACAGCTTCGCACGACTCATGAGGATGACCGTGCGTCGGATTACGTGCCGAGCTTGATTGGCCTCCCAAACGACTTTAAGAAGAGCTCGAATGATGGCGCAAATCCTTGGTGGCGTCCTTAGCCGGGTCTGTTCGTCGCAGGGCACCGACCGGACACGGCGACATAAGTCTTGTAACTGAACCGCACGTGAAGCTGGGCTCTCGACAAGCGATTCGGCAGGAATCCAGATGCACAGTTACCCTTTCCCACCGCTTACACGTCCATTTCTAATGTACACAGGAGGTCCGAACCATGCTGCTTCATTTTTCGATAGCGCTATTGCTGAGCCCGTTGCTGCAATCCGAAGGCACCGAGCTGACGATTTATAATCAAGGGTTCGCCCTGATCAAGGAAACCAGAACGATGCGCCTGAAGATGGGGCGGCAGACGGTGGCGGTGGAAGACGTCGCTCAAATGATCGAGCCTTCCAGCGTGGCCATCCGAAGCCTCTCGTCCCCCGGTTCGTTCGAGGTCCTCGAGCAGAACTATCAGTACGATCTCATCAGTTCCGCTGCCATTCTCAATAAGGCGGTGGGAGGACGCGTTATTTTCAATCGAGTGCTTCCAAATGGGGCGAAGGAACGAATAGCGGGCACCTTGTTGAGTGCTCCGACGGTTATCGTGGGCGATGCGGAAGGGAATCATCAGCAGACTTACAACGGGATGGTGATCCGGACCGACGATGGACGGATTCTCCTGGATCCGAGCGGAGAGATAGAAGTGGCGTCGATTCCGGACGGACTCATCAGCAAGCCAACACTCCTTTGGGATTTGCAATCGGAATCGGCGGGTGACAACAGGGTCGAGCTGAGCTATCTATCGAAGGGGATGAGCTGGGCGGCCGATTATGTCTTATCTCTGGACAAGGCGGGAAAGCTCGGCTCGTTCAAAGGATGGGTTACCCTCAACAACCAGTCGGGCGCGAGCTTCAGGGAGGCGAAGCTAAAGCTGCTCGCGGGGGACGTTCAGCGGGTTGCAAACATGCCCCAAGGTGGTATGGCAGGCGGAGGTTACCGGGCATTGGAATCAGCGGCCAAGGATAACTTTCAGCAGGAGCAATTCGCCGATTATCACCTCTACACCATGACTCGCCCGGCGACCGTCCGAAACAAGGAAATGAAACAAGTTTCCCTTCTGGAAGCGGTGGATGTTCCGGTAACCAAGAAGCTCGTCATCGACGCCATGCGGGTTTATCCTGGCTACCGTCCCAGCGAGGGGGAGGTTGGTACGGGCAAGATCAAGCCCCAGATCAGAATCGAATTCAAGAACGACAAGGCAAGTAAGCTGGGAATGCCCTTGCCGATGGGAAGGATCAAAGTCTTTCAGCGAGACAGCACGGGCTCGGTTCAGATGCTTGGCGAAGAGCAGATCGACCACACGCCGAAAGATGAAAACTTGTCCCTGGTGGTCGGACACGCCTTCGATATCGTAGCGGAACGAAAGCGAACGGCGTTTGCCTATATTCGTGATGCAGCGGATAAGAATCACATTCGCGGGGCACGCGAAACATTCGTTATCGAGGTTCGCAATCGCAAGGAGACGAGCGAAAACGTGACCATCATCGAGCGCCATTACGGTGAATTCAAAATTGTCGAAAACAATACCGACTTTACCAAGCTGGATTCCGACACGATCGAGTTCAATGTGGTCCTTAAGGCAAACGAGATACGAAAGGTGATCTATACGGTGGAAAGCTATTGGTGATCGAAGCCTGCCAGGGGTACGCTCGCACTATGAATCCCTATCTCATGATAGCGCTCCCCCTTGCCCCCAATATCTTCTCTCGACTATTCGATCAGATTTCGGAGGCGAGGTTCGACGAGCGTCAAGATCCCGACCGGTTTACACCCCGTGAGATTATCGCCCACCTCGCCGACTGGGAGCCGATTGTCCGAGCCCGGATGCAATCGGCGGTTGACAATCCTGGAGGTCCCATCGAGGCTTTCGATGAAGGCAAAATGGCGGTAGACAACAACTACCGCAGCAAGGATATCCACGCGGAGTTAGCTAACTTCGCTAAGGAACGGCAGGAAACTGTGACGTTTTTGGGACTCGTGCCAATCGAGCATTGGACCCAGACGTTTCTTCATCCCGAGCGCGGTCCGGTAAGTTTCTCGGATCAGGCAAACATGCTTCTTGGCCATGACACATATCATATCGAGCAACTTTGCGGGTTTTTAGGACCGAAAATGGTGAGTACATGGTAGAAATTTTCTTGAACCATCCCTAGGCTCTCAGTAGTCTTTATGCTTAGCCGCGGTTCGCAAGGCCGCAAAGCAAGGAGTATAAACATGCTACGTTGGGCTTTGATCTTTATGGTAGTCGCGCTTGTAGCTGCGCTATTCGGTTTTACCACGATAGCGGGCACGGCCTCATCTATCGCCGCCACCCTCTTCTACATCTTCATCGTCCTCTTCGTCGTGATGTTGCTCATGTCATTGATTACGGGGCGAAAGGTCGGAATTTAACTCCCTTGTCCGCACCTAGCAAGTGCGGGTTCGGGGAAACGATGCCTTTCCGCTTTATCGGCGGGAAGGCATTTTCAGTGTAATCGCGAAGTCAATTTACCGAATGCGGACTTGCCTCCGTAAAAGGCGCTCGCCCCAAGCATCTCTTCGATTCTGAGCAGCTCGTTGTACTTCGCCACGCGATCGGTCCGGTTCGGCGCGCCCGTCTTGATTTGTCCGCAATTGGTGGCGACGGCGAGATGGCTGATCGTGACATCCTCCGTTTCTCCGGAGCGGTGGCTCATCACTGAAGTGAAAGCCGCCCTTTTCGCCATTTCGACCGCGTTTAGGGTCTCCGTGAGAGAGCCGATCTGGTTCACTTTGATCAGAATCGAATTGGCGGCGCGTTTGTCGATTCCTCGTTGCAAGCGGTCGACATTTGTAACGAAGAGGTCGTCGCCGACGAGCTGCACCTTGTCCCCGAGCGCTTGGGTGAGGGCAATCCAGCTATCCCAATCGTCCTCGCTGAGGCCATCTTCCACGCTGATGATGGGATATTTTTCGCAAAGGTGAGCGAGATATTCGACTTGCTGGGCTCCCGACCGTGTTTGAACCGAGCCTGCCTTGTACCGATAGGTCCCTTCTTTGTAGAATTCGCTTGCTGCCGCATCGATGCCTAGCCAAATGTCCTTGCCCGCCGAATATCCCGCCTTGCCGATTGCTTCCAGAATGTAATCGAAGGCAAGTTCTTGAGACTCCAAATTGGGAGCGAATCCGCCTTCGTCGCCAACCCCAGTGTTCAGTCCCTTGCCCTTCAAGACACCCTTTAATGCATGAAAAACTTCGGTTCCCCAGCGCAGCCCCTCTGTGAACGAGGGCGCTCCGATGGGTAACACCATGAACTCCTGAAAATCCACATTCGAATCCGCATGTTGGCCCCCGTTTAGAATGTTCATCATCGGCACGGGAAGCACCTGGGCGGAAACTCCCCCCACGTATCGATATAAGGGCAACCCCGCTGAACTGGCGGCCGCCTTTGCTACGGCAAGGGAGACCCCGAGGATGGCGTTCGCCCCAAGCTTGGCCTTGTTAGGGGTGCCATCGAGCTTGATCATGGTGTCGTCGATAGCCCCCTGATCGGCCGCATCTTTATCGAGAAGGTTGGGGGCTAACGTATCGTTGACATGTTCGACCGCGTGAAGGACGCCCTTGCCTCCGTAACGTTTCTTGTCCCCATCGCGCAGCTCGACCGCTTCGAATTGGCCCGTGCTCGCTCCGCTGGGGACGGCCGCCCGGCCAAACGATCCGTCGTCGAGGAGCACATCGACTTCAAGAGTGGGATTGCCGCGGCTATCCAAAATCTCGCGGGCGACGACATCGACGATCACTGGCATGTGGAAATCCTTTTCCTAGGTGATTTGAGTAGGCATAGCATACTCGAATCGAACCGTCGGCCCTGCGGGACAACTCCCCGTTGGGTAGGCGCTTTCGCAGAAAGCACGGCGAGACTCTAAGTTCTGTAATGACTGTCCCGCTGGAGAGGGAATTGCCACGAGGGACGAACAGGGTAAAGAAAGACAAAAACGGCGCTTTCGGCGAAATCGCCGCCAGCTGGAGCTTCGCGCTCTGAACTATCCACGAGGGGTTAGGGGCCGAATCATACAACGCTTGGTTTCGTGAAAGACAGAGTAAGTGCACCCCATGCCTTTGGTTTTGGGATAAGCTGCAAATTACCATGCGGAAAGCCCACAACATTGCCTGGATTGTTGGCATCGTTCTCGTTGGACAAGCAGCCTTTGGTGCACATATTCGCGACGAACCCCCGGTTACGAGCGCCGAAGTTCAGGCAAGTCTCGCTCAAGCAGGCCGTGCCTTGGCGAGCATTCTTCACTTATCCAATCCGGAGCTTGGCGCGGCAACCTCGACGACGGCTTCGCGATCCGAAATTATTGCCGGTTTCTGGAAACTTTACACGTTGGCAAGGCCAAAGTTTCGATTTTCACCGAGGCCAATCAAAGTCCTGGGAAAACCCGCCGAACTAACCCTCACGATTTTGATCAAGTACGGATTTGTCGCTCCAGTGGGGCCGTTGACATTGGCGAGCCGAATCAACTTCAGCCTCGATGAATATGGCGACGCCCTAGGAATGTTCCTCGCCCGAACGGCCGAGCTCACCCATACGCCGAGCAGCCAATGGAGTCCTTACCTTCAGAGAGACCGCGAAACGGGGCCGATTAAGAAAACTCCGCCCGGCAAATCTTCCAAGCCGCCGAAATACTCTTAACTTTTCGGTAATCGGTGCCCGGAGGTGGTCCAAGCCGGAAGTTTTTCGACGGCAGCGACCTTTGCCGAGGAGAATCACCGAGGGGGAGGCGCTCCCCCACCGAACATGCCAGGGAGGAAAGGAAACGGCGACTTCTTGAATGCCTCGAGCCGCTTGACCATTTTCGCGCGGAAATCTTCCGGCAGATGTTCCATATCCGTGGTAGTGGCGTTTTTGTCGATACGGTCGTCGACTAGGGTTTGCTTGACAGTCACGGCGGGGGCAAGATGGAACGTAAATGCGAGCTCGGAGCGGTCCCCGATCCGAACTTTCTCGATGGCGGGAATCCATTCCCCGGCCATTTTGAATGCGGGTTCCTCCCTGATATAGCTGATCATGGCGAGCTCGGCACTGCCTAGAGCCCCCATACTGCTTATCAGACTGCCCTTTTTCCCCTGCGGAATGACAAAATGATCGGGACTGACCTTCAGATCGAAATACCCTTCCGCGGGCAGGCCGTTCGGCATGATCTCGGTCGGCTCGTCGCGGTAGTCCTTTGAATCCCTGAACATGCTGCCGGCGATCAAGTCCATGAATCCCTGCTCCTCTTTTGGCTTGGAGCCTGGGTGATCTACGATAAGATGGGCGTCGGCGCCAAAGGTCAAGCGTTGAACGATTGCGGTTTGCCCGGGAATCAGACCTGCTAATGGCAGCTTCGCGCCGCTAAACAAGGCTTGACGCTGGCTTTGTCCGAGGAGCCCATATAGTTTCAGCATGTCCCAATTACGCTCAGTAAATCCTTGCGAGAGCGCGCCGGGGGCGAAGATCATGAGCGCGACTTCTCCCGCCGGCATGTCCAACGGGTCCTCCGTCTTAGCGGCGAACTCGGCGAAATCGTCGAGCGAGGGGACTTCTTTAGCTTGAGCCGCTCCAATGAACTTAGCTAAAGCAACCCGGTCGAGCCTCAGGCGGGTGCTTTCTTCGGGCTTGGCAGGAGCAATCATCATCCAGCCATCTGCCAGAGTGACGCTCGCCTCTTTACCGGCTCGCAGATCGGTCAAGAAACCGCCCACCGTGCTCTTTTCCCGGCCCAGAATGGCTCTCATCGGGTTCAGTAGCGAATCCGGCAAATCAGCGACTATGTTCAATTTTCGAGTTTTGGCTACGGTGCCTAGAGCATCGGAGGTGCCGTAAGCGAGTGGATCGATCAGATCGGGCCGAATCAGCTTGGCGAGCAAGGCGTCGCTCAAGATCGTTGCATCCGAACCAGGACCGTTCGCCATGCTTCTGAATCTTTTCGAAATCGCAAGGGAGTCGGCGGAAAACTCTAAGGGCGTAGGATCGGGATCAGTGTCCGGTTTTTTGGCGGCAGGGCTAGCGGGGTCGACCGGCACGGTTGGGTCACTGCCACCGGCGAGGGCGGCGAAGTCAAATGGGGAGGGATCGATTGCTAGACTTTGAACGCCGCTGATCATGGTCAAGCCTTTGTCGTCGAACAGGCGAAGCTCGAGCTGAATCGATCCCGAAAACCGTTCGCGAGATGCGATCAAGAGGGCCTTCGAAGGATTGCCGTTGAGAGGCGTTTTGTTGAGGCCAGGAGCGAAACGAGCCATGAACTCTTCCATTTTTTTCTCGTCTTCAGTCTTCTCCTTGCCCTCTTCGGCGGTTCGCATTTGAGCGACGAATTCATTGTGCTCGCGCACAAAATTGGCAAGAATGGAGTCCGTAGGACCGCCCAAGGGTTTCTGCATTCGAGTTGGGTTCGCGGCAAAAACCACCCTTTCATGCCGCTCGATAGCGGCCAGAATTCTGGGGTCGACTTGGTTCGCCAGCAAAATGATCGCTCGGCCCATCGCTCCCTGCGGACCTCCAAAGACGGCGCTGGCTGCTTTCTTGGCCTGATCCTTCAAATCTTTTGGTTTTTCCGTTGTCTGGATCGTAATCTTCTTCAGCTCAGCCCGAACGGCCTCCGTACGCATTTGCAACTCTCGGCTCCTGGCCTTGGCATCGATTCCGCTCTTTCGTATGAGCGTTCGTTTGTCGCCTTCGACCTTCCATTCACCCGAGCAGACGATCGCGAGGCGATCGAGCAGATCACCCGCCTTGACGTCGCGCACGTCGATGAAAACGATCTCGCGATCGACGGAGGGAGTTGACGCAATCTTCAGGTGGGTCAGCTTTTCAACATCGAGCAACGCGCGGGAAACTGGCTGGGCAACCGCTTGATAAGACACTTTCTGATCCAGATCTTGGGCCGTGAGTGAAATGGCAAATCCGAGGAACAGGAGGAGCGAGGTGGTTAGTCGTTTCATGTGAGCAATCCTAGCGTTCCTACGCAAATCGGCTTAGGAAGGATGCGGAGCGGTCCTTAGCCAAACCTGCATCGACCCCGGCTCTCGATTATCCCAAGCGTAATAAGGGACGAAGGTTGGGGTTTTTAGATCGAGTCGGCATGTTTCGAGAGGCTGATAAAGCTCGTCGGATTGGGAGGTAACGGCGCCACCTGCCACTTTCAATCCAACCGTACCTTCGAGTGGACCCTCGTCGATATGGACTTCGCCGCGCGGATCGGCGGCAAATTGCTGCACCGGCCCGCCAAGGTCGCATTCTTCGAGGCAATAAACGAGTGGCCCCCGTTCGAGAGCTACACTCCCAGCATTCTCGAGTACCTTGGGATTAGCGACCGTCCAGCGAGGAGGCATGTCAAAAGAAAATTTCAAGCGGTCTCCCGAATTCCATTCACGGATCAATGAGGCATATCCATCGGCGAACTCCATCTCTGGCATAACATCGTTTAGCTCGACCTGCGCATGTTCGCACCAACCGGGAATGCGCACGTGCAAGCTAAAGTGGGCCGGACGTTCGGCCCGAACGTCGATCTCGATCTCCCCATCCCATGGGTAGTTGGACTGTAAGTTGACTTCGATCGGAACTCCAGCAAGCACGCATTTTGCTTCGAGAGCGGCAGGAATGTGGATCCAAAATGAGTCCTCGGAAGAGCTAACAAAGTACGTACCCAGTGAAGCGATGAGGCGGGCGATGTTGGGCGGGCAGCATGCACACTCGAACCATTCAACTCGGTGGTGCTCGCCCGTGCTTTCCAGAGGATTGTCGTAAAAGAACCGATCACCGGCGAGCGAGATGCCGCTAAGAGCGCCGTTATAAAGCGCGCGTTCCATGACGTCCGCGTATTGGGCGTCGCCCGTCATATGAACAAGCCGATTGGCCCAAAAAATGAGGCCGCACGCCGCGCAGGTTTCGGCGTATGCGGTGCGATTGGGCAGATCGTAATCGTGAGTAAAACCCTCGTTGGCGCTCGAGGTTCCGATGCCCCCGGTTAGATACATTCGGCGTTCCGTGAGGTTCGTCCAAAGGCGCTCCAACGCGTCTTCCACCAACTGGTCGCCCCGGCCGGAGAACGCTTCCGTGGCGGCGGCGAGCAAGTACGTTGTACGTACGGCGTGACCCTGAACACGCTCTTGCTCCCGCAATGGCTTGTCGTCTTGAGCGTAGGAACCCGAATATTTACCGTCTTTGAGAAACCAGGCGGGCGCCCAAGGGGAGAGAGCCATAGCCTCCTCGTCTTGGAGCTCCCTTTCGAATGGGGAAGGCTTCATGCCTCGGCAGTCGATCATCCAGCGGGCGAGGTCGGCGTAGCGCGGTTCAGCGACGCAATTAGCGAGCTTAATGAGGGCTAGCTCGATCTCCTCATGGCCGCAATATCCGCTGCGCTTGCCGGGGCCGAAGATGCCGTCGATATGATCGGCAACCCGGATCGCGACATCGATCAGGGTGCGTTGGCCGGTCGCTTCGTGATGAGCGATGGCGGATTCGATCAAGTGTCCCATGCAATACAGCTCGTGCATATTGCCGAGATTTCTCCAACGCAGATGAGGATGCTGGACTTGGAAAAAGGTATCGATATAGCCGTCCGCCATCTGAGCCGATGCAATCGCAGCGACAACCTCGTCAAGCCTTTTCTCGATTCTGGCGTCCGGTCCAAGCGCGGAAAGGAGATAGGACGCGGCTTCGACCCACTTATAGACATCGCTATCGTTGTAGTATTTGCCTTGGAAAGTGCCCCTTTCGCCTCGCGCTGCCCTCCGGAAGTTCTCCACCCGGCCCGTTTCGATGCACTTTTGATATTCGATTTCTAGGGTTGTTTCTTTAAGTATTTGTTGCCACTTCGACCAAAACGGATCGACGATTCGGACGTTTGAGAGGGGAAGGGAAGAGGACCGACGATCGAGGCGCATCAGACGCATTTTACAGTTCCGCAAATGGTCCCGACGTAAGGAACGTCAAATTGGGTAAGTTTTAGATATCTGCAAAGGAGTTTTCCCGAACGAAATGAAAGCAAAAACGATTTTAGTTATTTCCGCCATGCTAGTGGCCTCTGCGTGTTTGGCCCAAGATGCGGTCAAGATCGAATGGAAGCCGAAAGCCGGCATGACCAGCAAACTGAAACTAGCTACGACCTTCAAGTCCGACTTCGGCCAAGGCGTTCAAGATGTGAAATTCAGCGCCACGATCACCAATAAAGTCATCGAAGTAAAGCCATCGGGCGATACGGTGTTGGAAGAAAAGACGAGCGACGTATCCTTGATGCTGGGCGAGCAGGATATGAGCGCGATGGTTCCCAGTGAAACCGCAACCTTAACGCTGAAGCCAAATGGCAAGGTCGTCGAAAAGAAGTCGGACCAGCCGGACGAGATGAAGAATGCCCGTCTCGACAATGTCAACGAGTTTGTTTACCCGGACAAAGCTCTTAAGGTCAACGAGACTTGGGTAAACAAATTCTCGGCTGATAAAGATAAGGGAACCCGAGCAGCTCTAGCGACCTATACTTATCTTGGAATGGAGAAGGTAGGCACCGCCGATTGCTACAAGGTTAAGTACGTTTATAAGGAAACGGAGGGAGACGCTCCGATGTCTGCCGAGGGCACGATGTGGTTACGAGTCGATGGGGCCGGCGCTCAAAAAGCCGACTACACGATCAAGAACGTTACGTTCGGACCAAGCCAGCCCACGGAAGCTAAGGTCAACTTGTCCCGCATCGACTAATTTCGGCCAAATTTCCCTCTCCTTTTCGCGAAGCTGAAGGGAGAGGGCCTGTGATCGTTCCCTTCCGCGGCGCTTTCGGCGAAAGTGCCCTACGGAACTGACAACGTGACGGTGAGCGGTAGAATCCGTAGGAAGATGCGGGCCAACCCCCCGGAGCCGCTTATGCCCAAAAGAATTGAAACCCTGGTACTTCACGATAGCTCGACGCCAGTGATCGGCGATATGCAAAAGGGCGGCAATGTCGTTGTCACCTCCCTCGACTATCTTCTCAACCAGGCGCGGGCGAATTCACTATGGCCCCTCACGTTCGGGCTGGCCTGCTGCGCCATCGAAATGATGAGCACGGTCGCGTCGAGATTCGATCTCGCTCGATTCGGTTCCGAGGCTTTCCGAGCCACTCCCAGGCAGGCAGATGTGATGATCATCGCGGGCCGTTTGAGCAAGAAAATGGCACCGGTTTTGCGCCAGATCTATGACCAGATGCCGGAGCCCAAGTGGGTCATCAGCATGGGCGCCTGCGCGTCTTCAGGTGGCGTCTATAACAACTACGCGATCGTCCAGGGGGCCGACCAGGTCGTACCGGTAGACGTGTACGTGCCCGGTTGCCCGCCTTCGCCCGATGCTCTGATCTACGGGATTCTCAAATTGCAGGAAAAGGTGAAGCAGCGCAAATATAACAAGCTCATCGAGCTCACCCCTCGCACCCTCGAAAGCGAGGTCGCATGAGCGTCGAGTTGCTTAGGGACGTGGTGAAGCCTATTCTGGGGGGATTCGGAATCACCGCCCGCCGCCTCAAGCATAAGAAAGTTACCGTGATGTATCCCGAGCAGATGCGCGAGCAATATCCTCGCACGCGCTGGCGGCACTATCTCACCCGTTACGAGAGCGGCCTGGAAAAATGCATCGGGTGTTCGTTGTGCGCGGGAGCTTGTCCGGCGCGTTGTATTTTCGTCGAATCGGCGGAGAACACGGATGAAGAGAGATATTCGCCGGGCGAGCGTTATGCCAAGCGCTACGAAATCAACATGATCCGCTGCATTTTTTGCGGTTACTGTCAAGACGCCTGTCCCACGGGGGCGATCATCTTACGCAAGGACTTCGAGCTTGCCGACTATCACCGCGAGCAGTTTGTTTATACGAAAGAGATGCTACTGGAAGAGTATGCAGGCCAGTCCGACGAGCCTTTCGAGAGCAAAGTCGTTGACCGCAAGCCGCCGAAAAGCGTAGCCCGCTAAAAGAATTAGCCCCGCCATTCAAACAAATGGCGGGGCTTGGTCGTGTCGGTCTTAGCTGATTTGCCAGACCGTCTGATCGAAGAACGAGCGCCAGGTGTTGGTAAACACGGGGCCGTCGGCGCGGATTCGTACCTGCGACTTGATCGCGTTCGTACCGGTTTCCACAAACCGAGCCGGGCTCGTGCCCGCTACTTGAACCACCGAGTCGGTGGTAGTCGCGGAGCGAGTATCTTCGTTTTCGTACGAACCCGCTACGTAATCGAAGAGGTCGGTTCTCTGGGTGAGGCCAGTGATCGAAACGTGATTCTCAACTTTGAAGCCAAAGTTCGTCGGCGTTCCCAGCGGCGAGACCGAGGAGACGCGCAACGTAATCGGAGACTCCGTTCGAAGAGCGGTGACTCCATTTCGGGCCACAAGATAGTTGTCGTCGCTGATGGCTAGGCTGCTAAGGTCGCCAGATTCCTGAACGCCACGGAAGAAGGTGAAGTCGGTGGGAGGAATATCTACGCCGCCTCCGAGCTGGGTTCCATTGACTTCGAAGGGCAGGTCTTGCGCGGCATTGGCGCCGGCATCAAACAGATCAGCCCAAGCCAGGGTTGCCATGGTGTACTGCTCCGAATTGGCTCCCGGTTTACCGGTTTGGCCAACAATAGTGACTGGGGGGCACCAAGGTCCTGAAAACGAGGAGCTTCCCCCGCTCTGCCAATCCACCCAGTAGGTGTGGCCAGCCACGAGATCCACCGCCGTGCCAAGAACAACGGTCTGCTTCATGACCGGGCGTGAAACGGTGGTTCCGGCATTGTCGGTATCCAAAATCCGATAAATTCTGGAAAAGACGGTCGCCGTCATAACGTTCGTCGTCGTGTCGCCGGCGATGACCAGGCTGGTGCCGAGTTTCGGAGGGCCATCCCAGATCCGCACATTCACATGATTGATCGTGGAGGTGATTCCCGAGTTGGTTTGGTACCCCCAAAAAGTGAATCCGGTCACGTGCCAGCCGGCGCCCGTGGGTGTAAAGTCGTCGGCAACGCGGTTGCCCGCCGACTGTTGATGGCCGAAGCCATAGGTATTGAGAAGCAGCGAAGTTTGTACTTCGGAAACGTCGGCGCCTCCCGAGCCTACTCCTGTGCGCGTGATCAAAGGTCCATTATTGTAAAGGACGGCAGCCATGCTTGAGGCTGCGAGTGCGAAGCTAGCCAGGGCCGTGAGCCCAAGGCGAGCTTTGCACGGAAAGTTTGAAACATGAATATTCATCAGTCTGTTTTTCCCCGTAACGATAGTTTAAGCCGCCGAGCAAGACCGGCGACCCAATAGCATTTTACGAGACTTTATTTGAAATTCACGTAAAATGTGTGGAACTCGCTGAACTTTCTTAGCGATTGGGTTAATTTTGGGAGCTGGTGGGCATGATGTCCGGCGATCCACTCGAAGAACTACGGGCACGCATCGGGTTCCTGGAACGGCAAGTCGAGCAGTTATCTCGGCGCCTTTTGCCGGTCGAGGACGTTCTCCGTCCTCGCGCTCAGCCGGTCGTTCCACCGCCAATCCCTAAGCCGCCGCCGACTCTCCATCCATCCTCTCCTCCGTCGCCTCCGACTCCACCCATCATTTCCGCACCCAATTCGCTTCAGGAAGGGCCGGTCACGCCGAAGAATAGGGAAGACGCGGAGTACAAACTTGGTGGCCAAGTTTTGCCCCGAGTCGGAGCAGCCGTCTTCTTGCTTGGGGTGGCTTACCTCGTAGGGTTGGGCATTAGTAGAGGATGGATTACTCCCTTGGTCCAGTTCTCAGGCGCCGTTGCCATCTGCCTATCGTTCATCGGTCTAGGCCTCTGGAAGCGGGAAGAGCGGGAAGACTTCGGCCAATTGCTAGTCGGAATAGGCTCATGCGGACTTTATTTCTCCTTTGCCGCCGGGCATGTATTTCACCGACTATACGAAGGCGAAATTCTAGTTGTTCTCTTCATGAGCTTGAGTCTTGCTAACCTAGGATTTAGCTCATGGCGATCGTCGCCGACTTTCTTGGGCATTGGTCTCATCGGGGGATTAGTCGGAGCAGTCCTTCCCATGCGGGACCAAAACGTGGCTCTCAACGCGACTCTTCATTTTGCGATCGTGCTTCCTTGCGCGTTCATTTCGGTTCGGAACCGCTGGTGGGTAGCGGCGATTGCACTCACCGCCCTTTCCGGCTTTGCTCTTGGGCCTGCTTTTTTTTCCCATAACCCGTGGTCTATACGGATCGCATTGCTTTACGCCGATATCGTGATCTGCATTGTCGCTTATTCTCTTGCGTACGAAGATAATATTTTCGACCCCAACATGCTCTTTTTGCCGATCGTCGCTGTTTGCTCTGCCGTGTTTGCTTTTTGGTTAAAGGACGGGCCGTCTGGATCCCTTCACGTTGCAATGTTCTCGGTTACGCTTGCCGCGCTCGGCTTTATCCTGCGATCTCGCTTACTCGCATCTCAAAGATTGCTTGCGTCCAGCGTATTTATAGCGGCAACAGTGGTTCCTTTCGGTTGGGACGGCGTCGTTCCAGTGGCGATCCTTGCCAGCTTATCTATCGTCTTTGCCGCGATATCCCTGGTTCGACATTCGAGGTTGAGCGCGGCGTTGGGGGCAGTGGAACTGGCTTTGGGAGTAATCGCTTACGTGGTAGCGGCGGACCAGGTCCTGAATCCGATAACGGAATGCGCAGGGATCCTGGCGTTGATATTGGCTTCTTTGTCGGCAGCGTTCGCCATCCATCGATGCGTCAAGGCGCCGGAGCTGATTCTTAGTATGGGAGCCCTATTGATCTTTGCTCTCTTTACACGTTTCCTCGGCGTATCTTTTGGATCGGCGACGCAGATACCGGGTGAGATAGGCATCACCGTGGGTTGGATGGCGTACTCGCTCTTGCTTGGGATGCTTTCTATCAAGTTTCGGTCCCTAGCTTCTACTTTGCTTTGCTGGCTGGTTGTGGTGCTCGCTCTCATTCGCTACTCAACGATCATTTCTCATGCGGAGATAGGAGCTTTCGGAGATATTTTTTTGGCGGCGGCACTTATCGGAACGACCGTTTTCGCAACGTATTCGGCGGAACGCAAGATTCCGAAAAATGAACTTCAGCTTTTGATTGGATGTGTGGGTTCAGTGGTGGGCTTACTCTTCGTACGAATCATCGATATCACCTTCAATCGCATCATCGGTACCGATTCGGGTATGGCGATGAATTTGGGTCCTACATTCTATTGCGTGTTATGCGTCGCGGTGGGTTTTAAGACAAGGTGGAGCTCGGCGGCAACGCTCGCCTGGATTTCCCTCGGAGCGGCTTTGCTGAGTTATGAAATCTTTCAGCTTTCGGGGCCAACCTTACGCACCTCGTTTCTCCTTGCATTCATTCTGCTAACCATGTGCGTTTCGGCGGTAACGGCCCGCATCACTTCTGGAGCCCGGCCGGTAATTATCGTTGCCACTATGCTCATTTGGCTACTTGAAACAAGCCTATTCGAGCTTCTCCTTGGCCAGGCAGGCCTTGGGTTGAAATCGTCCGCCGCGATTACGGTGGGATGGATCATTTATGCGGCCCTTCTACTTGTACTGGGGTTTCTCTACCGAGCGTCCATCCTGCGATATTTCAGCATGGCAGTTTTTGCGGCGACGTTGGTTAAGGTGCTCGCGTACGATTTGTCCTATTTAGATCCAGGAGTGCGGGTCGGCATCCTAATGGCCCTGGGACTGGCGATGATCGCCGGCGGCTATGGATACGTCCGAAACCATCGACCATCACAGGCAAGGGAAGAAGCCCGAGGCGAATGACCTTAGGCACCTATAGAGCGAGAACGATTCTCAGCGCTTCTTTTATTCGGAATGAGTCTTGCTGCGAGATCGCGCCTCGCCGGTGAGAAAGCCCCTCGCACGGGATTGTATAAATCTGTTCGCATTTCGCATACGAAACATGATCTAAGCCATTCAACGGTGCAGGCTGGATTTTTACGTGGGAAGGACTGGCTCGGCCTTTCGTACTCAGAGGTACGATAATGGTGAGCGGGTAACCCAAGACTCCATTGAGGAGATCAGTTTGTACGACCAGGCAAGGGCGCCTACCCTCTTGCCGTTGATCTTGCTGAGGTCCAAAGTCGTAGTCGTAAATCTCGCCCTGATTAATCGCCGGCATGCGCCATCGCTTTACGCTGTGCGTCCTGCCAATCCACGCAATTATCCTGATCGAGCGCTCTTACCAACTGCTGAAAACCAACATGCAAGTCGTGCTCTCTTTCGCGTGCCAGCTTTTCGCGAATCGCCTCCAACACATAATCGGTGATACTTTTAGACTTCCTATTGCGCACCTTTTCATAGATGTCAA